>NZ_CP046919.1:653497-980245 GCF_011387195.1 Streptococcus ruminicola
ATTTGAAATATTTCTGGTCTTCTTCGTCTTAGGTATATCACCAGTACAATAATAAATAGGATGGTAAAAATATTAAGAAGAGGGTAATGATATTCCGTTAATGGTAAATCAAATCGCTCTAAAATAGTAAACATTACAAACTTTAATCCAAATAGATGATAATAGATAAAAAATATTGCCAATAGTTTTGGAGCAAGTAAGTTCTTTACTTTTTCTATCATAAATACTCCTTTTTAGAAATCAAATTTTATATTTAATTTAGTAAAGCCAAAATAATTCTTGGAAGATAATTTACCAAAGCATGCAGTAATATTGGATAATAAATTGATTTTGTCCACCTAAAAGTCACACCTAAAGAAAGTCCCGCAGGAATATATTGAACAAAATCTAACCACGACCACGCTGACCAGATAACATGGATAGACGCAAAACAAACAGTAGATACTAAAATATCTAGGTAGTAACGTGAATTATTAAAATAAGTTGTCATCAAAATACCGCGATAAAATAGTTCTTCATTTATAAGAGTAATCACGCCTCCCCACAAAAGCTTCACAAGTAGACTACTCTCTGATGCACCTAACCTGCTATTATTCAGTAATTGCTGGTTCATTGGCAACGGCAAATAATAAGCAAGAACAACAGAAAGAACAATGTTTCCCAAAGACAATAAAATAATTATCCCAATATAATGATACTTGAAACTCACTTTAAAAAACTTTTTCCCCTCTTGCTTAAGCAAATAGGACACCATCAACAAAAATACAAAAGTAAAATAACTGCACAAAAAAATCAGTTTGTGAAAATCATCGGTAGCATATTTTATAAATACTTGTCTTAATAATCCTGGCAAAAGGTAAAAAAAGATAACATAAAAAATAAGAGGAAAAGCCAATAATAAAACTCGCTTTTCTCTATAATCATCTAAAAGATGATTTAACACACAATCATTCCCCCATTAACGCCACTTGCGATTGAGCACCAATCAGCTTTTGTCCACCAAGGTTGATCAGGGGTGAATTTTCCCCCGCCTCCAGCAAAGACTTGATTTCCGCCCTCAACACACGCAAGCTCTTCAGCTGTCATTAGGGCAAATTGTTCAATCGTTTTTTTGTTCATTTTAATGTCTCCTAAATTGTTTTTGTCATCGCGATTGATAAGTTTTGTTTTATCAGAATTTTCGCACAACAACCGTCTATGTCGTAAACAGTTGTTTTTTCATCGTAAACGGTAAAGTTTTCAATAATCCTTACCGTTTGCGACTGAATATTAACCGTTTATGACCTGAGCGTTCACAGCTATACATTTTATGGCATAATAAAAGCGGTATTGGTAACTGAAATTTTTAGGAGATTAACAATGAGTTTGATTATATTTTATAAATTAGTGATGTCACAGCCTTGGCATGACTTTTCAACAGTAGTGACAAGTTTAACTCATCATCTATTTTAAGCATAAAAAAAGCAACTCTTTCGAGTTGTTTTTTTATTATAAACCGACTTCTTTCAATGCGTCAGCTAATTTTGCAAAGTCTGCAATTGATAAAGCTTCACCACGAATTGATGGTTTGATTTCTGCCATTTCAAGAGCTTTTTCAAGTTTAGCTTTAGTTTCTTCTGCTTTCCCGAAGTGACTTGTCAAGTTGTTCCAAAGGGTTTTACGACGGTGAACAAAACTGATTTTAGCAATGCGGAAGAAAAAATCTTCGTCTTTAACTTGAACAAGTGGTTGTTCACGGCGCGTCATTTTCAAAATTGCTGAATCAACATTAGGCGCTGGCACAAAGACTGTACGTGGCACGATGAAAGCAACTTTTGCTGTCATGTAGTATTGCACCGCAATTGAAAGTGAACCGTAAGCTTTGGTATTTGGTTCTGCTGAGATACGGTCCGCCACTTCTTTTTGCATCATCACGACAAATTCTGCAAATGGAATTTTTGATTCAATCAAGTGCATCAAGATTGGTGTTGTGATGTAGTAAGGAAGGTTTGCTACGACCTTGATTGGAAGGTCTGGGTTAGCAAATTCTTTGATACGGCTTTGAAGGTCTGATTTCAAGATATCTTCATTGATGACTTTGACATTGTCAAAATCGCGAAGCGTATCAGCCAAAATCGGAATCAAACGGTCGTCAATTTCAAACGCCATAACTTCAGCAGCATTTTCAGCTAAAAATTCTGTCAAAGCACCAATACCAGGACCGATTTCGATAACGTTGACGTTTTTGTCAATTTCAGCAGTATCCACAATTTTTTGTAGAATGTTAGTATCTGTCAAAAAGTTCTGTCCAAATGATTTTTTAAAGGTAAATCCATGACGCTCAAGGACAGCACGCGTCACACTGTAATCAGCAATTCTCATAATTTATTTAACTACCTTATCCACAAGTTATCCCCAGAATAAGGTTTTGTCATTCCTTTCGTTTCTGTCAATGCAAGTTACTATTGTATCACATCTGGCTTAAACGTGAAACACTTCTGAGCTTTCGCATGGTAGCTGTGATGTGTAATTGTTTTTCTAAATAATTGGTATTCAGTCGTTTTTTCTTGGCTTCTCTTGGTAAATAGAGATAGAGGCATTCACTTCCTGCTCGCAAGAGCTCATCACCAAAGTCAGTTTCTAACAGGTCAGCTAACTTATCCTGCGAAAACTGGTCATTTGTAAAAACAAGGTGAACACGTGAAACGTCATAGCTTTCATCAAAGGGACTTTCAGCAAGAGCCGTCGTAAACTGGACTTGCGTTTTGAGGATAACCGATAAATCCGCACCGATTTTTGCCTGAATCGTGTCATGAATCAATGCACAAATGTCATCGTCAGACAAGGTTGTCTCAAAAACGATATTGCCACTTTGAATATATGTCTTAACATTTTCAAGACCTGCTTCTGTTAAAATCTCAACAAGATAAGTCATTTTAGGAATCCGATTTTGACCAACTGGTGTGACACCTCGCAAGAGTGCGACTTTTTTCATTCTTCGTATTTCTCCATTGCTTCTTCTACTTCGGCTAGAGTAATGCCGAAAAGTTCTAAGCGTTTAAGAAGTTGTTTGCCATTGCTATAGCCGATGCGGAGTTCTTCGCCAAGGTATTCACGACGTTTACGGCTGTCGCCACCCATCAAAAGTCCTAAGCGCATCAAATCAGCTCTTGTGATGTCGAATTGATTGTCATCATCAAAGTTTCCTAAAACACCTTTGAGCGCTTTTTGCAAGTCTTCGAAGTTTGCGTGTTCTACTCCAAGCGAGCGACCTTTGCTTTTTGATTTTGGAACGGCTTCGCCACGATTTAAAAAGGCATGTTTGACGTTTGGAATAGCATTCATGATGATTTTACGAATGCGTTCGCCATTGTAATCAGGGTCAGTAAAGACGATAACACCACGAAGATTATTTAATTTTTCGATGCGTTCAAGGTCGTCATCGTTGATAGCTGAGCCGCGTGTTTCATAGGTATCAACATCATAAAAACGACGTAGATTTGCAGTGTCATCTTTTCCTTCGACAACAAGCACTTCTTGAATTTTAATTTTTTCAGTCACAGTCAAATAACCTCTTTGCATTGTCTGATGTTGCTTTTGCCACTTCTTCGCTTGTTAATCCACGAAGTTCAGCAATTTTATCTACAACATAGCGAGTATAAGCGGTGCGGTTTTCACGACCACGTTTTGGAACTGGGGCAAGATAAGGCGCATCCGTTTCAACTAGAATCTTATCAAGCGGTAATTTTTGCGCAGCTTCTTGAACATCAAGAGCTTTTTTAAAGGTCACAACACCTGAAAATGAAATCATCATGCCTAGCTCGATAAAACGCTCTGCCATTTCCAAAGAACCTGAAAATGAGTGAATAATACCACCGCGTGGCCCTACACCGACTTCTTTAATCACTTTGTAAGTATCTTCCATAGCGTCGCGTGTGTGGACAATAAATGGCAAATTGTGGTCTTTTGAAAGTTGAATCTGGCGTTTAAAAACTTCGATTTGAACCTCTTTAGGGTCTTCCATCCAGTAGTAATCAAGGCCAATCTCACCTAGACCAATCACTTTTGGGTGTGAGAGATTTGAGACAATCATGTCCTCGATTTCTTGATTATAAGAACCTGCTTCTGTCGGGTGCCAACCAATTGTGGCATAAATTTCTGGGTATTCTTCAGCTAACTCAATAGCGCGTTTAATAGTTGGTGCATCAAATCCAACAACATTATGTCGAGTGACGCCCATTTCTTTTGCAAGTGCCAATTCTTCTGCTTCACGCCCAGCAAAATCATCAGCATTCAAATGCGTGTGTGTATCAAATATTTCCATGGTTTTATTATAACACAGACCGCAAGAGACACCAAAGCAAGTGCCAGGAAAATCAGGGAAAGTTAGATATATTATTCAACAAAAATATTCTTATGCAATCGTTTGCTTTGTGACGATAATTCTTTATAATAAAGGTATATTCAACAAAAGAGGAAATTTGGGTTATGCTATCTTACTTGTGGAAATTAAAAAAAGAAAATCTCATTTTACTTATTGTTATTGTGTTTTGGGTTGCAACTAATGTTATGAGTTCACTGTCTTTAACATGGATGCTTGATGCCTTAATAAAAAGCAATTGGAACCAATTTATTTTTTGGTCTTGCATTGATGTTCTTTGTTGGGCTGGCTACAGTCTCCTACAAATTTGGAAAGATAGTCTGAAAGAAAAACTCTGCCAAAAAGAAGTGAATTTCATACGAGATGATTTACTAAATTCCTTAATTGTTAACACTTATTCTGGCAATAACCATCACACCAAATCTGAATACAACTCATGGTTGATTAATGATATGAATCTTTTAAAAGATAATGGATTCAAACAATTTTATGATGCTATTGAAAGTATTGTAACAGTCGCTTTAAATGCTTTTGCCATTATCTATTTCCACTGGTTATTACTCATCGTCAGTATTATAATGACAACCTTCGTTTATTTTATTCCTAAAGTTTTTGAGGGAAAAATCGCTCTAAGAACCGAAGAAGTATCCAATACCTCTAATCAAGCATTAAATAGAACAAGTGACTACCTAGAGGGCTTTGAAATCTTCTATCACAATAATCAAACCGACTTTTTTAAAAATCGTATTTTAACTGATTTTAGTAAACTTATCAAATCTAAAGTCACGCTAACTAGAGAATCAAGTAGCGCTAATTCCCTTTCCATGATGTCAAGTATTATCGCACAAGTTATAATCTTCATTGCAACAGGTTATTTAGTTATCAAGGGTGAAATCACTACGGGGGTTATCTTTTCAATTGCTAATCTAACTAGCTGCCTATTTAATTACACTAGAGGAGCTGCATACAATATCGTCACATATAAAGCAACTACTAAACTAATTGATAAATACCCTAAAACAATTTCAACCAAAAGAACTATTAGTCTAACAGATTTTAACCAAAACATCACTTGTCATCGGTTAAGTCTCCGTTTCGATAATGGAAAACAAATTACCTTTCCCGACTTTACAATTTCAAAAGGCGAAAAAGTTGCCCTTATTGGCAGCTCAGGTGCAGGGAAGTCAACACTCATTCGTATTTTAACTGGAGAATTAACAGATTATGACGGTGACATTTATTTAGATAGCCATAACTATCAAGAAATATCACTAGAAAGTTTACAAAATATTTTTGCTTTAATTCCGCAGAAAGCTCATCTTTTTAAAGATACATTACGTACTAACCTCACGCTTGGTCGTTCTGTGGATAAGAATTTTTTTAAAGAGGTTTTAACTTTTGCACATGTGGATAAGTTTATCGGCAAAGACTTAGATACTACTTTCCAAGATGATTTATCTGGAGGTCAAGCTGCCAGAATTGCTATTGCTAGAGAATTACTCGGTAATAAGCCAATTGTCATTATGGACGAAGCGGTATCTAATCTTGATAAGCTAACTGCTATTGATATTGAAAGAAAGCTACTACAAACAAACGAACTCACTGTCATCATGATTACTCACCACTTATACGATGAAAATAGAGCTTTATTTGACCAAATTATAAAACTCTGAACGTTCTTAATTACCTCCTTTTTATCATTCGTTTTTTGTGCAATAAAAATACTATTTTACTTATATTCAAAAATAAGATACAATAATATCCTAACGTTATTTAAAACATTGTGTCTTAACATTCGTAAAAAGGAGAAGTAATGTCTACCAACAATCGTTATGTCATCGCAAGTTGTGGAGTTATCTTGCATTTAATGCTAGGCTCTACCTACGCTTGGAGTGTTTATCGTAATCCTATTATTGCTGAGACTGGCTGGAATCAATCAGCGATTGCCTTTGCTTTTTCGCTTGCCATTTTCTGTCTTGGCATGTCTGCTGCATTTATGGGGCAAGTTGTGGAAAAATTTGGACCTCGTGTTACTGGTACCATTTCTGCAATCTTATACGCTTCTGGAAACGTCCTGACAGGCTTTGCTATTGCCCAGCATAGTATCTTTCTGCTTTATCTTGGTTATGGTGTCCTTGGCGGTATCGGGCTGGGTACGGGCTATGTCACACCCGTATCAATGATTATCAAGTGGTTTCCTGATAAACGAGGGCTGGCAACTGGGCTAGCTATCATGGGATTTGGCTTTGCCTCTCTTTTAACCAGTCCAATTGCACATTTTTTAATCACCAAATATGATGTTATCAACACCTTTTACCTGTTAGGGGGAGCTTATTTTCTGGTCATGCTTATCGTCTCACAGTTTCTCAAATTTCCATCCTACAGTGAACAGGATACTGACGACAGTCATAAGCAATTAAGTCAAGGTATTGGAGCTAAAAAAGCCTTAAAAACAGTAGAATTTTACCTGCTCTGGCTAATTCTCTTCATCAACATTTCTTGTGGGCTTGCCTTAATCTCTGTTGTCTCACCTATGGCACAAGATGTAGCTGGCATGACTGCCAACCAAGCTGCCATTATCGTTGGGCTTATGGGAATTTTCAATGGCTTTGGAAGATTGCTCTGGGCTAGCTTGTCAGACTATATCGGTCGTCCGCTGACCTTCCTTATTTTATTTGTTGTTAATATACTCATGACTGTATCGCTCATGTTCCTTCACGCGCCAGCATTGTTCACCATTGCCATGGCTGTGCTCATGACTTGCTACGGAGCTGGCTTCTCACTCATTCCACCATATCTTAGCGATATTTTCGGTGCTAAGGAGTTGGCAACCATGCACGGCTATATTTTAACAGCTTGGGGAATGGCTGCGCTAGCAGGTCCAATGCTGCTTGCTGTCACATACTCAGCAACCAAATCATACACAAGTACTCTTATTGTCTTTATCCTACTCTACCTACTTGCACTAGCTATTACACTTTGGCTAAAATCACAAAAAGAAAATAAATATTTATCATAAAAATAACCCCCTAGCCTGTGGTGAGCAAGCTAGGGGGTTCTGTGTAATAATATTGTCTATTTTTTCAGAGTAAACACAAATTTTAAAGGGTATTCAATACATTTTAAGGAGTAAAGTGTTGAATTAATGTAAAAATTGGATTAGGATTCCTCCAAGGATGAGGACGATTGCACCGCCAAGTCGGTTTGCCATTTGGGCAAAGGCAATCATTTCCATGCGATCTGCCGCAGAAAGCACAGCGATGTTACCAGTACCACCCATTGAATTGTTAATCATACCAGCTCCGATAGCTGTCTCAACTGGATACATGCCAAGCACTTGACCTAAAATCCAGCTAGCAAGTCCCATTGATACCACTGATGTTAAGCTGATAAGGACAAATTGCCATGTCATGGCTTGTGCAAGTGATGACAAGTCAATCATAGCAAGTCCGATACCTGCAAGAACGGCATGTGTCAAATTCACCATAACAACACGGTTAAACATGACAACTGCTTCTTCTAACTCTTTAGGCACGATATCAAGAGCTTTTAGAATAAAGACAATGATAATCATAAAGGCATAGCTATGCACTTTTGGTACAAGGACATTTAAAATGACACCAACAAGGAAAAGGGCAAAAGCAAGCATCATTCCGACACCAACCTTAGTTGGGTCAAGTGGTGCAGTTGATTTTTTCAAATCATCTTTATCCACAGGGATAAGCACACCGTGTCCGTTGAATTTTGTTTTAGCAAAGCCACGCGCAATCACGATAGCTCCAATAATGGCAAAAATGTTACCAAGTGTTGTAGCTGGAGCTAATTGTGACAAGACGTTTGAGGCATCTGTGTGAAGTCCTGCTGCGTAGATTTTTGATAAAGGAACAATCCCTGCTCCCATACCACCTGCCATTTGCGCAAAGGAGATATACATGACAGAATGTCCAAAGCCCTGACCAAGAAGAGCTCCGACAGCACCTGTTGCAAAGAATCCGACAACCATTGATAAAAGAGCAACAGGAATGAACTTAGCAGAGGCTTTCACCAAAAGTTTACGATTCATTCCCAAAATTGAACCGCAGATAAGGGCAGCGATGTAAAAATCTAGAAAGCCCCAATCACTCATAAAAGTCGATGTTGCTTCAACAACAGATTTTGGCACGAGACCTGTTGCGGCAAGCACCGCTGCTAAAAGAAGAGTAAATACTGAGCCACCACCAAGGTAAGTATTCCAAAACGGCAATCTCTCACCAAGGAAATAAAAGAGGTGACCTAAAACAACTAACATAAAGGTAATTCCCACCATGTTCAGTGGTAATTTTCCCATAGCAATAACAACAGCTAAAATGATAACCAGAGCCGTATAAAGCGGTAGAGAAAGACCTGCAATTTTAATATCTTTTAATTTTTTCATACGAATGGTTATCCTCCTAAATTAATATTTTGGATACCATTTAAGGTCGCGAACAGCTTTAGCCATATCTTTTTCTTCAGCTTGAGCCAAACCTTGTTCTTGAGCTTTTTTAGCAACTGCTTCTGCAACTTTGATAGAAACTTCAGCAACGTATTGGAATGGTGGAAGAACAGGTGCACCTGGTTGACCTGGATCTACAAGACCGCTAAGTGAGTGAGCAGCCGCACCAATCATTTCGTCTGTAAGAAGTGAAGCTTCAGATGCCAACATACCAAGACCAAGACCTGGGTAGATTAAAGCGTTGTTAGCTTGTCCGATTTGGTAATCAACACCTTTGTAGCTTACTGTACCTGAAGGCACACCAGTAGCAACGAAGGCTTTACCGTCTGACCATTCGATAACTTGCTCAGCAGTTGCTTCTAATTTCTTAGTTGGGTTTGAAATTGGGAAGATAACTGGGCGTTCAGTGTTTTCACACATTGCTTCAACAACTTCTTTAGTGAAGGCACCAGCATCAGTTGATGTACCAACCAAGATTGTTGGTTTAACTGTTTTAATAACGTTAAGAAGGCTAGTCATATCACCGCAATCAGCGAAGTCTTCACGTTTTTTAGCAAATGGTTTTTGAGCAGGTGTCAAATCTTCCATGTCATCAAAAAGAAGACCTTGTTTGTCAATCATGAAGAAGTGTTTGTAAGCTTCTTCTGGAGTCAAACCTTCTGAAACCATTTCAGCGTGAACGCGGTCAGCAATACCAGCACCAGCAGAACCACCACCGTAGCATAGGTAAACTTGGTCAGTTAGTTTTTCACCAGTGATGTCCATAGCACCGAAGATACCACCAAGAACTACGATACCAGTACCTTGGATGTCATCGTTAAATGTTGGAATTTCTTTTTTGTATTTGTTAAGAATGTTCGCAGCATTTGAACGACCGAAATCTTCCCAGTGAAGGTACAATTTAGGGAACATGTTTTCAGCTGTTTGAACAAATTTGTCGATAAATTCGTAGTATTGATCACCAGTTACACGTTCGTGGCGGTTACCAAGATACATTGGGTTTTCCAAAAGTTCTTTACGGTTTGTACCAGCGTCGATAACAAGTGGCATAACTGAAGCAGGGTCGATACCAGCAGCTGCAGTGTAGATCATCAATTTACCAACAGAGATGTCAACACCTTGAACACCCCAGTCACCGATACCAAGGATACCTTCAGCATCTGTTACAACGATCAAACGGATGTCGCGGTCACCAGCAGCATTGCGCAAAGTTTCTTCAATGTTTTCTGGGTGGTTAATATCAAGGTATGCAGCGTATTGTGGGTCAACGTACAATTCACTGTATTCTTCGATTGTTTCAGCGATAACTGGATCGTACACAATTGGGTTAAATTCAACGATGTGTTGGTTGAATAGGTAGTAGAAAAGTGTACGGTTAGTGTTGAAGATTTCCATCAAGAAATGACGTTTTTCAAGATTTGATGGTTTACGCAAGAAGTGTTGGTAAGCTTGTTCAGCTTGTTCTTCAATTGTTTGAACGTAAGGTGGCAAAATTCCTAGCAAGCCAAGTTCTTTACGTTCTTCCATAGTAAAGGCAGTCCCTTTATTTAAAAACGGGTTATTTAAAATTTCATGTCCACGCATGACTTTTCCTCCTAATAGGCTATTTAAATATGTAGAAAGATCTTATGCGGGTCATTATAAACTGCTAAGCTTCTTATAGTCAAACCCAGCAGTTTTAATAAAAATTATTTATAAGTAGAATCAAAAAGTTTATGGTAAAATAAGTCAAGGAGGTAGGCATGAATTTACGTGATTTAGAATATTTTTACCAGTTAGCCAAATCAAAATCCTACACTGGGACAGCGCAGCATTTCAAAGTCAGCCAGCCAACAATTTCTTACGCTATCAAGCGTTTGGAAAAGGAATTGGACTGTGACTTAGTCATCAAAGATCCTTCGCACCGTACTGCTGAATTAACCTTACAAGGTGATATTTTCCAAAGTCACGTGGAGGATGTCTTGCTACAAATCAAAACGGCAGTTAACGAGGTCCATCAATCACTAAATCCTATGATGACCGTAGGTTTTCCGCCGATTATCTGCAACTATATTTTGACTGAATTGCTGGAGCAAAATGAAAATCTCGAGCCCTTCTCTCAAGTTAAAGCTATCCGTGGTGGCTCACGAAGCCTCATGATGAAACTTCTCGACGGGCAAATTGACTTTAGTCTGCTAGGTTCGCTAATGCCTTTAAAAAATGATCAGCTAGTCATTCGTCAGCTCTTTACCAAAGATTTTTATGTTGTTCTTTCTAAAAATCACCCACTGGCAAATAAAAAAAAGTTGTCATTCCAAGAAATTCTCTTTGAAAAATTTATTCTGCTGGATGAACACAATATTCATCTAACAGCCTTTAATCAGTTAAATCATCGCTATCACGACAAAGCATCTGTCCTCTTCAAAATCGATGATGTATCAGTCATTAAACAAATGGTCGCTGAAAATATGGGCATCTCACTTCTGTCTGACATTGCTCTAACTAGCGATTCTGATCAACTGGTCAAAATCCCTTTAGTCAAAGAAGATAGCATTACATTTTACGTCAGCTACGCCCACTCAAAACACGCTGTCTTGTCAGAAGAAACTAAAAAATTGATTGACTTGATTGAAAAAGTATCGTAAAAAAAAGCAAAAAATCAACCCGAATTTGGGTTGATTTTTTTCATGTTGAATTTTTAATAGAATGAATCGGGCTCTTTAGTGTATTTAGCCCATTTTTTGCTTAGAAATTGGTCGTTGATTTGGTAGTTTGGCTTGCTTTGTTTTTTGTTCAAGAATGGGTTAACAGCTTTGTCCATTGCGACCCAGCCATTCCAGCCCATGTGGATGGTATCTTGCATAAAGTAAGCTTTATCACCGTCTCTTGAGAAATCTGCAATATTTTTAAAACCTTGGCTTTGCAATTGATATTTAATCTTGGCAACAGCTTTTTGGTACATGTCTTCGTTAAGTCCAGTATAATCAGACCACTTGCTATTAACTGGTGGAATAATAAAAAGAACATTAGTATTATTTTCGGCAAATTGATTCAATACCAACTGCAAATCGTTGTATTCTGGAGATTTTAAGTAGTTAAATTTACGTTGAGAATTTTTTAAATCTTTCAATCTCGGTTTGATACGAATATCATAAAAACCGTTGTCGATTCCAAAGGTATTACCACTACTTGCTTTTTTACCATCAGCTGTTGCCAATTTCCCTAGATGTTGATATGAAAAGGCATCTGGTAACTTTTTAGCTTGAGAGACAACCTTGCCATCATAATGGTCGATAAGAGAAACACGACTGAAAAAGGCATCTTCTTTCTGGTAAACGACACTTTGAGTTTTGAGTTTTCGTTTATCAGCTGTCGATAATTTTTTGCCATCAGCTACTTTTTCCATCATTTCCTTGTGAGAAGAATCTGGATAGAGTTTCAAGAAACGTCTAGCAGCGTAGCGGTCATAAGCTGTCCCCTTTTGATTTTGCAAGAAATCAATGGCTTGTCCACTGCTAAAATAAGTTTGAAACGCGGCAGCATTGGCACCCTTAGCCGTAAACCACTGAGGAGAAATGAAATAAACGGCTTGTTTATTTTTCAACTCATTATCGATTTGTTGGATGCCATAAAAATGCGTCAATGAGGCAGAACCTCTTTGCCCAAGCAAATACGGCGTGTAAGAACGATTGTAAGCCTCAGCAATGACCGAAGGGTGCATTTTATCAAAGCGCAGCCACTCACTTGAACCAAAGAAAGGAACAAAACGATGATTTGGATCCGTTAAAGCACGAACCTTTTTATATTTGCTCTTAAAACCTGTTTTGCTTAAGGAAACAGCATCTTTCTTTTCAACTTCTAGGGAGTGAGATTTATTGGAAACAGAGACACTGCCAAGGATAATGAATACAAGTAACAGAGCACAAATAACTGGTCCTAGAATTTGCCAAAGGCGTTTAAGCATTGCGAAGTTCCTCTATTCCAGCAATGATTTTATTAGCAGTATTCCAATCATCACGTCCAAATTCTGAAATTGGAATATCAATATCAAAATGACTTTCCAATTCAACGATTAATTCGACAGTTCCCATGCTATCAAGCACACCCGCATCGAACAAATCTTCATCCATCATATCTGAAACATCTTCCATAAAAAGATCATCAATAATTGCTAATACATCTGATTTAATATCCATTTGCTAAACTCCTTTACAATAATGAATTGTTATTATTTTACAGGTGGTTGTGGGAACCATAATTGATCCAAGAAACCTGAAAATAGTAAGAATGATAACATCACAACATTAAATGTGATGAAAATACCAAGACCTTGTGTCCATTTGTTGTCAGGCAAAGGTGAGAGTCCTTGTTTTTTGCGCTCACGATTGATTTTTTTCTTCTTACGAACCCAAGCATCATTAATCACAAGACCCACACCATGAAATAGTCCATAAGCGATATAGTACCACGTTAAGCCATGCCAAAATCCCATGATTAACATGTTAATAATATAAGCGACGCTTGATGTGACATTGCGATTTTTAAAGACTTTGTGCTTAACCAAGACCTTAACCAAACGCATGAAAACAAAATCACGGAACCAGAAAGACAAACTCATGTGCCAACGATTCCAAAATTCTTTCAAATCGCGTGATTTAAAAGGCTGATTAAAGTTAACTGGGCTTTTAATCCCCATAAGATTTGAAATAGCTAGCGCAAACATGCTATAACCCGCAAAGTCAAAGAATAAATCAAAACCATAGGTGTACATAACACCTAGCGTAGCAATGTTAAAGACTCCGCCCATTTCCAGGGCTTCTTCTTTTAGTGGCGCCATAAGCAGTGTTCCAAAAATGTAAGCTAGAATAAACTTGTAAAGAAATCCAAGCATCAAGTAGCGAACACTTTCTTCAAGCATATCAAGCAGTTCATCTTTGTCAGGAATATTTTTATAATCCTCATCAAAGCGATTGAAGCGATCAATTGGTCCACTTGAAAAAGTTGGCATAAAGAGAAGGAAACGCAAAAATTGCCATAAACTAAACTCTTTTAAGACACCATCTCGCATTTCCATAATTGTGCCAACCGCACGGAAAGTCAGGTAAGAAATCCCTAAAAAGCCAAAGAGTGATTGATGGTTATCAATGGTCATCAAAGGGGTAATCTTAGTCCACGCTAGTGGAAAAACAGCTAAGAAAACCCATAGGTAAAATACCCACTTATTATTATAATTTTTCCGATAAGTCTTGTAAGAAAAGACCAGAAAAATTTGCCAAACCACGTAAGCTAAAAGAGAAACAATCTGATAAAGATTTTTCCCTGTCAGCATCAAAATAATGAAAGCTAAGCTAACCAAAGCTTCATAAACAGGAAATCGTTTTTTGAAAAATAATCCAATAAAAATAGGTAAAACTGCCACAATCAGGTAAAGAAAATATTGCGGATTTCCGTAAGCTTCTAAGTGCGGCAATTGATGGAGAAACTCAATCATCGACTATTTACCTCGTTCATCAAGCCTTTGATATCGATTTTACCATTTGGTGTAAGCGGCAAGCTGTCACGGTAAAGGAATTTTGAAGGCATCATATAATCCATCATGATATCTTTCAAGTCTTCCTTAATCGCTTTGGTGATGTCCAATTGACGCTCAAATTGTTCTGCGACACCTTCTTTTAGCACCACATAAGCTAGGAGATTTTGTACCTTGTGGTCTTTGTTGTAACGCGGAACAGCGACAGCTGACTTGATGTATTCTGATTTGTTAAGATTTTGTGAAACTTCCTCAAGCTCGATACGGTAACCGTTGAATTTGATTTGGAAGTCCATGCGTCCGCCGTAAAGAAGCATGCCTTGGTCAGTCATCACACCCAAATCTCCAGTGTGATAAGCTGGCAAGCCTTCAAATTCAAAGAAAGCAGCTTGTGTGCGTTCAGGATTATTGAGATACCCTTTTGAAACAGCAGGACCAGAGACAATGATTTCACCTTGCTCGCCATTTGGCAAAGCTTTGCCATTTTCATCAATAACAAAAGTTGGTGAATCTTCTTTAGTATATCCAATCGGCAGACGTTTACATGTTTCCAACATCTCATCTGTGATAGCTACCGCAGAAAGGGCAACGGTAGCTTCTGTCGGACCATAAGCATTAACAATGCGTGCTTTCGGGAAACGGCTACGCAATTTTTGTGCTGTTTTTACTGTTAACTCTTCCCCATCGAAATAAAAATGCGTCAAATGTGGCAATGTTTCTTGATTAAAGTCATTTGACAACATAGCCATATCAGCAAATGATGGTGTTGATGTCCAAACCCCAATCGGCAATTCATTAATGGTTGTGAAGAGTCGCTTGAAGTCAGTTGTTAATTCTTTTGGAAGTGCAAAAAGTGTCCCTCCAAGGGCTAGCGTTGGTGCCCAATACATAACTGACAAATCAAACGAATAAGGCGGCTGCGCCAACATTTGTGGTCGTTCTGGCACTGAAAATTCTTTGTCAGAAATCATCCAATTAGTGAAACTTAGGAGATTGTCGTGTGAGATTTGCACCCCTTTTGGTTTTCCTGTTGTCCCAGACGTAAAGATAATATAATAATTGTCATCGCCTTTAACAGAGTGAGTCAATTGATAGTCCGTTTTTTGAGCGAAAATCGTCTGTAATTGGTCAAGCTTAATCATTGGAATATTCGTTATTTCCAAAGGAAAATCACCTACAGCAATAATCAAACTTGGCTCTGCCACTTCTAAAATCGCTTCAATGCGTTCAAGAGCTGAATGTTGGTCAACAGGAATATAAGCATGTCCAGATTTTGTTAATGCCACAAAAGTAGCCAACATGTCATACTCTTGTCCTCCAAAAACAAGAACGGGAGATTTTTCTTCCAGCTTCAAAAAATCAATATAAGCAGCAAGGGAATCCGAATTTTCCTTTAAATCGCGATAAGTGTGAACATCTCCTAAGACATTATAGACAGGGAAATCTCCTTGTGTCTGAGCAAAATGCTCAATTCTCTCAATCATATCGTGTAACATGAACCGTTTACCTTTCTAAAACTCATTGTAGATGAAATTACCTTGACCACGACCAAGATAACTGAAAAAATAAATTAAAACCATAAAAATCACAAAATAAAACAAGGTTTTTAATACAAATCGAGTGGTATCTTTCATTTAAGCTCCTTATTTAAGTGGTAGTTGTACTTCAAATGTTAACTGGCTATCGGCTTGACTGACAGTGATACTGCCTTTATGTTTTTCTACAATAGCTTTGGCAATCGACAAACCTAAACCAAAACTTGAGCTGCTATTGCGGGAATCTTCTGCTTGATAGAAACGTTCAAAAAGATTTTTCAAAACCTCATCTGGATAGACCAGACTAGGATTTGACACTCGTAAAAGTGCTGTTTTCTTTTCTTGCAACAACTCTACGGTAATCTTTCCCTTGTCCAAAGAATGCTTAATAGCATTATCCAAAAGGATGGTAACCAACTGCTTCAACTGAGATTCTTGACCAAGAATTTCAATATTTTCAGCGATTTGATCTTCGATTAATTTGCCCTCTTCATAGGCTAGACTTTCATAACTTAGAATCATTTCTTGGCAGATACTTGATAAATCGACTTTTTCAAAATGTGCTCTACCATCTTTGTCATCAAGCTTAGACAAGCCAAGCAACTCTTGAATCAAATGTTCCATGCGCTTTGTTTCTGAAAGAATATGATTCAAATAACGATTAGGAGCAATTTGATTTTGCAATACTTGAGCATTGGCACGGATAGAGGCTATCGGTGTCTTCAACTCATGACTAGCATCTGAAACAAATTGTTTTTCGCGATCAATTGCAGCTTGTGCTGGTTGAACGATAAAACGTGATAGGTAGATACTAACTCCCGTAAGCAAAAGAAGACCAAAAATAACATAAACAGTAACCAGAAAAACTTGAGCATAAGAAGCTGAATAGCTTGAAAAATCAATAAAGACAAGTTGCCAAGTTCCATCTTTCTTTTCCTTCAAAGAATAGATGTAATCATGCCATTTCCAACTCTTTTTCCCTCTGTTTAACAAATCTTTGCTGACTTCTTTAACCTCTTTATTGGTTAAAAAAGTGTTGTTAACTTGAATATCTGGTTTGTCATTTTCATCAATGGTGACAAAAGCAATGGCTTCGTCAGTATTTTCTTTGACATAACCATTAGCAGCCACCAATTTAACAATCCGATAAGTATCATACTCATCCCAATATTTGTCATAACGTTCACTAATGACCAATAACACCAAAACCATGGCGGTTAACATGGACATCGTAATCAAGACAAATTTTAGCCGAAGATTCTTCATGATGAGCCTTCTTTCTCTCCATCTTCTAGTGAGTAACCAACGCCTTTGGTCGTTTTAATAACAGCACTGGCTGCCAAGAAACGAAGTTTCTTACGCAAAAAGGAGATAAAGACTTCCAGTTGATTATAATCGGATTCATCTAAAGGTCCCCAGACCTTCAAAATTAATTGGTTTTTAGGGATAATCTTCTTGGAATTTCGCAAGAAAGTTTCCATCAGCAGAAATTCTTTATTAGACAACTTAACTTCGCGCTCTGCCACGCTTAACTCTCTCGTGTCCAGATTCAAAATCAAGTTGCCAAACTTGAGATGATTCACTTGCATAATAGACGATTGACGTGTCCGCAAACGAATCCGTGCCAATAATTCTTCTGCCTCAAATGGCTTAGTCATGTAGTCATCAGCACCCAAATCAAGTCCCAAAACACGGTCTTCTAATTGAGATTTGGCTGTCAAAAAAATGATAGGAACTTCCATTCCCATTTGACGAACGCGCTTCAAAACACTGACACCATCAAGTTTTGGCAACATAATATCCAAAAGAACCAAATCATAAAGTCCCGTTAATATATAATCCAGTGCAGACTCACCATCAAAAACCAAATCCACTTCATAACGGTGATTTTCAAGAATGGCTTGAATCGCTTCTGCAATTCCTTTCTCATCCTCGACCACTAAAATTCTCAACTGGCTCTCCTCCCTTTTTACTCAAAATCTAGTATAAAACGCCAAAATTGAATTAACCTTGAAATTTTCTTAATTTTTAAGATTGCCTGTTTAAAAAATATCCTAACACTGACTTATACCAAACCATTATAAGTAAGTCTCTCCCAGAAAGTCCGTGTAAACTGATGAAAATCTATGGCAAAAATGTGGCAATTTCTTTAATTCTAGTTTATACCCAATTTTAAAAAATGTCCTTACAGAGCTGTAAGTTTGGCAAAAAATAAGAGCCTGGGGCAAATGCCTCAAACTCTACATTTTCAATCACATACTATGTTTGTGTGTATTACATGGCTTCAGAAGAACTATTAGTCTTGTCACCTTCTGACCAAATCTTTTCATTCCACTTAACGTTATGATGCGTGTCACGATATTTTTTAGGCGTAATGCCGACAACTTCTTTAAACTGTTGAATAAAGTGACTTTGTGATGAAAATGATAAATGATTCGCAATTTCAATCATTGAATAATCACTGAATTTCAATAAGTCTTTTGCAACTTCTATTTTTTTATTTTTAACATAAGTGCTTACGGACACGCCAAATTCTTTCTTGAATAAGCGTGATAAATAGCTTGCTGAAATGCCAAATTCACTCGCTAACTGTTCAACCGTAATGCGTTCTTTCACGTGGCAATAAATATAATCCTTACAATCTGAAACGTGTTTTGAAATCACATCTTTTTGAATTTCACGTCGCATGCGTTCCGTGTAATCAACAACCATCTCGTCGTGCAAATTTTGAACTTCTTGTGCCGTGTGAAGGTCATCTAATTTTTGAATATAAAAGTCACTCAGTCTAAAAGCTTGTTCTAATTCCATACCATTTTGACCACACATGCGTGTAATCATAGCTGTCGTAATGACAAAGTGATATTTCAAATTGGTAATGGGGTTACGTGACAAAGTTCCCACACCATCTTCTGATACAAAACGTTCTTGTTCACAATTTTTGCGGACCGCTTCAACATCTCCCGTAGCTACCGCTTGATAGAACAAAAATTCCTCAGTTAAGGGACGATGTTCCACATCATCCAAATTATCACTAATCGCTAAAAGTCTCCATTCATCCTTATAATTCATTTCCAATCCCCTTTTTTTGTAAACGATTACCATTTTCTTTTCATTTTACCATATTCTTGCAGATTTGATAAAAATAAAGTGGAAAAATGGAAGTGAGACAAAATAAAGTCTCCATCGGAGACTTTATTGCTGAACGTAACTCTTAAATATAAAGAAGATTATTCATCATAGCTAATCCAGTCATAATATCCATACAAAGGTGTTTTGCCATCATATGGATCAAGCCAATCATCAACACCAATTCCTGGCCAAACATTCATCATGATTTTACCTGGTGTGCTTGGTAGATTTTCAGTCACTGTATGAACAGCTTTACCATCCACATACCAAGTAATATGGTCTTCACGCCATTCAAAACCATAAGTGTGCCACTCTTCTGATGCATCAAACCCTAGGTCATAAAGGAATTCATGATTGCCAACGCCATCTGTAAAATAGTTGAATTGAACTTTTGTCGTATCTTTTCCAAGAAACTCAATATCAATTTCATCCCATTTTGTTCCGTCTGTTGGTCCAGTGTAGGTGAAAAATGATGTTACAACGCCAGTATTTTTAATGGCTTTCATGCGAACTTGATAAAGACCATAATGGAAATACTCTCTTGTGCGCCACTCGCCGCCAGTGTAGCCGTCAGCAT
Source organism: Streptococcus ruminicola (assembly GCF_011387195.1). Taxonomy (NCBI): domain Bacteria; kingdom Bacillati; phylum Bacillota; class Bacilli; order Lactobacillales; family Streptococcaceae; genus Streptococcus; species Streptococcus ruminicola. Next base: position 673,082 of record NZ_CP046919.1, read on the forward strand.
CACGATCGATTTTTAAGCTTAAACCATCACCATCAAAATTCACATTGTCAGGCTGCCAGATGCAATCAAACATATCGCCATTTGCTCCTGTCCGTAATTCCATGTATGAGGCATCGTAACTGTCAAATCTTGTCTTAAAATGTGCTTGTTCGTTTATCTTCATGTTCTTACCATTCACGCTTTCTTGATATTATAGTTTTCCCTTTTTAAAAGGCATCGCTAAGAAACCAAGAAGAGCTACAAAGACTCCTGAAATCGTCAATAATTTGCTTGGACGTTGATTAGTCTTTGGTAGAGCTGTAAATGCACTGCCTTCAAGATTTGCTTTTGCTACTGATTGAGTTACAGTTTTTGCAGCCGCTGTTTGAGCTGACGCTACTGATGAATAAGCGACAGTCTTAATCACTGGGCTAGCTGCTTGTTTTTCTTTGGTAGAGCCTTTTGAGTGATTGTCCAAAACCAAAGTTTGTTTTTCACTCTTAGAGGCAGTTGAGTTTTTAGTTGGTGTTACACTTTCAGTTCCTTTGGTAGTAGTTGAAGTATTCCCTGTAACATCACCTGTTGCTCTAGACTTAGATGCCGTATTTGATTTAGATCTAGATCTCGTATTATCTTGATTTTGTGCAACTTGGTCACTATATGAAATCCAATCATAATAAGCGACAAGCGGTGTTTGACCGTCATATGGTGCCAACCAATCGTCAACACCAATTCCTGGCCAAGCATTCATCATAATTTTACCCGGTGTCACTGGGAGATTTTCAGTTGCTGTGTAGACTGCAACACCGTCAACATACCAAGTAATATGATCTGCTTGCCAATCAAAACCATACACATGATAAGATTCAGACGCATCAAATCCTAAATCATAAAGGAATTCGTGCCCACCAACACCATTAGTGTAATAGTTGAATTGGACTTTTGTTGTATCTTTTCCGAGAAATTCAATATCGATTTCATCCCAAGGATTGTTATCGCTTGGTCCAGTATAAGTGAAGAATGATGACACAACACCTGGATTGCTAATTGGCTGCATACGAACAGAATACATACCATAACCAAAGAACTCGCGTGTACGCCACTCAGCTCCATTATAACGGTACTCATCCGTTGTATTTTGGTCAATGGTCAAGGTCAATGTGCCATCGTTAACAACGGTATTTTTTGGTACCCAACGACAATCAAATGGATTCCCATTGAACCAGTCAGAACGCTCCATTGTCGTATCATCGTAAGCATTAAAATCTTCATGATAATCGCCTGTGTGTGCAGCTTGAGTTCCTGTTTGACTAGTATCTTCGGTAGTTGTTGTAAGATTAACTTGGTCATTTGTAGACGTCAAGCTTAAGTTTTCCTGATTTTGCACACTAGTCTCAGGAGTCACTACCTGATTTGTATTCACTTGATTTGTTGAGTCAATTACTGACTGAGTAGTATTGTCATCAGTTGTAGAGGTATTTACTGTTTCACTAGTAATGTCATTAGTATCTGTAGTTTGTGTATTCGTAAGAGCAGGAACATTATCAAGTGTTGAAACATTGCCCACTTCATCTGCTGCTACTAAACCAGCTCCAACTTGTAAACTGCATAGGGCAGTTGCGTAGCAAATGTACTTTACTACATCTTTCTTAGTCATGAAATCTCCTTTTTCTCTTAAAGTTTATTCCTTAACACCACCGAGTGTCACACCGGCAATAATGTATTTTGAAAGGAAAAGATAAACGATAATAATTGGCACAATAGCCACTAAAATCATTGTGTAAATTTTACCCATATCAAAGTTCATGTAATCTGCGCCACGCAATGTTGCAATCAAAATTGGCACAGTCATCTTGCTCTTCGTTTGAATAACCAAGGCTGGAATGAAGTAGTTATTCCAAGAACCAACAAAGGTAAAGATTGCTTGAACTGCAATAGCTGGTTTCATAATTGGAAGAACAATCGTGTTAAATGTTCTAAATTCATTTGACCCATCAATACGAGCAGCTTCTACCAATGAAATTGGTAATGATGATTCCAAGTAACTATACATGAAATAAAATACCGCTGGTGAAGCAACTGATGGAATAATCAATGGAAGCCAACTATCGTACATTCCCATGTTAGTGATTAAACGCAAGAAACCCATTGAAGTAACTTGTGTTGGCATAACCAAAATCGCCAAAATGAAAGTAAAGGCAACTTTTTTCAACTTAAAGTCATAAACATATAAACCATAAGCAGTCAAAGCTGAGAAATAAGTACAGATAGCAGCTGTCAAACCTGAAATAATCAAGCTGTTCAAAATTCCATGAAACATCGGGAAGCTACCATCGTTAGCTACCTTGCTCAGGTTATCAAATAAGGAACCACCAGGTAGTGCTGAGAAACCTTTTTGCAACTCAGCATGTGAGTGGGTCGCATTAATAATCAAGATATAAAAGAAGAATAGGCACATGAATGATAAGGTAATTAACACAAAATGTGCCACAATAACACGTAATCTATTTTTTGCTTTTGTTGACATTATTTCGCCTTTCTACCTTTGTGTTTCAATTGGTGTTTGGTTGTTTTAAGTTCGTTGTTAGTCATACGATAAACGAACCAACAAAGAATCGCACTAACCACAAAGAGGTAAACTGATAGTGCACCGGCCATACCGTAGTTCTTGCTCTTCAAGTGATTGTTCAAGAACATAATCAAGGTTGTTGATGTACGGTCTGGAGAACCTTGTCCGTTAGTCAAGATTTGCGGAACATCGAACATTTGCAAACCACCGATAATTGACGTAATCAAGGTATAAGCCAAAATAGGTCGAATCATTGGCAAAGTGATATAGAAGAAACGTTGACGACTGTTACAACCATCGATTTCAGCTGCTTCAAAAATATCTGGGCTAATTCCCATGATAGCTGCCATCAACATGATTGTGGTATTACCAAACCACATCAAGAAGTTCATCACACCAACCAATGAACGTGTTCCAAGAGCAGAACCCATGAAATCAATCGGTTCTTTAATCCAACCAAGTGATTCCAAGATAGAATTGATAGGACCATTTGTTGAAAAGAGTGTGAAGAATAACATGGCAAAAGCTGATGCCATGATCAAGTTTGGCAAGTAAATGACAACTTTAAAGAATTGTCGACCACGAATTTTAAGTCTTGCATCAACAAACCAGTTGGCAAGTAGCAAGGCAATAACAATCTGTGGAATAAAACCAATCAACCACATAATCATGGTATTTGCCGCATATTTCAACATATCTGAATGCAGTAAGCTTACGTAGTTTTTTAGCCCAACGAAATTAGGCCCAATCTCTGTCATCCCTGAACGATAATATTCAAAGAAACTATACCGAATGGTGTCCACCAAAGGTATAAAAGAGAAAATGAAGAAAATTAGGAAGAAGGGAAGGATGAAAATATATCCCCATTTCCCATAATCTATACGCTTACGTCTTTTTTTCATCTTTATCACTCCTCCAAAATACGAGGAGCAAGTCAGAATACCTTCCATCTGGAATCGATTTTCTAACTCGCCCCCGCAAGGTCTACCAAAATTCTAAAATCCCAATTAAATGCCTCAATTTTTTAAATAGTACTTAAGTCTAGGACGATTAAGCTACTTTTAGTCTGGCCATTTAACATCTGTAATTTCTGGATAACGTTCTTTAATGGCTGTTTCAAAGTTTGATTTAGCTTTGTTGTAGCTTACTTTACCTTGTAGGTAATCATTAAAGGCATTTTGAATCAATTCAACACAACCTTGGTCATATGATGACAATGGTGCAATCTTAATGTTTTCTGCAACTGGTGCGTAGTATGAATAAGCATTTTCACCACCAAGGAAGTCTGATTTGAAGCTATCATCTTTAGCTGCTGCTTCCATACCAGATTTAGTATTTGTGAAGTCTTGGTAATCTTTAGAAATCTTCAAAAGGTTATCTTTATCAGCTGTCAAAGCTTTGATGATTTCTTTAACATGTTTAGGGTTATCAGTACCTTCGGCACCATGGATGTATGAACCACCCCAGTTGTATTCTTGTGGTGGATTAGTAACTGCCCATTCTCCATCAGCACCATCCCAGTTAGATTTCAAAGTAAAGTCAATACCCCAAGCTGGGAACAAGAATGCAAAGACTTTAGATTGTGAACCCATAGCTTTGTTCCAGTCATCTGTCCATTGACCTTTAACTGTTTTATTGAAGTAACCAGCGTCAAGCCATTCTTTAGAATCTTTAACCCAGTTCATGATTTGAGGGTCTACACGTACAGTTGTTGAACCTTTTTCAACCCAAGGTTTAGAAATACTGTTACCGTACAAACGGAATGTATCAGCATATGATGCAAATGTGTAGTAACCTTTATTAAGAAGTTCTTGTGATGTTGCTTTCATAGTATCCCAGTCTTTAACTTTTTCACCAACTGCTGTTGGGTCATCAGTACCAAAGACATCTTTTGCAATATCACGACGATAGATTAGAACACCTGGACATGTTTGCCAAGTTGAACCGCGTTGAACACCATCTTCATCAGAAGCTGTTTCTTTAGTGAAATCATATTGGTCAGCCAAATCTTTCTTAGGATTGATTCCCAAATCTTTCAAAGGCATCGCAACGTTTGCTTTTTTAGAAGTGTATTTTGAAACGTAGTCAGTTTCTGATAGGAAAATATCGACTTTATCATCAGCAGAAGCTGAGTCTTGTTTTTCAAGCGCTTCATCCAATTTTTGTTGGTAAACACCATCTTGGTTTGGATTGATAATCCAGTGGATTTCACTACCGTCTTTTAGTTTAGTAACTGTTCCATCTTTAGAAGTTGATTTAACTTCTGGATAAACAGCTTCCACACGTTGACGGAATTCATCATTCCAAGAGTAGATGTTGATAACTTTGCCTTCTGCACCTGAAGCTGATGTGCTTGATTTAGAAGAGCAACCAACCATTGTCCCTGCTGCAAGAGCAATCGCTATAAAAGCGCTTACTTTTTTGTTCATAATCCTTCTCCTTTTTGAGGTTTCCCCTCATGTTTTTTGTAACTGCATTATAACGCGATTCCGAGAAGTGTTATATTATAATATTTTAAAAAATATCAGTTTTATGACCTTGTTTGAAAAAATTTTTATAAAAAATCATGCTTTTCTAATCTTTTTAATAGGTAAACCCTTTCATATAAAACGTTGATTTTCCTATAAAATTAGGCTTTATAGCCATTTTTCTAACTTTATACACCATAGTTTCCTAATAAAGTGCTATATGTAAAAAATTTGACACTTCTTGAGTTAATATCATAATTATGATATTTTTCTCTTCTTTTTTATTTTCTCTAAGGCTAATTTCGACTAAAATATGGGGCAGAAGATAAAGGAGATAACTATGAAGCCATTAACTTTTACTAATAACAAGGGGGATTTCAAACTTTCCCAAGCAGAAAATATCAGTTCTTTGTACTTTCCACTTGCATCAGAAGTTGGACTAAAAAGTGCAGTCACTCCTAACTTGGGTGGCGATTCAAAAATCAATCAAGAAACTTTCCTATTAGAACCTGTCAGTGTGGATAACCTCCACAACAATCGTTCAACTCGAAATTTCTGGGTTCGCGATGACAAAGGAAATATTTATTCTGCAACAGGTGCTTCTGCTAGTCAAGAAGCGCTACGTTTCTCAGATCAAGAAGAAGAAAATACTGTAGAAGCTGGTTTTATGTGGCATACCATTAAACGTCAATCAGCTGACTTACCTTTAAAATCTACAATTACGTCATTTGTCCCACGAGATGAAAATGTCGAAATCATGCTCGTTACATTAGAAAACTTGTCAGACACTGACCAAAACTTAACTGCTTACGGTGCCGTTCCAATTTTCGGACGTAGTGCTGACAATATCCGTGACCACCGAAACGTCACATCTATGTTGCACCGAATCAAAACTACAGACGAAGGTGTCTTAGTTTGCCCGACAATGTCATTTGATGAACGCGGTCACCAACTCAATCACCAAATTTATTATGTTCTTGGATTTGATGATAAAGAAAAAACACCAAAAACATTCTACCCAACTGTAGAAACATTTATCGGAGAAGGCGGAACATTTACTCACCCAGCTGCTGTTTATAAAGACATAGAAGGCGTGACTGCAGATACGCACATCGATGGTCGCGAAGCCATGGGAGCTTTCAAATTTGAAACCTTCACCCTAGCTGCTAGTCAAAGCAAGACATTTGTCCTATTAATGGGAATCAATGACAAAGAAAAAGCGATTCAAACTGTTGCTGAAAAATACAAAAGCCTTGCTACCGTTGAAAAAGCACTGCAAGAAACAAAAGATTACTGGCAAGAAAAAGTTGGTGTTGATTTTAAAACTGGAGACAGCGACTTTGATGGCTACATGAAATGGGTTTGCTTCCAACCATTCTTACGTCGATTATTTGGTTGCTCATTCTTGCCACATCACGATTATGGACGTGGCGGACGTGGTTGGCGCGACCTTTGGCAGGACTGCCTTTCACTCCTACTTATGGAGCCAAAAAATGTTGGCGATATGATTATCAACAACTACAAGGGAGTTCGTCTTGATGGTACAAATGCGACAATCATCGGTGATGGTGACGGCAATTTCATTGCTGACCGTAATGGCATTACTCGTGTTTGGATGGACCACGCGCTTTGGCCATTAATGACCACAAAACTCTACATCGACCAAACAGGTGACGTCGATATTTTGACCAAAGAAGTCTCATACTTCAAAGACCCTCACGTCAAACGTGGCACTGAAATCGACCAAGATTGGAATGATAACTATGGCAATGAACAACGCACTTCTGACAACAGCGTCTACACTGGTAGCATCCTCGAACACTTGCTTATCCAACATTTGACTGGATTTTACGAAGTTGGTGACCATAATATCTACCGCCTACGTGGAGCTGATTGGAACGATGCACTCGATATGGCTAATGACAACGGAGAAAGTGTTGCCTTTACTGCTGCTTATTCTGGAAATCTGATGGACCTTGCAAGCCTCATTCGTCTACTAGAAAGTCAAACCGGCACAGATTCTGTTGAAATCCTCGAAGAAATCGGTCTTTTGCTCAAAAATGACTCAGACATTTTCGATAATATTAAACGTAAACACCAAATCCTCGAAGCCTACACTAACCAATGCCGCCACAACGTTACTGGACGTAAAATCAGAATTCCACTTTCTGAGTTGGCACTAAATCTCATTCAAAAAGCTGCTTGGCTTCGCCAACATCTGCAAAAACAAGAATGGCTTGATTTTGATGAACACGAAGGCTGCTACAACAGCTACTACGACAATAGTGGTAAACCAACTGATGGCTACTACAACGACCGTATGCACATGATGTTGACTGGACAAGTCTTTCCTATCATGAATTTTGTTGCTACAGATGAACAAATCCGTAAAATCACTGCCAGCGCTGACCACTACCTCTACCGTCCAGAAATTGGTGGCTACCGCCTCAATACAGATTTCAAAGAAATCAAAACAGATCTTGGACGTATGTTTGGTTTTGCTTACGGTGAAAAAGAAAACGGTGCTGTCTTCTCTCACATGACTGTTATGTATGCTAATGCGCTTTACCGTCGTGGCTTTGCCAAAGAAGGTTGGAAAGCTCTTAAGACACTATCTGACACAGCTCTAAACTTTGAAACTAGCCGTATCTATCCAGGAATTCCTGAATACTTCCGTGCAGATGGTCGAGGAGTTTATCACTATCTAACTGGTGCAGCAAGCTGGTACATGTTGACAATGGTTACTGAAGCCTTTGGTGTTCACGGTAAAGCAGGTGACCTTGTCCTTTATCCAAAACTTCTTGCAGAACAATTTGACGAAAATGGACGTGCAAGTATCACAACTCAATTTGCTGATAAAACCTTCCAAATCCACTACGATAATCCAAATCAAAAAGATTTCGGAAAATACATTATCAAAAAAGCCACTTGTGATAACCAAGAAATCGATATCACGGATGATGCTTTTGCCTTTATCACAAAAGCTGACCTTGCTAACCTAAACGACGAGGTTCATGAAATTGTCATTACACTAGATTAAGAAAAAGAAAGGATTTTCTCATGAAATACGGTTATTTTGATGACGCTAATCGCGAATATGTCATCGACCACCCAAACACACCCAAACCTTGGGTTAACTACCTTGGGTCACCAGAATATGGTGCTATTATCTCAAATAACGCTGGCGGTTACAGCTTTGCTAAATCAGGTGCCAATGGACGCATTTTACGCTACGTCTTCAATAACTTTGACCAACCAGGTCGCTACATCTACCTCCGAGACGATGATACCAAAGACTTCTGGTCTGCCTCATGGCAACCTGTTGGTAAAGACCTAAAAGACTACCACAGCGAATGCCACCACGGCATGGGCTACACTAAAATGATTGCTGATTACTCAGGCATTCATTCAAAAGCCAGTTACTATGTGCCAAAAGATAAAAGCTATGAAGTTTGGGCAATTACCGTTACTAACCGTTCTGAACAAACTCGACATTTAACATTAACTGGTTACGCTGAATTTACCAACCACAGTAACTACGAACAAGACCAAGTTAACCTACAATATTCTCTTTTCATCACACGCACACTCTTCCAAGATAACCGCATCGTCCAACAAATTCATGGGAATCTTGATACTCTTGATGACAGCGAACAAGTTGACGAAAAGAACGTTACTGAACGTTTCTTCGGTCTTGGCGGTGCTAGCGTCAGCTCATATTGTGGAGACAAAAAAGACTTCTTAGGTGGCTACAATGGCTACGACAAACCTGCTGGTGTCACATCAGGAGACCTCGGCAACCAAACAAGCTACAATGAAAATGCTTGTGGTGCCCTTTCAAGTAAAGTCACTCTTGAACCTCAAGAAAGCAAAACCCTTGTCTTTCTCCTTGGTGAAAAATCATCACAAGAAGCTGCAGAAATCCTAGCTCATTACGACCACCCTGGAGAAACAGTCGAAGAAGAAATCCAAGAACTTCGCAAAGAATGGGAAGACCGCTTGACTAACCTACAAGTCAACACACCTAGCCCAGAATTCAACACTATGCTTAACACTTGGAATGCTTATAACTGTTACATGACCTTTATCTGGTCACGCGCAGCATCATTTGTTTACTGTGGTCTTCGTAACGGTTATGGTTACCGCGATACTGTCCAAGACATCCAAGGTATCATTCACTTGAAACCTGAAATGGCTGCCGAAAAAATTCGTTTCATGTTGTCAGCCCAAGTTGACAATGGTGGCGGACTTCCACTTGTAAAATTCACTCATAACCCAGGACATGAAGACACACCTGATGATGCTTCTTACGTTCAAGAAACTGGACACCCAGCTTACCGTGCTGACGATGCTCTCTGGCTCTTCCCAACAGTTTACAAATACATCTCTGAAACAGGAAACCTTGCTTTCCTTGATGAAGTGATTCCATTTGCCAATAAAGGCGAGGCTAGTGTTTACGAACACTTAAAAGGTGCTGTTCAATTCTCACTTGACCACCTCGGACCACACGGCATGCCTGCTGGACTTTATGCCGACTGGAATGACTGCCTTCGTCTCGGTGCCAATGGTGAATCATCATTTGTCGCTTTGCAATTCTACTATGCCCTAAGTGTCTTGCGCGAATTTGCCAAAGCCAAAGAAGATACTGACTACCTTACTTTTCTCGACTCTGAACAAGAGAAAATGGGACAAAAAATTCAAGACCTCTGCTGGGACAATGACCGCTTCATTCGCGGCTTTACCGAAGCTGGCGAACGTATCGGGGCAGCTGATGACCCAGAAGCTAACATGTGGCTTAACCCTCAAAGCTGGGCTGTTATCAGTGGCTTTGCTGACAAAGAACAAGCTGAACTTGCCATGAACAATGTCTACGAGCAACTTAATACTGATTATGGTGCCATCCTCATGAACCCACCATATCACGCTCATGCATTCGATGGAGCCCTTGCCGTTATCTACAACCAAGGGACAAAAGAAAATGCAGGTATCTTCTCACAATCACAAGGCTGGTTAATCCTAGCTGAAGCCCTACGCGGACAAGGACAGCGTGCCTTTACTTACTTTATGGAAAATGCCCCAGCTGGTCAAAATGACTGTGCAGAAATTCGCCAACTAGAACCTTACTGCTATGGTCAATTCACAGAAGGTCCTGCTAGTCCACACTTCGGACGTTCACACGTTCACTGGCTCACAGGTACAGCATCAACTGTCATGGTTGGTTGTGTGGAAGGTATCTTGGGACTTCGACCTGACTTAGGCGGATTAAAACTCTCACCAGCCATTCCAAAAGAATGGGATAACTTCAGCATGACTAAGATTTTCCGTGGCAAAGAACTTCACATCACTGTGGAAAATCCAAACCACAAGGAAACAGGCTTTACAAAACTTGTCCTAAACGGTCAAGAACTTGACCAAGCCTATCTTCCTGAAGACCTCTTACAAGACACTAACCAAATCACTCTTACTCTATAAAGAAAGCTGGGACTTGCTCCCAGTTTTTTTATGGCTTCATTTTAAAAAAACGTCCCTTTTCTAAGACAAAATCAGTTTCTATAAGAGCTGTTAAGAATGATTGCATTATTTTATTCAGCCAAGGCAATTACTGCTTCAAATCGCCTTTTATAGCTGTTATACACAAGCTTATCAAACTTATCAAGACACCAATCAATTGATTCCACTCATCACAAAAAAGGAACTGAGACAAGCTCAGCTCCTTTTATCGTTAACGTTTAAAAAGAAAGAATTTTAAAGAGTTATTTTGTTGAGAGAGATTTTAACCGATTTATTTTGGGAGTGTAGTTATAATCAGTTAAGTAAAAACAAATTGTTATTTGGTTACTGTCTAGCTTAATTAAAATTTATCGTAGCTAATCCAGTCATAATATGCATACAAAGGAGTTCGACCATTGTAAGCACCCAACCAAGAATCCACTTCATGAGTTCCAGGCCAAGCATTCATCATAATCTTACCAGGTGTGCTAGGAATATTGTTGTAAGCAGTGTAAACAGCTCTTCCATCAACATACCAAGTAATGTGATCAGCTTGCCAATCAAAACCATAAGTATGGAAGCCTTGAGATGCATCAAATCCTAAATTGTAAAGGTATTCGTGATTACCTTGACCGCTTGTGTAGTAGTTGAATTGAACTTTTGTTGTATCTTTCCCTAAAAATTCAATGTCAATTTCATCCCATTTTGTACCATCACTTGGTCCAGTATAAGTAAAGAATGAAGAAACGACACCTGGATTTTTAATAGGTTTCATGTTTACTTGGAAAAGACCATAGCCAAAGCGTTCTTTACTACGCCATTCGCCCCCAGTGTAGCCGCCACGACCATCACTGCCAATTTTAAGACTCATCAAGCCGTTATTAAAGCCGACATTTCCAGGGACAAAATTACAGTTAAACATACCACCATTAGAACCATTACGAAGTTCCATGGCATTACCATTATAGTAATTTAGTTCTTGACTATAGTGGTATTTGCTTTGCGCATCAACACCTTGTTGAAAACCAAAGAAAGCCAATAAGAGAACAATTAAACAACTAACTTTTTTCCACATAATAATACCTCAATTTTAATCATTTTTAAAAAGTAGTTCTGTCAGAAAAAGGAACTAATCTCCTCTACTACAGATTGAAAACGCCTAATCAATCGTAGTTAAATTCACTTTTTCTTTTCAGTAACTGTTACTTCAAAAATGGGGCAATTTTTTCTTTTTCATATTCCGAAAAGAATGCTAGTCACACGATAAATGTTTCTCTTTAAAATCCTCCTTACACCGTTATGTCATAAGTATAGCGCTTTCATTTTAGATAATATATTATATTCCCACAAAAAATATCAAATTTATGACCTGAAGGCAGAAAATTAAAAAAGTCTTCTCAGAACCATTTTGCTAAAAAATAGCTCTAAGAAGACTTCCTAAAAATAAAGAAAGACAACTCATCATTTAAACGTGGTGACTCAATTTCACTCGTTTATAAGACATAATGACTTGCATTAATGCTGATAAAAAGAAAATAACTGCAGCTAAAATCAAGACACTTTTCACACCACTATCTAAAAATGCTAGAACCAGCAAAATCAAATCAATAATTCTGACATAAATGCTAATTTCCTTCATCGACAAAAACCTCCCTTTATTTTATCCCATGTATTTTTATAAAACCGCTTTCATATATATTATACTACATTTTTTGCCGTTTTTTCATAAAATATTAAAAAAATTTTATAAAAAACCACAATTTCAACGTGAAACTGTGGTTTAATTACTATTTTTTCTTATCTAATGCTTTCTTGATGCTATCAACAGCCCCTTCAGAGCCTTCTTTGATATCATCAACAATTTCCCTACCTTTAGCCAGTGTTTTATCAACCAAGCCTTCAATTTCTACCTTTTTATCACCAGTTACCTTACCTAGCCCTTCCTTAAGACTTCCCTTAACTTGGTCCAGTTTAGCTTTGTATTTTTCGTCAGACATATTAGTGTCCTCCTATCTTTAAATTACCTAAAGTCTATCATTTTCAGTTAGATAAGTAAAAGAATTCGCTTTCATTTTCTGATAAATAAAAAAAGACCGCCAGACTCGAGCACTGGCGGATAGTCTATCATTAAGCAGATAAAACTTTACGTCCTTTACGACGACGAGCAGCAAGCACGCGACGTCCGTTTTTAGTTGACATACGGTGACGGAATCCGTGTTTACGTTGACGACGGATTTTACTTGGTTGATAAGTACGTTTCACGATGAATACCTCCTAATAGATTTTCGTATTCGTTTAGCCGGCTATATTTGATCAGTTACTAAACATACCATACTATTTTATAATAAGTACGTCTAACTGTCAAGCTCTACTTTTTGTTTAATTTCAAAGACTTTCTTTTGAGCGTCTGATAGAAGAAAAAGTCCTGAATCCTGGCAATAATAAGTTAAAATTTATTTTTTAGTTTTTTCTTGTAGTTTCTGGTTAATATTTTTGACGCGATTATTAAAGCTAATATAAATCACGAGCCAAATAATCAAATAAGTTAGAATAAACTCACCTAAAAATGGTAGTGACCAGATAAAAGATGTTGTGGTACCAATTAACATATTTAACCAGCTGTTCAAACCATAAACTAAACAAAAGTGAATCAGAATTTCCCAAGTAATTGGAATAGCATCCACCTCAAAAATCATACTGACAATTCCTATCAAACCACTCACCAAAACAACGCTAGTAATCTGCTGAGTCGTCTGAGTAGCCACATTATTTTGCCATAAAAAGAATAAGTAAAGAAGGCCTCCAAAGCCAACACCAACTAGAAAATAGACAATCCCTCGTTTCAAAAAAGTCATCAATCACACCTCACAATCCCAAAGCTTTTTCCAAAGCTGACAAATAACGTCTGCTAACATTTGTCGTCACGTCATTTGTAAGCATGGCCAACATATTTCCTGAGAAGCTATTTTCTAAGGATTTTAAATGATTAATATTAATCAGAGCATGCTTTGAGACCTGTACAAAGTCTGGATTAGCTAGACGCTCACGAAACTTGTACAAGCGATCCGTAGTGATAAGTCTTCCATTGGTCGTCTCCAAAATCAAAGAAGTCCCATCAACATCCACAAGAATCAAATCTGACACGCGTAATAACTCTGTACGAACAGCCGTTTTTACTGGCAAAATTTCCATTCTACTCTGCTCAAATTTTGCTAAATAATCTAAAACCTCCTGAACAGCTTGGTTACATTCTCCGCTTCGGACCAAAACCTCAATAGCCTCTTTTGGCAAACTGCTATCCTCTTCAAACTGGTAGTGCACCCTTTAACTCCTCTTATTTATTTTTAGTCAATGAGAATCGCTCAAGATATAAACTTAGCGCCAAAAGAACGATTATCCCACAAATGACAAGGCTCACTAGGAGCATTTCTTGATTCAAGGTCGTTAAGTTTTTTAATTTCAAACCAATTCCTAAGAATTCCTTGGCATCTGCGTTTACAGCGTCTTTTGCAATCAAAAGCTGACGGTAAGCAGCTGATACGTAGGCTGCTGGTGTTAATTTAACCACTTTTTGTGCAAAATCAGGCAAAGCCCCAATCGGCATATAAACCCCAACAAGAAAACCTGAAACAGTTCCAACAATTGTCGCCAAAGCTTCACTTGTTGATAAGGTTTTAATGAATTGCAAGACAAACAAAGCAATTCCTGACCCCATAATAGAACTTAGGAGCATGACTAAAAGGATTTGTGGTAAATAATCTAAATCAAAGCTGACCTCATCTTGCCAGTAGAAGTACAATTTCATAATGGCTAACATAATTAATTGCATGATAAAACCAATCACACTAGAAGAAATCAAATAGCCAAGATAAAGTTTTAAACGAGAAATATCTGTTAACAAAAAGTCTTCCAATTTATGGCTTACCTTATCTTGAACCAATCGCGTAACCCCAGTCCAAGTTGTTGTAATACTCGTAACAGCTAACGTTCCACCTAGAACCCAATTATCAAGAAGTTCTTCCAAATTCGGTGTTCCTGCAAATGAATCCTGCATATTTTTCTGCAAGAAAATCACATAAAGAATAAAAGCAATCAAAGCTCCCAAAAGTGAGAAAAAGACACTTGCTTTATTTGAAAAATAGAGCTGTAAATTGCGTTTTGTCATCGCCCACATATTAAGCCATCTCCCTTCCCGTAATGTTCAAAAAGACATCATTGATATTTGCTTTAACATAATCAAAATCATTAATAACTGTACGTTTATCTGATAAAATGGCCAAAGCTTTTGCAGAATCTTCAACAATAATTTTCAAACGACCATCTCCCAAACGCTTACAGTCAAGGTCTGAGAAAGCAGCTACGTCACTTGTTTCAACCAATAAATATGGTTTTGAATAAGCTTCTTTTAATTCCTTAGCAGAACCTTTAGCTAAAACCTTCCCATGGTCAATAATATAAGCCATATCCGCATTCTCAGCCTCTTCAAGGTAATGAGTGGTCAAAAAGATAGTCAAGTTTTCTTCACGCTGTAAGCGACGTAAAATCTCCCAAATCGCGCGACGTGTCTGAATATCAAGTCCTGTCGTTGGCTCATCTAAGAAAAGTAAGTTAGGCTTATTCAAAAGGGCACGAACGATATCAACACGACGACGTTGACCACCTGATAACGTGCCATACGTTTGGTTCAAAAAAGCATCCAAACCTGTCAGCTGAATAAGTTTTTCTAACCAAGCTTTATCCTGTTTACGGTAAAGCGCTTGGCGACTTTTCAAATTATCTAAAACCGTCAACTCCTCATCAAGCACACTTTCTTGAAAAACCATTCCAATCTTCAAATCTGCTGCCAATTCAATCTCACCTGACGTTGGTTTTAAGAGCCCCGTTAACATCTTCATAGTTGTTGATTTCCCAGCACCATTTGTCCCAATATAAGCTAGCAATTTCCCTTCTTCCACTTCCAAATTCAAGTGGTCAATCACCGTTTTATCTCCGAAGGTTTTGATTAAATCTTTTGTTCTAATTAGCATAATTAACCCTCCCTTTTGACATTATTTTATCAAAAAAAGGCTTGAAATAAAGCATTTTTCGGTAAGCGGTTAAAAATAATTGCTAAGCGGTACAAAAAAAGCCCGAATGGGCTTTTAAGTCTTATTGAACAGGTGTTACGACCACGTAACGATTTGGATCGTTCCCTTCAGAATAACTATCAACACCTTCAATGCTTGTGATAGTTTTATGAACAATTTTGCGTTCACTATTACTCATTGGGTCCATGACATAATCTTTACCAGTTTCAAGCACACGGCTTGCAGCTTTGCGGGTAAATTCAATCAATGTCTCTGTACGGTGTTCCACGTAATCATGAACATTCAAAATCACAGAGAAATTCTTTGAATAACGGTCATGTAGGAAATTTTGTGAAAGTAGTTGAAGTGATTTCAACACTTTTCCGTGATAGCCAATCACACGACCAGCTTCTGGTGTTTCAATTTGCAAATTGATTTGACGGCGATTGTGGCTTGTTTCCACAGTTGCCTCAATATCCATTTCGTAGATGATTTTTTTAACATAATCAGCCACTTCTTCTGTCGCTTTTTCGATATCTTTACTCAATTCACGTTGAGCTGGAAATTCGCTGGCCACAAATTCTTCAAAACTTTGGTCTGTGTTAACAGGTTTTGGTGTGTCTGAAACTTCTTTTGGCTCTGCAACTACTTCGTTAGCATCGTCTGTTTTTCCAAGTGCTTCTAAAACTTCTGTATGTCCAGCTTCTTCAAGAATGGTTTGTGTTTTTTTCTTGTGCATGACGATATCTTCTTTGACAGAATCATCGATGACTTCGCCACGTTCTTCCATTTTTTTAATGATGCTGGCTACTTTACGAAGCTCCATAGTATCTTCAAATTTTGATGATACGGGCTCATTTTTTTGATTAACTTCTTCTGGTACACCTTTAACTGCTTTTTGGTTCGCACGGTGAGCAGTGACTTCATTAATTCCTTCAATATCTACTTGAGCTGGTTTCTTACCAAAGCCAAAGAAACCTTTTTTCTCACGAGAAACAACCTTAATATGGGCTTTGAGACGTGACAAGTTTAACTCTTTCAAGCCCTTTTCAATAGCATCTTCAACAGTTCGACCTGTGAATATTACCATAGCTTTATCCTCTTACTTTCTTCTCTTTTGCGCTTTCTTTTTAGCACGACGAATCTTAGCCGCATGTTCTTTTTCAGCACGTTCCTTAGCTTCACGTTCTGCAATAATCTTAAATGGATTATTTAACAAAAGGATTTGGAACACTTGGAAGGCATTCGATACTGTCCAGTAAAGCACAACCCCTGACGCCAAACGGAAACCAAAGAAGAAGATAATGATTGGCATCACGTAGGTCATAAGCGTCATCGCGAAGTTTTTCTCACGCGCAGCTTTATTAGTCAACCAAGTTGAAAGGAATGTAAATAGAGCTGCTAAAACAGGCAAGATATAATATGGATCTGGTTGTGACAATTCAATCCACAAGAAAGTACCTGTTTTCAAGAAAGCAACACGAGTCAATGCTTGGTACAAAGCCATCAAAATTGGCAATTGCACAACCAATGGAAGCATTGTCGCATATGGGTTAACACCATATTCTTTATAAAGTGCTTGGCTTTCTTCAGTCAATTTCATGCGGCTGTCTGTATCACGGCCAGGATATTTTTCTTGTAATTTTTTAAGCTCTGGCTGCAAATCTTGCATCTTTTGACCTGATTTGATTTGCATGTTGTAAAGTGGCATCATAATGGCACGAATGATGATAGTAAAGAGAACAATCCCCACACCAATACGACCATTAATTGAAAGCCATTGAATAGCTTTGGCAAAGAAGTAAACAATTTGTTCCCAACCGTTAGTTGATGAAGCGGTTACTTCGCTGCGCCCACAAGCAGCCAAAAGCATTAAAGTAAGACTACTTAATCCTAATAATTTAATCTTTCTTTTCACTATTGAGACCTTCCTGATATAAATTAGCAAGTTTTAACACATGCAATAAATTTTTCTTCACTTCATGGTAATCAAGTTCCTCGACACCTTTACGCGCAATGATGACAAAGTCCTGATTAAGCAAATTTGGTGATAATTCCATGATAACGTGACGAATTTTTCGCTTAATGCTATTGCGAGTGACCGCGTTACCAAGTTTTTTGCTCACAGAAAGCCCTACTCGATAGTGGCTCTGATTTTTTTCTAAATGATAAAGGACAAATTTTCGGTTAGCAACACTTGTACCTTTGCTAAAAATCGCCTGAAAATCTTTGTCACTTTTGACACGATAGGTTTTCTTCAACGTACGACTCCATTCTAAATTATTTTTATTATACCATAAAATTCAAAAAAGCCCTAACCTCTAAGGAGTTTGGGCTCATTATCTTTAAAATATTTTTATTGGAAAATACGCTTAAAAATCTTGAAAAGCCTAAGTGTCTATTAATCTAAGTTTTGCAAGGTTTCATTGGCTAAAGCGATTTGCCATTTCACTTGGTCAAAACCAGTTCCACCAAGAGAATGACGACGTTCAACTGCCGTGTGAGATTTGAGAGTTTCATAGATGTCTTCTTCAATCAAATCAGAAATTTCTTGGTAACGTTCAAATGGCACATCTTGCAAATAATAACCAGCTTTCGTGCATTCGAGGACTAATTTACCTACAATTTCGTGAGCTTGACGAAAAGGAAGCCCCTTGCTAGCAAGATAGTCAGCCAACTCAGTCGCATTTGAGAAGTCTTTTTCAGTTGATTCAGCCATGTGTTCCTTATTGACCGTCATTGTTTTGAGCATTCCTGCCAAAATATCAATGGCTACCGTGATGGTTTCAACAGTGTCAAACATTCCTTCTTTATCTTCTTGCAAATCTTTATTGTAAGCCAAAGGCAAAGATTTCATGACTGTCAAAAGACCAAAGAGATTGCCATAGACACGACCTGATTTTCCACGAATTAATTCTGCCATATCAGGATTTTTCTTTTGTGGCATGATAGATGACCCTGTTGAGAACGTATCAGAAAGTGTCACAAACTTAAATTCATTTGAGCACCAGCTGATGATTTCTTCACAGATACGGCTCATGTGCATCATCAAAATAGAACTGTTTGACAAAAATTCTAGAATAAAATCACGGTCAGACACCGCATCAAGAGAGTTGCTGTATGGTTTAGCAAAGCCCATGAGTTCTGCTGTCATCTCACGATCGATTGGGAAAGTTGTTCCAGCAAGAGCAGCTGCGCCAAGTGGTGACATATCAGCATGCTTGATGTTAAATTCAAAACGTTCACTATCACGCGTAAACATGTTATAGTAAGCCATCAAGTGATGTCCAAATGAAATAGGTTGAGCATGTTGTAAATGC
This sequence comes from Streptococcus ruminicola, assembly GCF_011387195.1. Classification (NCBI taxonomy): domain Bacteria; kingdom Bacillati; phylum Bacillota; class Bacilli; order Lactobacillales; family Streptococcaceae; genus Streptococcus; species Streptococcus ruminicola. Next base: position 691,974 of record NZ_CP046919.1, read on the forward strand.
GTATAACCTGGCATGATAGTGTAGACATGTTCATCAGCCAAATGCACCAAAGTTTTACGCAAGTTCGTAAGCTTTTCAATCACTTCATCAAGTTTGGCTTTCAAATACAAGTGCATATCTGTTGCCACTTGGTCATTACGTGAACGAGCTGTGTGTAATTTACCAGCTACAGGACCAATTTTTGCTGTCAAAAGACTTTCCATATTCATGTGAATGTCTTCGTTTGACACATCAAATTCAATTTTTCCTGCCTTGTATTCTTCAAGCAATTCTTCAAGACCAGCTTTGATTTGATTGGCTTCATCTTTTGTGATAATACCTGTTTCACCAAGCATGGTCACATGTGCAATTGAGCCTTTCAAGTCAAACTCTGCCATTTTTTGGTCAAAAGAAATGGATGCTCCAAATTCTTCAACCCATTTTTCAAGACTAGCTTCAAAACGCCCGCCCCATAATTTATGATTTTCTGTTGTCATAACACTGATACAATGAACCACCAAAGCTGGCGTTCAAAGCCTTTCTCTTTTCTTATTTCAATTAACAAATAAGTCCTAGGAGCTACCAAGGACTTATGATGTGATGCCTCACGGGGCGAATGTCTTAAATGATTCTCACAGGATATCATTATTTAAGCTCGATGCCACTCTCTGTTGACATTAACGAGGGTTTGGTAAGTTATAAGAAAAGAGTCTCAGATGGGGCTCCCTGTCCCCTTTTATCTGAAATTTCCTTTTCTTTTTATACTTTTATTGTTTATTTGGCTGTGACTTGTTCACGCCCATGTTTTTCTTTTCTTTTTCATAATCGACTGCTTAAGCAGATGATTTATTTATTGTTAACTTGTGAGTTAACTTGAGTTGGTAGTCCCCAAAGTTTGATGAAGCCTACGGCTGCATCTTGGTCGAAGCTATCAGCTGATGTGTATGTTGCCAAGTTTTCATCGTAAAGTGAATTTGGTGATTTACGAGCAACAACTTTTGCTGAACCTTTGTACAATTTGACTTTTGCAGTACCATTAACCACTTTTTGTGTTTCTTTGATGTAGGCAATGATAGCTTTTGTTGCTGGGCTGAACCACAAAGCATTGTAGATAAGGTTTGACAATTCATTTTCAAGAATTGGTTTGAAATGAGATACTTCACGAACAAGTGTGATATCTTCGATTTCTTTGTGAGCTGTCAAAAGAGTAATCGCACCTGGGCATTCGTAAATTTCACGTGATTTGATACCAACCAAACGATTTTCAACGTGGTCGATACGACCAATACCGTGTTTGCCAGCGATAGCATTCACTTCTTGGATAAGGTCAGCTAGTTTCATTTCTTTGCCATTAAGGGCAACTGGTTTACCAGCTTTGAATTCGATATCGATGAATTCTGGTGTATCAGGAGCTTCTTCTGGAGAATTTGTGATACCAAAAGCATCTTCTGGAGCTTGGTTCCATGGATTTTCAAGAACACCACATTCGTTAGCACGACCCCAAAGGTTTTGGTCAACTGAATATGGATTGTCAAGGTCAGCAGGAACTGGAACACCATTTGCTTTAGCGTATTCGATTTCTTCTTCACGAGACCATTTCCATTCACGAACTGGAGCGATAACTTTCAATTCTGGGTCAAGCGCAGCGATTGCCACTTCAAAACGAACTTGGTCATTCCCTTTACCAGTACAACCGTGAGCGATTGTTGTCGCACCTGTTTTATGAGCAATTTCAACTAATTTTTTAGAAATGACTGGACGGCTAAGCGCTGATACCAATGGGTATTTTTGTTCGTAGTAAGCGTGAGCTTGAAGAGCTGGAAGCACATATTCTTCAGCGAATTCATCTTTAACGTCAAGGACGTAAGATTCAACTGCACCAACTTTAAGAGCTTTATCATGAATAAAATCAAGGTCTTTACCTTCGCCGACGTCCATACAAACGGCAACGACATCATAATCTTTCATGAGCCAAGTAATGGCAACTGAAGTATCAAGACCACCAGAGTACGCAAGGATAACTTTTTCTTTTGACATAGGAATACTCTCTTTTCTTATTTTGTGTTTTTATCAACTCTATATGCATAATTATACACACACCAAATATCCTTGTCAAGAATTTTTTGAATATTTTTTCAAAAAACTTGCGGTTTTTATGGTTTTATAACAAATATACAGTATATATACAAATATTCAATGGTTTTATGCAAAAAAATAAACCTATAAATAGGTTTATTATTTATTTAGTCGTTTTTGGTAGTCAGATAATTCAACTTTATTTGCCCAGACAAAATGATTTGGGCGAATTTCCACCATCTCAGGTTTATCTGTTGAGTAATCGTGTTGACTTGGATCATACACAATTAATTCTTTTTGGCGTTCAAGAATAGGATCTGGAATTGGAACCGCTGAAAGTAATGAACGTGTATAAGGATGGATTGGGTTATTAAATAGCTCTTCTGTCTCCGCTACTTCAACAATAACACCTTTATGGATAACCGCAATACGATCTGAAATAAAACGAACTACAGACAGATCATGTGCGATAAAGAGATAAGTTAAGCCTTTTTCCCTCTGGATGCGTTTCAAAAGATTTAATACTTGAGCACGCACTGAGACATCTAAAGCTGAGATTGGTTCATCTGCAATGATAAATTCAGGATCCATGACCAAAGCACGCGCAATTCCAATACGCTGACGTTGTCCCCCTGAAAATTCATGTGGATAACGTGTCAAATGCTCTGGCAATAATCCTACCTCAGTCATCATCTCTGCTACTTTACGTTTTCGATCAGCATCATCTTCAAAATGATAAAAATTATATAAGCCCTCCGAAATAATATAATCAACGGTTGCTCGCTCATTTAAACTAGCTGCTGGATCTTGGAAAATCATTTGAATTTTGGAAATCAAATCATTATGTTCAGCAGATGTTTTTTTACCGTTAATACGTTTACCAGCATATAAAATGTCGCCATTACTTGTCTCATTCAATCCGATGATAGCACGACCGATGGTTGTTTTCCCCGAACCTGATTCACCAACTAATGAGAAAGTCTCACCTTTATTGATGAAAAAATTTGCATTTTTAACCGCAACAAATTTCTTTTTTCCTTCACCAAAGGAAATTTCCAAATTTTTTACTTCAACTAATTTTTCAGTCATTTCCTTCCTCCAAGTTAATCATTTTTCGAGAAATCTTTTGATGTAGATTTTGAATGACCTCTGGTTTTTCAACCTTCGGTGCATCTGGATGAAGTAACCATGTTTTTGCCCAGTGAGTTTCGGTTACAGGAAATTTAGGAACATCCTCTTCAAAATCAATTTTCATTGCATAGCGAGAACGAGGAGCAAAAGCGTCACCTTTAATAGGTGTATACAATGAAGGCGGTGTCCCTGGAATCGAAAAGAGAACACCATTGTCATCAGCCAATTGAGGAAGGCTTGATAATAAACTCCAAGTATAGGGATGTTTAGGATCATAAAAAATCTCTTCAACTGTTCCATACTCAACAATATCACCCGCATACATGACAGCTACCTTATCAGCAATACTTGCAACCACACCTAAATCGTGTGTGATAAAAATAGTTGTGAAATTATATTCTCTTTGCAACTCCTTTAAAAGATTAATAATTTGAGCCTGAATTGTTACATCAAGGGCGGTCGTAGGCTCGTCACAAATCAAGATATCTGGCTTACAAGCCAAAGCAATCGCAATGACAATACGTTGACGCATCCCACCTGAATACTGAAATGGATATTCATTAAAACGTTTCTTTGCTTCAGGAATGCCTACTTTTTTCATATAATCAATTGCTAGTTCCTTAGCTTCACTCTTACTTGCTCCTTGATGTTTGATAATAGCTTCTGTAATTTGGCTACCAATCGTTTGAATTGGATCAAGACTCGTCATTGGATCTTGGAAAATTGTCGCAATCTTACCACCACGAATTTTTCCCCATTCTGAATTTGACTTAATTTTTGTTAAATCTTGACCGCGATAATTAATAGAGCCCTTAGCGATACGTCCATTTGATTCCAACATTCCTGTGAATGTTTTCGTTAGGACTGATTTTCCACTACCAGACTCACCTACAACAGCAAGAACTTCACCTTCATAAAGATCAATTGAAATATTACGAATAGCTGTTAAAATACGATCTCGAACTTCAAATTCAACAACCATATCTCGAACACTTAAAACTTTATTTTTATCAGTCATACTTACTCCTATCTATGTGTACGTGGATCGCTAGCATCAGCAAGATTTTGCCCAACAATATAGAGAGGAAGCGATACTAAAATGAGCGTTGCTAATGGAATCCAGAAAAGATAAGCATTTGTTGTCAAATTAGAAGAATAATTTGAAATCAAACGGCCTAGACTTGGTTCAGTGACTGGAAGTCCAATACCAAAAGCAGATAGGAAGGCTTCATATGAAATGTATGATGGCAACATCTGAGAAACCATAGTAACAATAACAGAGACTAATTGGGGTAAAAGGTTTTTGGTCGCAATTTTTATAGTTGGTGTTCCTAAAGTACGACTAGCAAGATTGTATTCCAAATCACGATAACGCATCACTTGAACACGAATAGAGTAAGCAATACCAACCCAACCTGTAATACAAAATGCCAAAATCAAATTCCAAAATCCTGAACCTAGAGAATACGTTAAAATCATAACGATTAAGATAAATGGAAGATTTGAAATAACGTTATAAATTTCAATCATGATTTTATCGACTGCTTTAGAAATCCCCCAAAGTAGTCCTACTACAAGCCCAATAACCATATTAATAATAGTAGCAATAACCGAAATCAATATAGAATTTCTAGCGCCGTACCAAACACCATCAAACAGCGACTGACCATTCTTATCCGTACCAAACCAGTACTGACTATTTGGCCAAACATAGCGTTTTGAAAAATCGTTAATATCACTGACATCATTGAAATCAAAATTTGAAAACATTGGATAGATAAAACTCATCAGAAGAATAGCAATTAGCAAAATAAGCATTGCTATTGTCGACTTTTTAGAAAAGAATTGTCTAAAAACTGATTTCCAATATGAATAAGTCGGTGTATCAATAACTTCAGAGGCACTACTATCTAACTCAACAAATTCAAATTTACTTTTGTCTATATTAGTCATCACTTACCTCCTTTTGATGATAGTTTTATACGTGGGTCAAGAACAGTCATCAAAATATCTCCTACAAGAAGTGCAAAAATTGCTAAGACCGCAAAAATAAATACTAAGCCGATAACCATTGTATTATTAGCAGAAGCAATAGCATCAATCAACATTTTCCCCATACCTGGAAAAGCAAAAATTTTCTCAGTCAGAGTTGCCCCAGCAATAGTTCCCACGATTGCTCCAGGAATGCCATTCACAATTGGAACCATAGCATGTTTAAACAAATGATCTTGACAGATTTCTGTTTCAGACAAACCTTTTGCACGCGCAAATCGAACAAAATCACTACCTTGCAAATCCACTAAATAGCGACGGAACCAAACTACAATACCTGGTGTACTCAAAATTCCCAAAATGATAGCAGGCATTACGTAAGAACGTATATCTCCAGCACCTAATAATGGAAATGTATCTGGTAGACCAAACACATTAGCACCAATAAAACGAATCACGTAAATAGTAGCAATACTTGGCATAGCCAGCATGAAAGTGACAGTTGCTGTTGAAAAGCGGTCAAAAATACCATCTTTATAACGTGCCATTAAAAGACCTATTGGCAAACCAAGAGCATAGGCAATTAAAATTCCGACAATACCTGCTTTCAATGAATTTGAAATCATTGAAGGTTCGGTGTAATTATTTTGAGTGGCAGTGTAGGCATCACCCTTACCATAATTTGCAATATCACGAGCATCAGCCTTACTTGGTGATTTATATGAACGCGTATAAATATCAACTGATGATACTTTAGTTACTCCTGTTGGGAATGTCACTTCTTGTGCTAAAGTTTTCCCTTGGCCCTGAGTGATAACCTGTAATACAGGAATATTAGCAAAGCTTGGATATGAAATACCTAAATTGAAAGTAATAATATTTTGATGAATAAATGGGAACTTGCTATTAAAATAAATGAGATATTTATGCTGTGTCCCTGATCCAACAAGCGCTGGTCCAACGGCGGGATCATTTTCAAAACGTACATAGCGCTCTAATTTTGGATTTTCTGGATCATTAATTTTCCACGGATGATCAATCACAATCAAATTAGAATAAAATTTCCAAAGGCGTTCATAAATTGGAATTTCACGTGTTGCAAAATATTTTCCAGAATCAAATTTTTCTAACTTCCATTTGCCAGAAATAGAATCAAGATAGTTTTGATACAATTGCTTATCAGCTACTGTTCCCTTGTCAGTCACCGATTTATCGATTTTTTTGCTACCATTTACAAGTTCTTTAGTATTAAGGTAGTCGATATAACCCATGCGCTCATAAACAGTGTTCTCATAGTCAACTTTTTTATCATGTGTGACAGCGATTTTGGTGTAATTAGGGTCTTGCTTGAAAATTAGTTTTCGTGGAACAAGCGAAAACACAATCGCATATGATAATGTTGTCACCAAGAATATAGAAACTAAGGATCTTAATATTCGATTAAAAACATATTTTTTCATACTTTTCCTCAAAAGTTCAAAAGAACTCTCTCCAAAGAGAAAGTCCTTTTGGAACATTCATTATTTTTCTACGTGTTTAGCTAATTCTTTTGCAGCCTTTTCATTGGCTTTTTCTTTATTATTAAGCCATTTATTACGAGCTTTTTCATATTCTTTAGCTGTTACAGGTTTATCTTGGAGTTTTAGATATTTATAAGTTCCACCTTTAATACCAACATATGACCAAGCTCCTGAAAATGGTTTTACTCTTGTCACTTGTGGACGAGCACCATTAGTAACTGTTGGAATAGCTAATGCACTGTCTATCAACCATGCTTGAGCTTTTGCGTATGTTTCATAACGTTGATCAACCTGATCTGAATCTTTAAGAGCATTTGCTTCATCAAGCAAGCTTTGATATTGATCAAGACCAGTAGATTTAATCAAGGCGTCATTATCTGAAGAAATACCAAGACGATATGTCATTGCCGCTGTCTTACCTGTACCAAAGATATCAAGATATGAAGATGGATCAGAATAGTCTGGTGACCAGCCTGAGAAGCCTAGGTCATAGTCATTTTGCTCAGGACTTTCTGCTTGATAAGTTGCTGATAAGTACTCATCTTCTGTAACTTGTTTAAGGTTAATCACTACATTTTCTTTACCGAGATTAGATTCAACTGACTGTTTTAATGATTGTGCACGTTGTACAGAATCGTTGTCAGTTTGAGCAACTGGGAAATCAAGTTGGATTGGGAAGCTGACGCCTTCTGATTCAAGAGCTGATTTGGCTTTAGCAAATTCTGCTTTTGCTTTATCTGGGTTATACAAACCATCTTGAGCATCTGTAAGGTCGACATCTTTCCACTCATCACCATATGATGCTAGGTCACTTTTAACAACATCACCAAATTCTTTACCATCAACTTGAACAAATGCTGGTGGTACCAAGCTATTGCGCAATGCTTTATTTTTGGCTTCTTCACCTGCAGTTTGAGCATTCCATGAACCACGGTCAAATGCAAATGTCACTGCTTGACGGAAGTCTTTATTGTTCATAGCTTTATTAGAATCAGATAATTGCGCATCTGTTTTATCTGATAAATTATGCAAAGTACGATTTAAATTGAAGTAAATCATAAATGTTGAAGCATCTTGTTGAGCATAAATAATATTATCACTATATTTCTTTTCTGCTGTTTTATAGCTTGGAGATGATGGATACAAGGCTGCACTTGTATATGAACCTTCATCAAAATTATTAAAGAGTGAATCTTGGTCTGAACCGTCAAAATAAGTCAACTTAACATCATCGATATGGACGTTGTCAGCATCCCAATAATTCGGGTTCTTTTCAAATTCCATTGAAGATTTGGCTGTAATTGATTTTAGTAAGTATGGACCGTTATAAAGCAATGATTCTGGGTCAGTTTGTTTACCAAAATCATTACCTTTTGATTTTAAGAAGTCCGCATTTACTGGACACATAATACCGTAAGTTAATTTAGAATTCCAATATGATTCAGGGGCGTTCAGCGTATATTGGATAGTGTGGTCATCAAGCGCTTTAACACCGACTGTTGAGAAGTCTTTTGTCTTGCCATCAATATAATCTTGCAGACCCTTAATTGAATCTTGCACAATATAAAGAGCTTCCGATTTAATATCCGCAGCATGCTTAAGACCTGTAATAAAGTCTTCCGCTTTTACATCTGCATATTCTTCACCGTCAGCAGTATACCATTTGGCATCATCACGAATTGTATAAGTGTAAGTCAAACCATCAGCTGACACTTTCCAATCTTTTGCAAGTGACGGAATCAAGTCGCCATACTGGTCATTTTCCATCAAACCATCAATAAGATTTGCTGTAATGTTACTTGTACCAGTTTGATTCATCTTAATGTAATCAAGTGAAACTGGTTCAGAATTGTAGACATAGTTGTAAGTTGATGTTGCAGAACTTGAAGTTTTACTATTACCACAAGCTGTAAGTACTGATGCAGATAGTAGCACAACACCAGCACTTAAAATCCATTTTCCTCTTTTATTCATAACGTACCCCTTTTTGGAATATTTAAATTTTTCACACATTTTAATGTGGAACTATAACTGCTATTATAACACTAGATTCGTCTGAAATAAACAAAAAATATCAGAAAATTCTATTTTTTGTTTTAAATTTCTTGAACCATTGATATATCAACGTTTATAGCTATCATATTTTGTTATAAAAAAAACATTATAACTCGTTATATTCAAAAATTAGAACAATTTTATACAAAAAAACTCCCTAGCAAATGCTAGGGAGAATATATTAGCTAAATTATTGAATTTTTTCAAAACGTTCTGTATAGAACAAGGCTACCGTCATAATAATTGTACAGATGAACAAGCAAAGTGCCGCTACTGTCCATGAACCAAAGAGGTTAAAACTAAAACCAAAAAGTGTTGGTCCAAAGGCTGCTAGGAAGTAACCACCTGATTGCACCATACCAGACAATTGTGCTGTTTGACTTGGTGTGTGTGATTTCATTGAGAATGTCACAAGCAAGTATGGGAACAAAGCACTAACAGCAATACCGATTAAAATATTAACTGTCAACCAATAAGCAAAGCTGCTTGTTTGGAAGAGAAGCATTCCTGTACCTACAATAGCACAGGCTGACACAATCGCAAGCATGATTTTACGGTTTTTGCTTGATAGATTTGTTGTCAAAGTTGGAATAGTTAATGAAAATGGCAAGCTAATCAATGAATAAATTGAAGCTAAGATACCTGCTGCTTCGCTTGAAAGACCAGCTTGGCTAGCCATTGTTGGCAACCATGTCATTCCTGTGTAGAAAAGAAGAGATTGCAAACCACCAAAGACAAGAAGCGCGATAGCGGCTTTATTTTTCCAAAGTGATGATGAACGTTTTTCTTCATCTTGCTCTGTCATGTGATTGTGGAAAGTATTTGGGAACCAAACTGCCAAAGCTACCAAAATCAAGAAACTAAGAATCAAAATCAGACCTTTCCAAGATGTTGCTTTAACGATTGGAACAGCAACTGATGCGGCAACTGATGAAGAAAGCCCCATAGCTGTTGTATAAATCGTTGTCAACAATCCGATACGGAATGGTTGGTTTGCCAAAATGATACTTGGGAACAAAACGTTCATCATGGCAATGCTGATACCGATAATCATTGTTCCGATGTAAAGACTTGGAAGATTAAGCACGCGCATGCTTGAACCGATAAACATGGCAATCAGAACCATGGTGAATAATTTTTCAAGTCCAAATTTATCCGCTAAACGTGGTGCCAAAGATGAACAAAAGGCAAACATAATCAACGGAATACTTGTCAAAACACCCAAAGAATTGACTGAAACTCCTAAACCATCCGCAACATAGCTAAGGACAGTCGGAATTGTCGTAAATGGGATACGCATAACAGCGCCCACAAGAATAATTCCTGGGACGAAAAAGATAGAATAGTCTTTTTTCATGTAACTCCTCTTAACTTATAAATAACAAAATTTTAAAGCCTATTATAACAAGAAGTAAATGACTTTAGAATAGGTAACTGCAAAGAAAACGTTTTTCACAAGCAATTAAAATCTTTCTAAAAATTCATAATATATAGATAAAAATACATTTTTTTAAATAACAAAAACCTGAGAATGTACTGACCCCAAAAAGTTGGACAATTAATTATTGAAAGGATTTAGTCCTGTATTGTACAGGGCTAAGTCCTTTTAGTTTGACTTTAATCCGTTTATTATTGTAATAATCGATGTAATGAATAATGGCTCGTTTGAGTTCATCTAGTGACTTAAAGGTCTTCTCAAAGCCATAAAACATTTCTGATTTTAAGATACCAAAGAAAGATTCCATCATACCGTTGTCTGGGCTGTTGCCTTTGCGGGACATGGATGGACGAATTCCTTTTTGATTGAGAAATTCATGATAAAACTGGTGTTGGTATTGCCACCCTTGGTCACTGTGAAGAATCGTATTGTCATAATGTTCATCTGGAAAAGCTTTCGCTAACATAGTCTTGATTTGTTCCAAATTAGGCGAAGTTGATAGTTGATAAGCAATAATTTCACTATTATAACCATCTAAAACTGGTGATAAGTATAATTTTTGAGAGCTAGCTGGAATAGCAAATTCAGTGATATCTGTATAACATTTTTCGTAAGGCTTTGAAGCTTCAAAGTGACGTTGGATGAGATTATCAGCTTTCTTGCCAACTTCACCCTTGTAAGAGGAGTATTTACGTTTACGGCGAATACGTGCAGTCAAATTCATACGTTTCATTAAGCGTTGTACTTTTTTGTGGTTGACCAAAAAGCCTTGGTTTCTTAGTTCCAAAGTGATGCGGCGATAGCCATAGTTGCCTTTGTGCTCGTCATAAATCATCTTGATTTTAGCTTTAAGAACCTTGTTTTTGTCAAGCTTATTTAGCTGTTTCAAGTGGTAATAGTAAGTTGAACGAGCCAAACCCGAAAATTCTAAAAGGATATCTAGTCTGAATCCTCCTCTAACCATTTCTCTAATTGTCGCTGTTGTTCGCGCATTTTGGCTTCGTCCCTCAAGCGAGCTGCTCTCAACTTTTTTAGGAAAACATTCTCCGTTCGTAACCGCTCATTTTCCTCTCTAAGTCGTTCTAGCTCAGTCATTTCTTCCCAGGTTTTCTTTGGTTTACGCCCCATTTTGCTTGGTCTCCCTCTTGTTTTCTCAACAATAGTATACCCATTTTTCTTGTATTGTGCTAGCCAATTGGAAAGTGTTCCTATGTTAGGAAGAGCATATTCAAGAGAGACAGACAATTGAGTACGACCTTCAAGAAGGACTTGATTGATAATTTCTTGCTTTAGTTCAGGAGAATAATACCTATTTTTACTTTTTTTAACAATCTCTACGCCATATCGGTCCATAAGCTTAACCATGTAACGTAGATTTCTAGGATTAACATCATAGGTTTGACCCAGCTGAGGCCAAGACAAACCTTGTTTTCTGAGTTTATAGATTTCTAGTTTATCTTCATAAGTTAATTTCATACAAAAAGCACCCCAATCGTTAGATTTTTTGTCTAACTTTTGGGGTGCAGTTCAGAAAAACTCAGACTTTTTTAGCTATTATTTCAAGTTTTTAAGCATGTTTTCAATGTGTTCAATTGATTTTTCACGACCAAGAAGATAGATAGTATCTGGAAGTTCTGGACCGTGCATTTCACCTGAAACGGCAATACGAATTGGCATGAAGAGGTTTTTACCTTTGATACCAGTTTCTTTTTGAACAGCTTTGATTTGTGGGAAGATGTTTTCTGATTTGAAATCTTCGTCACTCATAGCTTCAAGTTTTGCTTTGAAGGCTTCAAGAACTGTTGGAACTGTTTCACCAGCCATGAATTCTTTTTCAGCATCTGTCAATTCTGGGAAATCTTCAAAGAACAAGTCAGTCAATGGAAGGATTTCATCAACAGATTTCATTTGTGGTTTGTAAAGTTCAACCAATTTTTCAGCTTTGTCAGTTAAACGACCAGCTTCTTCCAAGAATGGTTTAGCCATTGCAAAGACTGTATCGAAATCTGCGTTCTTGATGTATTCGTTGCTCATCCAGTCCATTTTCTTTTGGTCAAAGGCAGCTGGAGATTTACTCAAACGGTGTTCATCAAAGAGTTTGATCAATTCTTCACGTGAGAAGATTTCATCTTCACCACCAGGGTTCCAACCAAGAAGAGCGATAAAGTTGAATACTGCTTCTGGCATGTAACCTTTTTTACGGTAGTCTTCGATGAATTGAAGAGTGTTTGTGTCACGTTTTGACAATTTTTTACCAGTTTCAGAGTTGATAATCAATGTCATGTGACCAAATTCTGGTGCTTCCCAACCAAGTGCTTCGTAAACCATCAATTGTTTTGGTGTGTTTGCGATGTGGTCATCACCACGGATAACGTGAGAGATTTCCATCAAGTGGTCATCGATAACAACGGCAAAGTTGTATGTTGGGTAACCATCTTTTTTCTGGATAACCCAGTCACCACCGACGTTTCCACCTTCAAATTCGATGTCGCCTTTAACGATATCATGCCATTTGTAGATACCTGATTCGTTAACAGCCAAACGAACTGTAGGAATGATTCCTTTTGCTTCACGTTCTGCGATGTAAGCTGCTTTTTCTTCTTCAGACATACCAAGGAATTCGTTGATGTAACGAGGTGTTTCACCAGCAGCTTCTTGGCGTTCACGTTCTGCAGCTAGTTCTTCTTCAGTAACGTATGATTTATAAGCTTTACCTTCAGCCAACAATTGGTCGATGTATTTTTGGTAGATGTCCAAACGTTCTGATTGGCGGTATTTTTCGTGAGTTTGTGGGCTTTCGTCCCAATCCATTCCCAACCATTTAAGGTTTTCCAATTGTGAACGTTCACCGTCTTCGACATGACGTTTACGGTCAGTATCTTCGATACGGATTACAAAATCACCACCGTGGTGACGAGCGTAAAGATAATTAAAGAGCGCTGTACGCGCATTTCCGATGTGTAGAAGTCCTGTTGGACTTGGTGCATAACGCACGCGAATTTTCTTAGGCATTTTCGTCTCCTGTTAAAATTTCAATCGTTTCTATTATAGCACAATCTTGAGTCTTGGAACAAAAAATTCAGCTGAAATCAGCTGAATTCCTTCCTATATCCAAGATTTAGAACAATTGAACTTTAACTTGATGCTGAACTAGCTGCACTTGACTCTTTTTCCTTGATATAATCAATAGCAATAACCAAAGAAATGACAAGGTCAGACAAAGAATCATCAGCAATTTCCACTCGATAAGTTGAAGGAAATTTAAACCATTCTTGATGAATCTTAGCCACCTCACGTCCTTGGTTAAGAAGGCTAAATGTCATATTCCAAATATCCCCAGCTACTTCTAAACCAAAATCAGAAATATCATACTTAGCTTTCAACAGTGAAAAACGTTTTTGAATCGTGATTTCCTTACCATCCGCAAAAGTCACCATAAATTTCTGGAAAGGAAAACTAAACTGCTGCTTAATATGACTGACAGTCTTTCCTTGTCCATCAAAAATAGTAAATTCCTTAAATAATTTCAGAAAAGAACCTTGAACCTGATAAGCCAAACGACCATCCTCATCAAAGATGTCAAACTTGCCAGCTAGCGACCAGAATTTTTGGCTGATTTCAAATTTTCGCATAAACTTCTCCCAATTTACTCAAAACACTAAAAGCATTTTTATGGCAAATCATTGCCTGCAGCTAAATAGATTTCGTACCATTCTTTTCGCGTTAGAACAATATCTGCTGCTTTAGCTGCTTGGGCAACTCGCTCAGATTTTGTTGTCCCGATGACAGCTTGCATCTGCGCTGGGTAGCGAAGTACCCAAGCAATAGCAATCGCTGACGGCGACACTTGATATTTTTCTGCTAAGCGTTCCAAAACGCGATTCAATTCAGGGTATTTTTCTGAACCCAAGAACACACCGCCAAAATAGTCAAACTGGAGCACTGACCAGGCTTGAATAACTACATCGTTTAAGCGACAATATTCAAAAATACTGCTATCGCGGACAATCCCAGCCTCTTGTTTCATATTGACATGAAAACCAGCGTCAAAACTAGGAGTAAAGGCTGCGCTTAATTGCAATTGATTAGCTACCAAGGGTTGGTTAACATCTTTTTTAATCAACGCCATCATCATCGGATTTTGATTTGAGACACCAAAATCAATCACTTTACCTTGAGCTTTCAAAATATCAAAAGCTTCAGCGATTTCTTCCGGTTCCATGAGGGCATCAGGTCGATGCAATAAAAGCGAGTCAATGTAATCCACGCCAAGACGTTCTAAAATCCCATCAACAGCTTCTAGGATATGCTCTTTTGAAAAATCAAAATAAGTAAAGTCTTCCATTCGGATACCACATTTTGATTGAATCCACATCTTTTCACGCAAATCGGGATGACGCTTCAATACCTCACCCAAAATACGTTCACATTCTCCGTGCCCATAGCAATCCGCAATATCAAAAGCATTGATACCAACAGCTAAAGCTGACTCAATCAATTCTTCAACCTGATCGACAGTCATCTCTGAAATACGCATTAAGCCCAAAACAACTTCTGAAACTTCCTTTTGGCGCTCGCCAAATTTGATATATCTCATTTTTTCTCCTTTTTCAAAATCAAACACCTAGAGTGTTACTTCACTGATGCGACCTGTATCAACATCATAAACAGCCCCTGAAATGACGATATCATCAGGAATCAACGGTGACTCGCGCAGCTTTCTAACATCCTCACGGACACTTTCTTCAACATCAGAAAATGGCAGAAAATCTTTTCCATGAACATCAACACCTAAATCACGCTCAAGCTGTTTGGCAAAATCTTCATTGCTGAGTCCTTGCATGCCACAATCTGTATGGTGTAAGACAACAATCTCACGTGTCCCAAGTTGCTGCTCTGAAATAACCAACGAACGAATGGTATCATCTGTCACGCGACCACCTGCATTTCGCAAAATATGAGCATCTCCAAGCGCCAAACCAAGCGCATGCGCCACGTGCAGACGCGAGTCCATACAAGTCACAATCGCAACATGTGTCTTAGGTTTCTGTGGCAAATGCGCCGTGCCATGTAAATCTGCATAAGCTTGATTGGTCTTTAAAAATTTTTCAAAATAAGACATAAAAGTCCTCCTAATATGTATCTATGAGAGCGTTTTTATCATCTTATCATTTTTAGAACAACTTATCACTTAAAACGACTTGGCACAAAAAAAAGAGGAGTAACCTCCTCTGCATTTCTATTTAAAAACTTTCTTAAGAACTTCACCAACAGTTGTCACACCAACAACTTCAATAGATGATGGCATATCGATACCAACTAAAGAATTTTTCGGTGCGTAAACTTTTGTAAAGCCAAGCTTAGCTGCTTCATTGATACGTTGTTCAATACGAGTGACGCGACGAATTTCACCTGTCAAACCAATTTCACCGATGAAAGCTTCTTGTGGATTTGTCGGCTTTTCTTTGTAGCTTGACGCAATAGCTACCGCTACTGCCAAGTCAATCGCTGGTTCATCAAGTTTCACCCCACCAGCTGACTTGAGATAAGCATCTTGATTTTGCAACAAAAGCCCACAACGTTTTTCAAGCACCGCCATAATCAAGCTGACTCGGTTAAAATCAAGACCTGTCGTTGTGCGTTTGGCATTTCCAAAGACCGTTGGGGTCACCAAAGCTTGAACCTCCGCCAAAATCGGACGACTACCTTCCATGGTTACCACGATAGCTGAACCAGTCGCTCCATCCAAGCGTTCTTCCAAGAAAACTTGGCTCGGATTAAGCACTTCAACCAGCCCACCAGATTGCATTTCAAAAATGCCGATTTCGTTAGTTGAACCAAAACGGTTTTTCACTGCACGCAAGATACGGAAAGTATGATGGCGTTCACCCTCAAAATAAAGCACCGTATCCACCATATGCTCAAGCATACGTGGACCAGCAAGCTGCCCTTCCTTAGTCACGTGACCAACGATGAAGGTTGCGATGTTATTAGTCTTAGCCAACTGCATGAGCTCTGCCGTCACTTCACGCACTTGAGATACCGAACCTTGGACTCCTGAAATATCAGGACTCATAATCGTTTGAATCGAGTCAATAATCAAGAAATCAGGCTGGATTTGCTCAATCTGCGCACGGATAGCTTGCATATTTGTCTCAGCATAAAGGTAAAATTCATTATCAATGTCGCCAAGGCGTTCACTGCGAAGTTTAATCTGCTCAGCTGATTCTTCACCAGAAACGTAAAGAACCGTTCCTTTCTCTGCCAGTTGAATCGAAACCTGCAAAAGAAGCGTTGATTTCCCGATACCTGGGTCACCACCGATAAGCACCAGACTACCTGGCACCACACCGCCACCGAGCACGCGGTTAAATTCATCCATGCCAGTCTTTGTGCGTGAATAATTAATCGAGCTAACGTCCTTCAACTTAGTTGGTTTGCTCTTTTCACCTGTCAAACTGACACGCGCATTTTTAACCTCTTGTACTTCGACTTCTTCAACAAAAGACGTCCAAGATGAACAGTTTGGACAACGTCCTAGATATTTAGGAGAATGATAGCCACACTCCTGACAAATAAACGTTGTTTTCTTCTTAGCGATAGCTCATTACCTCCTTAATATTCTTACCTTAAAACTTATTTTCCTGTTGAACCAAAGCCACCAGTACGAACGCCATCTGCTTCGTCACCGTCAGCAACCAAGAAAGGCATGAAAACACCTTGAACAATGCGTTCGCCAGCTTCAATCACAACAGTTTCATCTGTGATATTTTTCATTTGCGCAAAGATGTGACCTTCATTGGCTGGATTGCCATAGTAGTCACCATCGATAACACCAACTGAATTAATCAAAACCAACCCTTTTTTACGCGGATTTGATGAGCGGTCAAAAAGATAAAGCACTTCGCCAGCTTGCATGTAAGCTTTAACCCCAGTTGGCACCAATTTGATTTCGCCAGGTGCGATTTCTGTCGTTTCCGCAGCTTTCAAATCATAACCAGCCGCATGCGCTGTTTCACGTTTTGGTAGCAATATTTCGTCTGTGAATTGAGAAACCAATTCAAATCCTCTAATTTTGCTCATTTTGTCTCCTTAATTATCTATTCGTATTAAATTTCTTTTCCTTCAAAGGTAAAGCGAATGTGTGGGAATTCTTTTTCGCCGTCTTTTCCTACCATGAATTCCTTAGCTTCTTTTTTGATTTGATTCAAATCAACGCCTTGAATTTTTGCTGCAAAGACACAACCACAGTAGCATTGACGATAGATGTCATACTCCTCGCACATTTCAACTGAACGGCGGTAGCCATTATTTTTCTTGAAATCACTTGGCAAATACTTAGTCGCATAAACTTTTTGGACTTCGATTCCCACGCTGTTGATGACTTGGGAATTTTTGTGTGGGCTGATTGTCAAAGCACTGGCAAAGTAATCATATCCAAGCTCAACCGCCATTTTAGCAGCTTTATCCAAGCGATAATCAAAGCAAACCGTACAACGTTCTCCACCTTCAGGTTCGTCTTCTAAGCCATGAACCTTTTGGAAATACTCTGATGGATCATATGGTGCTTCGATGAAATCAACCTTATTTCCTGTTTTTTCATTAAATTCTGAGATAAATTTTTGCACCACATAAGCACGGCGAAGATACTCATCCTTTGGATGAATATTAGAATTCGCAAAATAAACCGTCACATCAGCGTATTGCGTCAAATATTCTAATGTATAAGTTGAACACGGTGCACAACAAACGTGAACAAGAATTTTGGGTCTTACTTCTTCTTGCGCCCAACGCTTTGCCATTTGTTGCATGACACGATCATAGTTGATTTTTTGATTGGGATTCATTCGTGATAAAATCTCTTCTAAATCAATCACAAAAATAGTCTTCCTTTCCAGTACTGATGAGGTCACCCCATTATACCATAAGTTATTTTTCAAAAAAATGACAAAGATTTCTAATTAAAATAGAGCAAAAAAATGACAATTATCACCTGTTTTTTATAAACAAAGACAAACATAGCCGTCTTATGATATAATGGAGATTGTAATCTTGCTCGTTTAAGAGAGGAGTAAAAATGACAAGACAAAAAGTTGCTGTCTTAGGGCCTGGTTCTTGGGGAACCGCTCTTGCACAAGTATTAAACGACAATGGACATGAAGTTTGTCTATGGGGAAATATCCCAGAACAAATCGAAGAATTAAATACGAAACATACTAACACTCGCTACTTCAAAGACATCACAATCTCTGAAGATATCAAAGCGACACTTGACTTGAAAGAAGCACTTACAGACGTTGATGCTATCTTATTTGTTGTCCCAACAAAAGTAACACGTTTGGTTGCCAAACAAGTCGCTGAAACACTTGATCACAAAGCTGTTATCATGCACGCTTCTAAAGGTCTTGAACCTGGAACACACGAACGTCTTTCAACAATTCTTGAGGAAGAAATTCCTGCCGAATTGCGCTCTGAAATCGTCGTTGTCTCTGGACCAAGCCATGCTGAAGAAACAATTGTTCGAGACATTACCTTGATCACTGCCGCTTCTAAAGATCACGAAGCTGCTAAATACGTTCAAAAACTCTTTAGCAACAATTACTTCCGCCTTTACACTAATACTGATGTTATTGGTGTGGAAACAGCTGGTGCACTTAAAAACATCATAGCTGTTGGTGCCGGTGCACTTCACGGTCTTGGTTTCGGTGACAATGCTAAAGCAGCCGTTATCACACGTGGACTTGCTGAAATCACACGTCTCGGGGTTAAATTGGGAGCTAACCCACTCACTTACAGTGGTCTTTCTGGTGTTGGTGATCTTATCGTAACAGGAACATCTGTTCACTCTCGTAACTGGCGAGCTGGTGATGCTCTTGGTCGCGGTGAAAAACTCGAAGACATCGAGAAAAATATGGGAATGGTTATCGAAGGGATTTCAACAACTAAAGTTGCCTATGAGTTAGCTAAAGAATTGGATGTCTACATGCCAATCACAACTGCTATCTACAAAGTCATCTACGAAGGTGCTGATGTTCGTGATAGCATTCTTGGCATGATGTCAAATGACTTCCGTTCAGAAAACGAATGGCACTAAAATTAGAATTATAGTATAATTTAATTCAGCATAGTTTATTTATGAAAAGGAGTTCTCGTATGAATATGAGAAAAGTTAGAAAAGCCGTTATTCCCGCAGCTGGTCTTGGAACTCGTTTCTTGCCAGCTACAAAAGCACTCGCTAAAGAGATGCTTCCAATTGTTGATAAACCAACCATCCAATTTATCGTCGAAGAAGCCTTGAAATCAGGTATTGAAGATATCTTGGTTGTTACTGGTAAATCAAAACGTTCTATCGAAGACCACTTTGACTCAAACTTCGAATTAGAATACAATTTAGAACACAAAGGGAAAACTGATCTTCTTAAACTCGTTAATGACACTACAGCCATTAATCTTCACTTCATCCGTCAAAGTCACCCTCGTGGACTTGGTGATGCTGTCCTTCAAGCTAAAGCTTTTGTAGGCAACGAACCATTCGTCGTTATGCTGGGTGATGACCTTATGGATATCAACAACGATAAAGCTGTACCACTTACAAAACAATTGATTAACGACTACGAAAACACACATGCATCAACAATTGCTGTTATGCCTGTGCCACACGAAGAAGTTTCATCTTACGGCGTTATCGCACCTCAAGGCGAAGGAAAAGACGATCTTTACAGTGTTGAAACATTTGTTGAAAAACCAGCACCTGAAGATGCACCTAGTGATCTTGCTATCATCGGTCGCTACCTTCTTACTCCAGAAATCTTCAATATTCTTGAAACACAAAAACCTGGAGCTGGTAATGAAATCCAATTGACAGATGCTATCGACACTTTGAACAAAACACAACGTGTTTTTGCACGTCAATTTAACGGTGATCGCTATGATGTCGGTGATAAATTCGGCTTCATGAAAACTTCTATTGACTATGCGCTTCAACACCCACAAATCAAAGATAACATGAAACAATATCTTATCGATTTGGGTAAAAAATTGGAAGCTGAATCAACTAAAAAAGAATCTAAATAATATGCTATAACATAAAAAGTTCCTCTAGACTTTGTCTAGAGGAACTTTTTATTATAACTTTAATGTAAAGCCAAGACAATCAAGAAAAGACTTAAGCCAACGTAAGCCGCTGCCGCCAACCAACGTTGCCATGGTTTAAACATACCTTTCTCCACAAGCGTTGGTAAAAAGATGGCACATAAGACACCCCCGACAAGACCACCAATATGACCAGCAATCCCAATACTTGGAGTAAATAAATTAAAAATCAAATTCACAATAATCAAAGCTTGATAATTTCTACCAAGTTCTTTCAAATAAGGATTTCTTCCAAAATACCCAGCAACCATAATCGCCGCAAAAACACCGAAAAGCGATGTTGAAGCCCCCGCAGCAATCACGTTTGGCGTAAAGAAAAGCGTAAAGATATTCCCAACAATTCCTGATAGAACATACAATGCTAAAAACTTGTGATGGCCCCAAATTTGCTCTGCTATTTGACCAACAAAATATAGCGTTAAAGCATTGAAAAAGAAATGCTCCCAACCGATGTGGACAAATATCGGAGTCACTAAGCGCCACAATTGACTTGGAAATAAACGTACGTAAGCACCATACATCCCGCCAGTATTAAAAATGGCTTGGTTAGATGTGGCATTTCCAAAATAAATCACCTGCATGGCTATAAAAACCAAAGTCGTTAGAGCCAGCAAAAAAATCGTCACTGGACTTTCTTTAATAACGTTTTTCATCGACTAAATACCTCCATAACAGCGACATCATGACTGTCTGGCTGAAACTCTACTTTCTGACACTCATAAATCGTACTGATTGTTTTGCCTTTATAATCCACTAAATACCTGTCATAATAGCCAGCTCCATATCCAATTCGAAAACCATCTTGGTTAAAACCAACGCCTGGCACATGAATCAAATCGATTTCTGACTTATCCACAGCTTTGTCACAAGCAGGTTCCCACAAGCCAAATGATGTTTTCACCAAGTTATCCACATCATAGAGACAAAAAATCATTTTGCCGTGTGGGTAAGTCTTTGGAACTAAAATGGTTTTGCCATCTTTTTGAGCTTGTTTAATCAACAATTCGGTATTGTACTCAAAATCAAAAGCTAAATAAGTGGCAATAGTATCCGCTTTTTGATAAGCAGAAGAGGCTAGCAAATCATCTAATAAAGCCTTATCTTTCAAGGCTTTTTCTGTTCTATCTTGATGTTTTAAATGAGCAATGATGCTCTTTCGTAAAGCAACTTTTTCCATGCTTTTATGATAACACAAAACCGGTATTTTACTCAGCAAAAACCTTAAAATTTACTTTAAGGTTTCTTTAAGGTTTCTCCGCTATACTATATCTATCCTAAATAGCGGTTCTCCCAAACCGCTGGGAATTGGCTCTTTTGGAGTTATTCCCTTTTCATAAATCTCCTGGACATGATTGAGAAATCATGTCCTTCCCTTTTTAAGCCGCTAGCTCCCAATAGCGGCTTTTTTTATTGCTAAACACAAAAGGTAGCAAGACCAAAACTTGCTACCTTATTTTAGATTTAATGACTTGCTTTTTCTTTTAAGAAAGCTGATATTTCACTAACCGCAAATGAAAGAGCTGCTTCATTTGGACTCATCTTAGGATGATGAAGAGCGTACGGTGTTTCAACACCCAACCAGAACATCACCCCTGGAATTTTATTTAACAAATAGCCAAAATCTTCTCCAGTCATAGCTGGCAAGCAGTCAATCAGATGAACAGCTTCGCGATTTCTGAAGAAGTCCATGGCCTCACGCGCCAATTCGGGATTATTTTCCACAGGGAGATAACCACCTTGTTTCAAATTAACCTCTACTTCCATTCCAAAGCTTGCTGCCACCCCTCTTGCAATCTCAGTTACACGTTTTTGAATTAAAAGGCTCATGTCTTGCGTCAAAGTACGAATGGTACCATGCAGCTGCGCTGTTTCGGCAATGACATTATTAGTTGTCCCCGAATGAAATGACCCAAAAGTGACGACACCGCCTTGAATCGGGTCTACATTTCGGCTGACGATTGTCTGCACCTGAGTGACAAAATAGGACGCCGCAACCAAGGCATCGTTAGCTTCATGTGGAAAAGCAGCGTGACCACCTTTTCCTTTAAAAGTGATTAAGACCTCACAAGTCCCAGCAAATAGAGTTGAGGTATTTGTCGCGATAGTCCCAACCTTAAAATCAGGTCGCACATGCAGACCATAAAATTCATCTGGCTTCCAATCCCCAAAGGCATTGTCCTGATACATGAGCATGCCACCCGCTTCATTTTCTTCAGCGGGTTGAAAAAGAAAGAGTAGGTTATTCTTTGGTTGTGTTTGCACTAGCTCATTTAACAAACCAAGAGCTACTGTCATGTGCATATCGTGTCCACACGCATGCATGCGACCCTCATGTTGGCTGGCAAAAGGAAGGCCTGTTTCCTCAACAACAGGAAGGGCATCTATATCTGTACGCCAACCAATTGTTTTTTGAGGAGCAGAACCTTTTAAAAAGACTAAAATCCCAGTTCGCCAAGTTCGTTGTTCCACAAAGTCTTTTCCCACTGTGATTTCTGCGATACGCTCCAAAAGATAAGCTTGCGTCTTAAACTCTTCCAAACCAATCTCTGGAATCTGATGCAAATCACGACGAATTTTAATTAAATCTAAAGTCATATATTTTCCTTAATTTGTGAAAAGGGAGTGGGACAGAAATCGGTAATTCCGAAGAAATTCGATTTCGTCGTCCCACCCCCGCAAGGTTGAGTAGGGTTGTAAAAGCTGATTTATCAGCGCATTAGAGCCCACTCAACTACTGCGTCTTGCTCACTACAACTACATGAGTAATGAAGCTGAATATCTTTTAGCTCAAGAATCTCTTATTACAAATTGCGCAAAGCGTCTTCAAGCGCTGTTTTTTGTTGTGTTTTAGCATCAATTTCTTTGATGATACGTGCAGGCACACCAGCCACAACAACATTTTCTGGAACATCTTTGGTAACAATAGCTCCCGCTGCTACGACAGAACCATTACCAACTTGGACACCTTCGATGACAACGGCATTAGCACCAACAAGGACATTATCCCCAATGCGCACTGGCTCTGCTGAAGCTGGTTCAATCACACCAGCAAGGACAGCTCCTGCACCAATATGGCTATTTTTACCAACAATAGCACGACCACCAAGAACAGCACCCATGTCAATCATTGTTCCTGCACCGATTTCAGCACCGATATTGATAACTGCTCCCATCATAACAACGGCATTGTCATCAATAGTTACTTGGTCGCGGATAATCGCACCTGGTTCGATACGAGCATTAATGTGGCGTTTATCAAGAAGTGGCACTGCTGAATTACGACCATCTTGCTCAACAACATAGTCTTTGTTTTCAGTTAAATTAGCCAAAAGTGGTTCAATATCTTTCCAATCACCAAAAAGCACATTACCAAGTTTTAGGACGTTTTCTGGAACTGCTGCAGCCAGTTCACCTTCAAATATCACCTTAACATTTGTCTTTTTCTCCGCATTCCCAATAAACGCAATAATCTCTTGAGCCGTCATTTTTTGTGCAGTCATATTTAAGATACCAAAAGTGTTCGAACGACAAGAACAGATACCTCTCGCCAAACACCCTATCCCTTCTAATTCAAATTTAGTTAATTGTATACTATTATACCAAATATTCAGAAAATTTGAAAAGAAATTTCACTAAAAAATCACTCAGCAAAAACTGAGCGATTATTTATTATTGAATATCTTCATTGTTAAAATACAAAACAACTTTTATTCACCAGCTAATTCTGTAAATTCTCCATCAATATCTTCTACGTTTTTAGCCATCTTTTGTCTAAAGTCTCCTCTGTACTCATTAATTCCCGAAAAATCTTCTGAAATTTTTCCGTCCAATAAATCTACAAATGTATCGGCTAATTTATTTCCCATTGGTTTAAATGTCATATAAGTTAGACCACCAGAAATCACTCCACCAAGTACTGGAACTACTTTAGTAATTGATTTTCCAACACTTTGTTTCGTAATTTTAACTCCTATGGTACTGCCTATTTTCTTAACAAGCGGATACCAAGCGGTTTTGGTTAAAGCTTGTTGTGTTACCTTCTTCCCAAGAGTTTTCCCAGCTGTTTTAGATATATTAGCAATTAGAGCAGATGAACCACTTGCCCCAAGCATAATACCTAGATAAGCGACAATACGAATTTGAGCTTCTTCTGGTAATTGATTATAATCTCCGCCAAATAAATCATCTTCACCAAATAAATAAGCTATTTGTTGTGATAAATTTAAAGCAAAACCAAAATATTGAATAATATCTGCTCCTCCGGATGCCAAAGCAGTAACTGGATTAGATGGAAGACCAGTTACAAAAGAAGCCACTGAAGTTTTATTAGTGGCGTTATTTATGACTTTTTTAGCTCTTTTTCGTAAAGCTTGACTAGTAAAAACACTTTGAGGACCATCCTTTATAATATTCTCTAAGTACTTATCACCAGCAAATTCCTTTCTTAGGAACTCTTCTCGATTCACTTTTACAAAAGGTAGCTGACTAGCAGCAGTGATTGTTTGAATCATTACCTCATACATTTGATTTTGGTCATTATTTGACATGCCTAATCTCCATTTTCCTTAAAATTTTCCACAGCCATTATATATATATATATAATTTGTCAATCGGTTTCAGGAAATTTTTTGAAAAAAATTTATAGGAATTTCTACACAAAAAAAGCCTCCTTTCGGAAGCTTTTTTATCTGTGTAGCGATGAATTAAAGACGTGCGTTCAATTCAGCTGACAAGTCTTCAAATCCTGGTTTACCAAGAAGAGCAAACATGTTTTTCTTGTATGCTTCTACACCTGGTTGGTTGAATGGGTTAACGGCGTTAAGGTAACCTGAAAGACCGATAGCCAATTCGAAGAAGTAGATTGTGTAACCAAGAGTGAATTCATCTTGTTGAGGAAGTGTCAAGAACATGTTAGGTACTCCACCGTCAGTGTGAGCAAGAAGTACACCATCAGTTGCTTTTTTGTTTACGAAGTCAACGTCTTTACCTTGAAGGTATCCAAGACCATCAAGGTCTTCTGACAATTCAGGGATAACAACGTTTTTACGTGGTTTATCAACACGAACAACTGTTTCGAAGATGTTACGGTAACCTTCTTGGATGAATTGTCCAAGTGAGTGAAGGTCTGTTGAGAAGTTAGCAGATGTTGGGTAAATACCTTTTTGGTGTTTACCTTCTGATTCACCAGCTAATTGTTTCCACCATTCACCGAAGTATTGAAGTGATGGTTCGTAGTTAGCCAAGATTTCAGTGATGTAACCTTTACGGTAAAGTACGTTACGAACTGCAGCGTATTGGTAAGCGATGTTTTCTGAGATTTCAGCAGAAGTCAATTCTTTACGAGCAGCGTTAGCACCGTTCATAAGAGCTTCGATATCAATACCAGCAGCAGCGATTGGAAGAAGACCTACAGCAGTCAATACTGAGAAACGTCCACCAACGTTATCTGGAACAACAAATGTTTCCCAATCGTTAGCAACAGCTTCAACTTTAACAGCACCTTTAGCTTTATCTGTTGTAGCGTAGATACGTTTGTTAGCTTCTTCTTGACCGTATTTTTCAACTAGAAGTTCTTTGAAGACACGGAAAGCGATAGCTGGTTCAGTTGTAGTACCTGATTTAGAAATGATGTTAACAGAGAAATCTTTATCTTTAACATATTCAACAAGGTCTGCAAGATAAGTTGAAGAAATTGAGTTACCAGCGTAAAGGATTTGAGGACCTTTACGATCTGCAGATGCTTGAAGGTTGTAGAAGTGGTTGCTCAAGAAATCGATAGCAGCACGTGCTCCAAGGTATGAACCACCGATACCGATAACAACAAGAACTTCACTGTCTGATTGGATTTTAGCAGCAGCTTTTTGGATACGAGCAAATTCTTCTTTGTCGTAGTTTTCTGGAAGGTCTAACCAACCAAGGAAATCAGAACCAGGACCAGTACCTTTACGCAAATATTCGTCAGCAACGTTGACTTGTGTTTGCATGAAGTCGATTTCTTCTTGTTCGACGAATTGACCCAACAATTTTGAATAATCAAATTTAATATGTGTCATTACAAATACTCCTCAAAAAAAATTAAATTTCTCTTCTATATTACTCTTTTATGCACTTTTTTTCAATCATTTTTACTAAATAATCCTATAAAATAAAGCGTTTCACGGACTTTTTCTAACTTACTGAAAATTTTCATGAAACAATCATTCAAGCATGAAAAACTCCGCTTTTTTTGCATGATTTCAAGCATTTTAAAGAATAAAAAAGAGCACACACCTACAATCGCTTAGGGCTGCTGGATTCCTCCCCTGACCCGCTTCACGCGCAGATGTTGCTCCGATAGCTATTATATCATATTTTTTTGATTATGCAAATCAGCACTGCTCTTTGGCTTGCTTCTTGGCTGCTTTTTTCTTCTCACGATTTTTTCGGAAAAAGTCCTGCATGATGCCAGCACATTCAGCCTCAAGAAGGCCCGTTTCAACCTCAACACGATGGTTGAGACGAACATCTGTCAGAATATCGTAAAGACTACCTGCTCCGCCAAATTTTTGATTAGCAGCTCCATAAATCACTTGTGGAATGCGGGCAAGCCCAATAGCTCCGCTGCACATCACACATGGCTCGATAGTCACAAAAAGCGTGCTGTCTAGCAAACGCCAGTTACCTTCGTTTTCATTAGCTTCGTTGATTGCCATAATTTCAGCGTGCAAAATAGCCTTCTGCTGCTCTTCACGCGCATTGTGCCCACGTCCAATAATCTCACCATCTTTGACAATAACACAGCCAATTGGAATTTCTTCTTTTTCTAGCGATTTTTGCGCTTCCTTAAGCGCTTCTCGCATGAAAAACTCTTTTTCTTCCTGTGTAAATTCAGCCATTAGAGCTCCCCAATTTGCCATGATTTGTGAGGCTCTGCCAAATCAACAGGAACATCTGCAGCAAAATCTTGTGCTTCTTCTTTGAGCACTTGAAGGTGGTTTTCAGCAGAAATGCCTTGTGGTGGAATTGGTGGTGTGTGTGTCAAAACAAGTGATTTCACACCTGCAGCTTTGGCAATTTGCCCTGCTTCTTTGGTTGTCAAATGCGCTGGGTGATTTTCATTTCCTGCATAAAGGTAAACATCTGCCAAGAAAAGATCAGCACCTGCGGCGAATTTTTCCAAGCCATCAAAATAACCTGTATCACCAGTAAAGACAAGGGTTTGACCAGTAGCACGTTCTACGATACGAAAAGCGTAGCAAGGCACTGGGTGAACAGTCTTGATAAATGTAATATCAAATGGACCAATGTGTTCAACACCATTGACATCATAAGCTCTACCTTCAGACACACCAGGCAAAGTCAACTTAGCAAATTCAGATTCATCTTCTTTATGCCCATAAATCGGCAAAATTTTCGGTGTCCAAAGGTGTTTTGGATAAAGTTGGAAATAATGGCGGAGCACGCCAAGATCCGCAATATGATCAGGATGATAGTGTGAAATAATCACTGCATCCAAATCAAGTGGACTGATTTCTTTTTCTAGTTCTGTGACAGCGCGGCTTCCGCAATCCATAAGCAATTGAAAGCCATCTTCACTTGTAACAAGATAAGAGGTTGTTCCGCCATCTTTATAAGGGTATGCTCCCCAGCAACCAAGTGTTGTGAGTTTCATAATAGGCTCCTTCTTTGTTTACTTTACCCATATTATAACAAAAAATAAGTCCTTTTACGCGAGAGCCAATTGTTCTTTGTATTTATAAGCGATAAGACTGGCAAGAATTGCTTTGATAGTATCCCCAGGAATAAAAGCAAGATTTGATAATAATGAGGTCATCAAAGGCATGTGCATATAAACTGACAAATAAATGGCCCCTAACAAATCAACAAACAAAACTCCGCCTACTAAAATCGCGATCACATTTCCAATAAACGATGACGTTTTAAAAGCTTTCAAAATCAAACTGACTAGCATTGGTACAAAAAACCAAGCCACCACATAACCAGCCGTCGGACCAGCTAAAACCGCAAAAAATGTACTCCCTGAAAAAGCTGGAATAAATAGTCCCAAGAGATAAAACAGTAAAATCGACAGGCTTCCTTTTTTTCCTCCCAACAATACCCCAGCTAACATGACTCCCAAATTCTGCAAAACAATTGGAACAGGAATAAATCCCAGTGGAATGGCTGGAATGAATCCTAAAATAACCAAAATAGTTGCCATCATAGCAATGTAAAGTAAATCCCTGACGTTTTTCATAACCTACTCCTTTGAAAAATAAATAGTCTCATGTAACTGACACTTTGGATTAAAGGCATGGTGACAATAAGGACAAAATCCCTTTTTATACTCCGTAAAAGTTAACGTATGACGACAACTGCCGCAAAGCACTGGTGCATCATCATCTACCGAAACAGGCTCAAAAGGATGATCTCGCAATTGATCATGACACTGATAGCAAGCAAAATATTCCCTACATTTATTGCATTTTAAGGCAACGACATCACACTTTGTATGATAATGCAGGCATCTTCCCTCACTATCAAGATCAACTCCATAAATCACCATAATCACCAACCTTTTAACAAAGTTTACTACTTCTCATTATTTTAGTCAACTATATTTTGTAGTTGGGTTAACTCTTTTTAAAACACATCTTAAAAGTCAAGCAAAAAGCCCGGAACACAATCGTTCCAGACTTTTTAGTCTATTAGAAATTACGGTCGCTACGGTTGTAACCATAACGTTCGAAGAAATCTTCACGGAATTCCAAAAGATTGTCATCCATAATTGCTTGACGAACTTTTTTCATCAAGTTCACAAGGAAGTAAAGGTTGTGGTAACTTGTCAAACGAAGACCAAATGTTTCATCAGCTTTAAGCAAGTGACGAATGTAAGCACGTGTGTAGTTACGACAAGTGTAGCAATCACAATCGTGATCAAGTGGTGTAAAGTCTTCAGCGTAAGCAGCATTTTTAACAACCAAACGACCTTCACTAGTCATACATGTTCCGTTACGAGCGATACGTGTTGGAAGGACGCAGTCAAACATATCGACACCACGGATAACACCATCAATCAAGCTATCTGGTGCACCAACCCCCATAAGGTAACGAGGTTTATTTTCTGGCAACATTGGCACTGTGAAATCAAGTACCGCATTCATTTCTTTGTGTGATTCACCAACAGCAAGACCACCGATTGAGTATCCTGGGAAGTCCATACTTACCAAATCATTTGCTGATTGACGACGAAGATCTTTGAAACCAGCACCTTGAACGATACCAAATAGACCTTGGTCATGTGGACGACGGTGTGCTTTCAAACCACGTTCAGCCCAGCGACTAGTACGTTCAATTGATTTTTTAACGTAATCATATGGTTGATAGAATTGTGGACATTCATCAAAGCTCATCATGATATCTGAACCCAAATTATTTTGGATTGAGATGGCTTTTTCTGGAGACAAGAACATTTTTTGACCGTTAAGGTGGTTTTTAAATGTTACCCCTTCTTCAGTGATATTACGAGACTCAGCCAATGAGTAAACTTGGAAACCACCGCTATCTGTTAAAATAGCTTGGTCCCAGTTCATGAATTTGTGAAGTCCGCCAGCGCGAGCGATTAATTCATCACCAGGACGCAACCATAAGTGGTAAGTGTTTGACAAAATGATACCCGAACCCATTTCTTTGAGTTCTTCTGGTGATTGTGTCTTAACTGTGGCTTGTGTTCCAACAGGCATGAACATTGGTGTTGGAAATGTGCCGTGTGGTGTGATAATTTCACCCAGACGAGCACCTGTGTGTTTTTCTTTCTTAATTAAACGATATTTAATCGGATAATCTGTCATCTTTTTTCTCCTTGCTATCACAAAAAACAGTTGTGGGCATTTTTTATTATCGTCATGATTAAACAGTAATCAGACTGAGAAAATCTGAAAAACTTCCAGATTTTTACAATGCATTGCTTAAATAGCGCAACCTTTACGATTTTACCAAAAATCACATTTTTTGTCATGTTTACCTCTTATCGTGTGACTTCTCTAATACAAGGTGATATAATGAAAGTGTGGAAGTAATACATTTTACGGAATTTTTTAAGGAGGTTCATATTATGAAAGCTTCAGAAACTCGTCAAAAAGCTAGAGAATTTTTGAAAACTCTCTCTGGTAAGTACCAATTGTTTCTTGTTTCTATCATTTTAGCTATTTTAACAATTTCAATTAGCTATACAGAAACATATCATATTAATGGTACTACAGTTAATGCTACTGCATCTGTTCCAGGTATTGTTTCAATTCTATCAGCATTATTCCTTGCTTCAGCAAGTTACGCCGTGCTTGATGTTATTCGCCACAAACGCGACCATGTTGAAGTAGGAGATAACATGCGTGTTTTCTCAAATGAAATATTTGGAAAATATGTAGTAACTGCTATTGTCAAATGGGTATTCCTATTCCTATGGTCTTTAATCGGTATTGTAGGTTCTATCATCTTTGTTGCAGGAGTTACAGCAACTACTTCAAATAATTCTAACGGTGGCATCTTTGTCACTATCATTGGATTTGTTCTTATGGTTGCAGGTTTTGCTCTTTCAATCATCAAACAATACTCATATAGCATGACAACATACGTCCTTTATGACGCTGTTCAAAATGGCACTTATGAAGGTCCACGTAGTGTTATCAACAAGAGTACAGAATTAATGGCTGGTAACAAATGGCGCCTATTCTGTCTACAATTTAGTTTCATCGGTTGGTACATTTTAACTGCACTAACTTGTGGATTGCTTTACTTCTACACATTACCATATACAACTACAGCAGAACTCTTCTTCTACGAAGATTTAATTGCTAAAGCTGAATAAATGAAATAAACCCCAGCTTAGCTGGGGCTTTTTGTGTACAAAAAAGAAGATGTTAAGACACCTTCTTTTTATTTCTCTTCACGATAAGCCATGAATGGTTCGCCAGCTGCTCTAAGCTTTTCTTGGCAATTTGGGCAAATACCGTAAGCAGTCAACTGAACCTTGGTAATCATGTAGCCAGTTTGTTCATAGGCTTCTTTACCGATGTCAATAGCGTCCACATCCATAAAGTCTGCAATATCACCACAACATTTACAAACGATGTTGATATGCTGATGTCCCATAAAGTCATAGTAAGTTGTTGTGTCGTTAGTCACTTTCAACTCAGCAACAAAGCCTTCTTCGACAAGGACTTTCATGTTGTTGTAAACCGTCGCTAAACTCATATTTGGATGTTCTGGCAACAAGTCTTTATATATCTTTTCAGCACTTGGGTGCTCATGGCTATTTATGATATAAGCGATAATGGCTTTACGAGTCTCCGTGATACGAATGTGTTTTCTCTTGAGATGCTCAATGACATTTTCATAGGCATCCAAAGGACGGTGATGGGTATGAATGTCCATTATGGCTCTCCTGTTCTATTTATTTAAAATCATTATAACATAGTTTAATTTTTGCATGTCTTGACACGCTCATTCATTTTATTATAAAAATCAGACGATTTCAAGTTTTCATAGCAAATCTTCACTTTTTTAATAGGGAAAACCACAATTTCAGTATTTTCATGACAACAAAAATGAGAAAATCCATTTTGAAAGAATCCTCTCATTTTCAATATTATTTACAAATTTTGATATTCAATCTTGATGCACTTGTTCATGACAATTTTGTCACGTCCTGCGGCTTGTAAGATGTCAGCCGCTTCTTGGCTTTCTAGACCTAGCTGAGCCCAAAAAATATCAGCATCCGTTTCGATAAAATCTTTGGCAACTTCTGGGAGAAACTCACTTCGTCTGAAAACATCAACAATATCAACGTGAACGGGAATGTCTTGGAGTCTAGCATAGGCTGTCTCACCAAGTACCTTCTCACCCGCTAAACGTGGGTTAACTGGGATAATCGTATAACCTGCTTCTTGCATCACCTTAGAAACACCGTAAGCTGGACTATTTTCACGCTTGGAAAGTCCCACAACAGCAATGTTTTTGGCACTTTTTAAATAATCAGCAATCACATCTTGGCTAGGATTTTGAAATGTTGTCATCTGGCTGCCTCCTAAGAACGATTTTTTATTAAGTATATCACAGTTGATAAAAAATAAGATGACAAAAACTTGCCACCTTATTTTAATATTATTTTGCTTCGTACCATGTTTGGCCTGCACTTTCGTCTGCCACAAGTGGGACAGAAAGTTCGATGGCTGATTCCATGGTTTCTTTGACTAATTTTTCAATAGCTTCTAGCTCGTCTTTTGGCACTTCAAGGATGATTTCATCGTGCACTTGTAGAAGCATTTTTGTCTTGAATTTACCTTCAACTAAAGCTTTATCAAGGTTAATCATAGCAATTTTGAGAATGTCGGCTGCGCTACCTTGAATTGGCGAGTTAATGGCTGTACGCTCAGCAAATTGACGCACGTTGAAGTTACGAGCATTGATATCTGGCAATTCGCGACGACGGTGGAAGAGCGTTTCAACATAGCCTTTATCTTTGGCATCACGCACCACGCGCTCCATGTAGTCTTTAATACCTGGGTAGCGTTCGAAGTAAGTCTCAATGTATTGTTTTGCCACTTTACGCGGAATACCAAGGTTATTAGCAAGACCGTAATCAGAAATACCGTAAACAATACCGAAGTTAACAGCTTTGGCGTTACGACGGTCATTTGGTGTGACGTCTTCAGCTTTTTCGATACCAAAGACACGCATGGCTGTTGACGTGTGGATATCTGCTCCCTCACGGAAAGCCGCAATCAAATGTTCATCATTTGAAATGTGAGCAAGTACACGTAACTCGATTTGTGAATAGTCAGAGCTTAATAGTACTTCGTCTGCTGTTTCTGGGACAAATGCCTTACGAATCAAGCGCCCTTGTTCCAAACGCACTGGAATATTTTGCAAGTTAGGATCAACACTAGACAAACGTCCTGTCTGCGTCAAATCTTGAAGGTAGCGAGTATGAATTTTTCCGTCTTTTAAGATGAAATCTTGCAAACCAACGATGTAAGTTGATTGGAGTTTTGCGATTTGGCGGTATTCCAAAATCTTAGATACGATTGGTGAGATTGGTGCCAAGCGTTCCAAAACATCAACTGCTGTTGAATAACCAGTCTTGGTTTTCTTAGTGTAGCTTGTTGGCAATTGCATCTTTTCAAAGAGCAGTTCACCCAATTGTTTTGGCGAGTTAATGTTAAATTCCATACCAGCAAGGTCATAGATTTCTTGTGTCAAGTTGTCAATGACTGCTTGGTTGGCTTTTTCCATTTCTTGGAGCGTTTCTTTTTTAACTGAAATACCCGCAATTTCCATCTTAGCAAGAACATTTGCTAGAGGTTGTTCCATGTCAAAAAGAAGGCTTGCTTGTTGATGCTCTGTCAACTTATCTAGCATGACTTTTTCAGAATGGTTCAAAACCACAATCTTACGCGCTAAATGGCTGAGCAGCACTGCTTTATCTGGGACAGCACGTTTAACACCCTTACCGTAAACAGCTTCATCGCTATCAAGGACATACTCTGTGTATAAACGAGCAATGGTTGACAGTTCATTATCATCAACGGTTGATAAAAGGTATTTTGCTAAGCGACTATCAAATGCTGGCGCTGGCAAATCAATACCTAAATGACTAAGAAGAACTTTGCTACGTTTGAAATCGTAAGTTTTGATTGGTTTAGCTAACGCTGCTTTAAACAAATCATCTTTTAGAAGTTCAAGATTTGTTGAAGCATAGATAGCCTTGTCATTTCCCCAAGCAAAGCCAATGATGCTTTCAACGTGATAATTATCACCCAAGATTTCAAAATAGAAAAATTGGTCATCTGTGAACATGTCTGCACTCAAACTGTCCACTTCAGTGTAGGTCACATCAAATTTTTCTTGTTTCTTAGCAGCACCAAGATTATCTTTAAACTGTTTGAATCCCATTTCATCATAAAATGGCACAAGTTTTTCCAAATCAGGTCCAGTGTAGTCGATATCATCTAAACCAATCGCAATCGGAGCAGTGATATTGATTGTCGCCAAAGTCTTAGACAAGAAAGCTTGTTCTTTATCGTTAATCAAGTTTTCTTTCATCTTAGATTTCTTCATGCCGTCGATGTTTTCATAAACACCTTCAAGACTGCCGTACTCTAAGAGAAGTTTAAGACCTGTCTTTTCACCGACCTTAGTAACACCTGGAATGTTATCAGATTTATCACCCATGAGGGCTTTTAGGTCGATAAATTGTTTTGGCGTGATGCCCATTTTTTCCATGAGATAAGCTGGAGTGAATTCTTCAAACTCAGCGACACCTTTTTTAGAAATCTCAACGGTTGTGTTGTTATCCGCAAGTTGGATAAGGTCTTTATCTCCGCTGACGATGGTTACATCATATTCATCTTCGTTCTCTGCTAATTTATCCAAAGTTCCGATGATGTCATCAGCTTCATAATTTTCCAATTCATACCACTTGATACCAAGCGCTGTTAACATTTCACGGATGTATGGCAACTGCTCACGGAATTCATCTGGTGTTTTGGCACGACCAGCT
This sequence comes from Streptococcus ruminicola, assembly GCF_011387195.1. NCBI lineage: Bacteria > Bacillati > Bacillota > Bacilli > Lactobacillales > Streptococcaceae > Streptococcus > Streptococcus ruminicola. The sequence goes on from NZ_CP046919.1 coordinate 726,856, forward strand.
TTGTAATCTTTGTACATTTCTGTACGAAAAGTTGTCTTACCAGCATCAAAAGCAACCAAAACATGCGTTGGCTGAATTCTTTCTAATAAGTGATTGAGCATAAGGTGAAAACCGTAAATGGCATTTGTATGAAGACCTGCTCGGTTTTTAAAACGATCAATCTGATTATACAGTGCGAAAAAGGCACGATAAGCTACAGATGACCCATCGATTAATAATAATTTTTTCTTGTTTTCCATGGCTTTATTATAACATATATTGACCACATCTGATTTTTAAGAGATTAATTCTTTTACTTAAGATTCATTTAAGCAAGTCTCCTTATACTATACTCATTCCTAAAAACTTTCACAGCTAGCATTGCTAGCCTGCATTCACCCGAAACCTCCCAAAACAACTGGGTGGATGCATCCTTTTTCATAATCTCCTTAAAGTCTAGCCGCCTCGGTTAGGCTTTTTGAAATTTAAAAACAGCAATCTTTAAAAGATTGCTGTTTTATTATAATCCATTCAACAAAAGCATTAAAATCGGAATAACAAGCATAGTTAAAATGGTTGATTCGGTTACCGTGATTGCTGCGTAATCACTGTCTGCACCGTAAAGTTTTGCAACAACTGGGGCATTTGTCATGACTGGCATAGCTGACTGAATAATGAAGACTTCTTTCATCAGTTGTGGCATTTGAGTGTGGCTAACAATCACCATCATTAACAGCGGAGCTACAACAAAACGTCCTAAAAGGACCAAAACATTGTCTTTACTAAAACGCAGACGTGACAGCCCTGCATTTGCCACCGAAATCCCGATAAAAATCATAGACAAAGGAATCGTCAGATTTCCCAGATATTGGAAATCACTGAGCAAGAAAGCTGGTAGTTTGATGTTTAGAAGAACTAAAATCACGCCAATAATGAATCCCATAAGTGGCGGAGAAAAGATTTTCTTTAGCGTGCCTCGAAAATCAAGAGTAACTTCTTTACGTCCATCCTTTTGAATCAAATACGTTCCAATCGTCCAAAAGAATGTGGTGTTACACATGTAGTAAACCAAGACATACGGAATGCTTTTATCCCCAAAAAGTGCTTGATTAATTGGCAGACCAACAAAAATCGTGTTGGAATTAAAAAACATAGAAACAAATAAGCCTCGGTGCTTTTCATCAATCAAAAACAGCTGAGCAACTGCCATAGCAATAGCAAGTAAAATCACCATTGAAATTGCTGGAAAACGCAGCTGGGGCAACATTTCAAGCATTTCTTTTGCCGTGAAACGTCCGACAATCGTTGATATCATGTAACAAGGAAGAGCTACTTGCGTCACTAACTTAGCTATCAAATTTGGTGCTTTGTCGTCAAACCATCCTTTTTTGGTCAAAACATAGCCAACCATAACCATGACTAGAATAATTAAAACACCCGAAAAACTGCTCACAAACCGTGTCATTGCTCACTTTCCTTTTCATCTTTTTGTTTCAGTATAGCATATTTTTAACGCTTTCTTAAACACTTTTAGTAATATTATTTATTCTAGCAAAAAAGCCCGAGAACTTCGTCCCAGACTCTTTATCTATTCAATCTTATTCTTCATTTTCTGAATCGAAAATTTGCTCGACATGGTCATGAATATCTTCTTTGATTTCTTTTGTTTCAACGACTGACTCTTCACCTAATTGTTGATATTCTACTTTATCTTTCTTGGTAAATTTCTTATCATCGTCATATTTTTTTGAAATCAAGGAAATCATGCGGCGACGCAAATGTTTTTCATCTTGGACATTACTCTTTTCGCGAATCCAAGCTTGAAGTAACACAACCAGCATAACCATACCGATGTAACCAAGAACTGGGTACATAATAGAAACAAGTTGTTTGAAACCAAGGAATGACAAGGCATAACCACTAATAACAAAAACAATCAAGTAACGTTTGAATTGACTTCCACCTTGAGTTTCAGAAAAACGTTTAGCTAGTGCATAGTACAAACTAAAAGCCGTATTGAAGATAAGCCCGAACACCACAATTGCGTAAGCTAAGGCAAACCACGGATGAATCTCATTAGCAAGTACTAGCATTGGAATATCTGCTGAAGCAAGCTTTCCAACATTGACAAATAAGACAAGTGATGTCACAGCGATAATAAGACCAACAATCGCACCACCAAGGGTACCACCTTTTTCAGCCACGCCTATACGAATGATTGAACCACCAAGGACAAAAGCCATTGATACCCCAGTCATCACACAGATGGCAAAGTAATTAAGAACTGATACCCAAATATTTGGCATATTTGTCGGCAAGGTCTTAGCAACTGCATTCAACTGAGTAAAGTCAAATGATTGTCCAATAAGCGTATGACCAGCAATAATCAGCACCATGATAATAACAATCGGTGTAAAAATCCCGATAATCTGAGTAATTTTTTCAAAATCAAGAAAGCTGACAAAAATAACAAGGAGAGCACAGATTAAAGCTCCTAACCAAGTCGGTAATCCAAATTGTTGATTAAGGTTAGACCCCGCTCCTGCTAGCATGACAAAGCCGATAACATAACAAGAAACAATCAAAGCAATATCAAGCACGCGATTTGTAAATGGGTGAGCGATTTTAGAAAGCACTTCTGAGTGGTCATTCGAACGATAGTAACTTCCTAATGTCACGATAATACGCCCAAAGATAGCATTCAAAATCCCTAAAACAACAACGCCAATCATTCCCCAGACCCCGAATCCGACAAAATATTGCATCAAATCCTGTCCTGAAGAAAGCCCAGCACCAACAATAATACCAACATAAGCCAGTGCAATTGATAAAATTCGTTTAACCATTTTTCCTCCTTTTTAAATCAGGCAACATTAATAGGTTATCAAAAGCAGATTAAACAAACGTTACTTTTGTAACACGGGAATAACAGTTATTATTTTTTAATTAATTATTTCTCAGCTTTATTTTAACACAAAACCCCGCCAGAAAGCTGAATCGCACCCCAAAAGTTAGACAAAAAATCTAACGATTGGGGTGCTTTTTGTATGAAATTAAGTTATGAAGACAGGGTTCAACTCTATGAATTACGCCAAAATGGAGAGTCGATTAACTCCTTATCAAAAAAGTTTAGTATTGATAAGGATTATATTAAATATATGTTTCGACTGATTGATAGGTATGGAATAGGTATCGTCAAAAAAAGGAAAATCTGCTTCTGTGAGCGTTGTTGGGTTCTCTCCTCTAATAATAGCTTCAACTTCTTTAGCTTCATTTGGATAGGCTGTTTTGTAGTCTGCGAGCATTTCTAACCATTTTTGATATGCTGCAACCCCACGCATCTCTACATTTTCTTTAAAATCATCATAAACCTCTTCGGGAACGTCAAACGGTGGATACTCCCAGCCAAGATGACGTCGTGTGGCAGCTGTTTCTTCAGCACCGAGTGGAGCTCCGTGAACTGCATTGGTTCCACCTTTTGTTGGTGCACCGTAGCCAATCGTTGTTTTAATTTCAATCAAGCTTGGCTTGTTAGAAGCTTTTGCTTCTTCGATAGCAAGACTAATGGCATTGATATCTGTGCCATCTTCAACAATAGCAGTATGCCAACCATAAGCATTGTAGCGTGCACGAACATTTTCAGTAAAAGGCAGCATTTGTCTCACCATCTAGGCAAATATCATTTGAATCATAAAGAACAATCAACTTATTCAATTGCTGTTTAGCTGCGTAAGATGATGCTTCGCCAGACACTCCTTCCATAAAGTCACCGTCACCAGCGATAACATAGGTATAGTGATTGAAAATTGGAAAATCTGGTTTATTGTATTTTGCAGCTAAGAAACGTTCCGCCTGTGCTAGTCCGACAGCCATAGAAATCCCTTGACCTAGTGGTCCAGAGGTTGCATCCACACCACCAGTATGACCGTATTCAGGATGACCTGGCGTTTTTGACGCCCATTGACGAAAATATTTCAAATCATCAATTGTAACGTCAAATCCTGACAAATGAAGAAGAGCATAAAGCAACATTGAACCATGCCCTGCTGATAAAATGAAGCGGTCGCGATTAATCCAGTTTGGAACAGCTGGATTGACATGTAAATGTTTAGTGTAAAGACTGTACGCCATTGGAGCAGCTCCCATAACGACTCCTGGATGACCTGATTTGACTTTTTCAATGGCATCAATTCCAAAAAACGAATAGCATTAACAGATAAAGGAAGTGTGCAAAAATGTACTGAACTTTTTGAAACACTCCCTTGAATTCTATTACTACTAAAAATGACAAAAAGAAAAAAGCTGAGACTAACGCCCAGCTTCGTTTACTTAATGGATAGCTATCATTACAAAAATTTATTTCTTCAAATTATCACGCCATGTGGCTGGTTTGAATTCGTCAATGATTGGAAGCAAACGTTTATCCACATCAATTTGCAAGACAGAGTTAAAGTTGTTAGTCGCAATCATTTGACCAGCAAAGCCGACAATAACGACGATTTCTTTGTCGTCAAAGAATGTTCTTAATTTTTCAAAGAGTTCATCAGACACAGCAGTTGGGTCTTTTACGATTGAACGTCCTAATTCTGTCAAAACTTCTTCACGCTCATCATAATTCAAATTCGCTGGGTCAAGACCAAGTCCTTTCACATCACTAATGAAAAAGAGTGAGCAGAGTTGACATGAATTCGTTGTTGAGATAGCATGCGCATAAAGGATAGCGTCTTTTTCACCAACAACTTCTACCAAACGTTGCCATGATGTGTACCAACCCATGTAAGCGTCATACGTTGCCGCATCGTTTAAAAGTCCTTTTTTCATATTAGTCACAGCATTACGACCTGCCAATTCTTCGTAACGTTCTTTTTCTGCTCCTGTTGTTTCACCAAGTTCTACCAATTTAATTCTTGCCATTTTTCAGTCTCCTTTTCTATTTCTTAAAGTGCTAATCTCAAAATGTCTTGTATTTTTGCGGCATCTAGCAATTCATAATGCCCGACATTTCCATTTCTAGTAGCACGTTTTGCCATAATCTCAAAATCTTTATCATCAATGTCTAGTTCTGTTAAAGTTGTCTTCAAACGCAATGATTTAAAAAATGCTTCTAATTTTTCTGCGAGGATAAGAGCTCTCTCTTTCTCATTATAATCATGGGCGTCTACACCAAATACTCTGCTAGCAAGCAAAGCAGGGCGCCAAGGTTTTCTGTCTGCCACATATCGAATCCACGCCAGCAATACAACAGCCATGCCCTCACCATGGACAATATGATACTGTGCTGACAATTCATGCTCAATTCGATGAGAACCCCAGTCCGCACTACGTCCAGCATCTAAGAAATTATTGTGAGCCACGCTAGCCAACCATTGGATTTCAGCACGCGCATTAATATCACTCAAATCCTTCAACAACCGCTCAGCATTTAAAAACAATGCCCGAACCGCTCCTTCAATAAGGTAATCTGTCACATCTGAATGCTTCGTATCTGAGAAATACCTTTCCAAAAGGTGTGCTAACACATCCGCAATTCCAACTGATGTTTGATAAAGCGGCAAGCCCACCGTATATTTGGGATTCATGATAGCGAATTTTGGAATAATACGGTCATCTTCAAAGCCCAGCTTCCACTCACCATTTGAAATAATGGAAGCATTTGATGTTTCTGAGCCACTTGATGCTGTTGTGGCAATGACACCAATATTTAATACCTCTTCTGGCAAAATTCCCTTATCAAAGAAATCCCACACATCTCCATCATATGGCACTCCAAGAGCAACAGCTTTAGCCGTATCAATAGAACTTCCACCACCAACAGCCAAAACAAAATCAACCTTGTCTTTTTTGCCTTGCTCGACCAATTCTCGAACCAAATTAACCTCTGGATTGGGGACCACATTGCCATTCTCACTAAATGCAATGCTTAGCTCTTCAACAGCTTCCTTAATAACGGTATAAATTCCCAAATCTTTGATAAACTCTCCGCTATATACAAGTAAGAGTGAGGTTACCTTATTTTCTTTTAACAAGGCTGTTAATTTCTGCTCGCTATCCTCTCCAAATACGATTTTGGCTGGATTATAATACTCAAATCCAATCATTTTTACTCCTTTATTCTCTTAATCCAAAGGCACGACAGCACCATCATATTTTTCTTCAATAAACGACTTAATTTCAGAACTTTGGAGCACTTCAACCAATGTTTTCAAAGCCTTGTCATTTTTCTTGTCAGGTGAAGTTGCAATGATATTGGCATACGTTTTAGCTGCAAGACCATCATTAGCTTCGACTGCCAAAGCTTCGCCAACTTTCAAACCACCTTCAATGGCATAATTCCCATTAATGACAGCAATATCAACATCTGGAAGTGCTGAAACTAACTGTTCAGGAGCCAATTCTTTAAATTGAATATTTTTCGGATTGTCTGTAATATCTTCGACAGTTGCATTAATGCCAGCATCGTCATTTAAGGTAATAATCCCCTCTTGAGCCAGCAAGAGAAGTGCACGTGCTTCATTGGTCACGTTATTTGGAACAGCAACCACAGCACCATCAGGCAACGCTGATAATTTTGTCACACGTCCAGCGTAAATTCCAAAAGGTTCATAGTGAATAGCACCAATTGAAACCAAATCTGAATCATTTTCTTTGTTAAATTGGTCTAGGTAAGGAACGTGTTGGAAATAGTTGGCATCCAAACTTCCTTCAATAACTCCCGTATTTGGTGTAATCGAATCCTCGAGTTTTACAATTTCTAGCGTAATCCCCTTTTTCGCCAAAATTGGTTTAGCTTCTTCGAGAATTTCAGCGTGCGGTGTGATATTTGCCCCAACTTTTATCACCGTATTACTATCTGAATTACTAGTTGACGTAGCTGCTTGACTAGCGCCGCATCCTGTCAAAATAGCTGCCAAAAAACTTGTCACGACTAACGATAAAACTTTCTTTTTCATAATCTGCATCCTTTTCTTTTCATTAATCCATTTTCATAACCTAAATATTTTGGTACTTTTCCTAATTTCTTTGAATTTTCTTTTTCAAAATCTCTTTTTATGATTTTCTTTTCTTTTTAGCAAGCAAGCCACCGACTTCTTGGATAATCATCACCATAATCACCAGTAAAGCCACCGTTGACCAAAGAACATCCTTTTGATAACGATAATAACCATACTGTAAAGCAATGGCACCTAAACCGCCACCACCGATAACACCAGCCATAGCTGAATAACCTAAAACAGTAGCAACATTGATAGCAGCACCTTGTAAAAGGGATGGCGTTGCTTCTGGCAAAATAAAGTGCAAAATAATGTACAACGGTGATGCTCCCATAGCCGTTGCAGCTTCAATAATCCCTGGCTGAACTTCGCATAATGACGCCTCTACCATTCGCGCCACAATTGGAACTGTTCCAATCGTTAAAGGCACAATGGAAGCAATCGTTCCTATCGAAGACCCTGTTACCAGCCGTGTAAAAGGGATTAAAAGCACCAGTAAAATCAAGAATGGCAATGACCTTAAAACATTGACAATAACTCCTAAAATAAGATTAACAATCCGATTTTCTAGAAGCTTTCCCTGAGCTGTTGCATACAAAATAATTCCCAGAGGTAAGCCGATAAGATAAGCAAGCAAGGCAGAAAAGAACGTCATCTCTAGTGTCTCTAACACGCCAAGTTGAATAGCTTCTATGATGTATTGACTCATTCTTTAATCACCTCCGATAAACTAAGCCCATTTCTTTTCAAAAAATCAATAATGATTTCTTGGTCTGTGGTATCTGGCGGAAGTTCCAAAACCATTTGACCATAGCCTATGCCACCAACGCTTTTCGTATTTGCACTGAGAATATTGACCTTTTTTCCTGTCGTTTCAACTAGATTGGCAATAAATGGCTCACTTGCAGCTAAACCATCAAAAACAATACGAATGAGACGACCATCTGGAGTAGACGGTGCAAAAGGATTCGTTGGGAAAACTAATTTTCGAGCTGCTTTTGATTTTGGATGGCGAAAAACTTCCTTAACCTCGCCAATTTCTGCAACTTTTCCATTATCAATGATTGCCACACGGTCACAAATCTTTTCAACCACAGACATCTCATGAGTGATGATAACAATGGTGATTTTCCTTTTTTCATTAATCTCTTTTAATAACGCTAATATCTCACTTGTTATCTTAGGGTCCAAAGCACTGGTTGCTTCATCACATAATAGTACCTTTGGGTCAGCCGCAAGAGCTCTGGCAATCGCTACTCTCTGCTTCTGCCCACCAGACAATCTTGCTGGGTAAGTATTTTTCTTATCGGATAAACCAACAATAGCAAGCATTTCCTCAGCGATTTGCCGCCTTTTTGCTTTATCAACGCCAATAATTCGTAACGGCTGCTCAACGTTTTGAATCACTGTCTTTTGTTGCAAAAGATTAAAACCTTGAAAAATCATGGAGATAGAATGTCTCACATCCCTAAGTTCCTCTGTTTTTAAACTAGCTAAATCTTGATCGTAAAATCTAACCGTCCCAGACGAAACATCCTCCAAACGATTTAAAGTTCTTACCAACGTTGACTTTCCAGCGCCACTCATCCCAATAATGCCAAATATCTCTCCCTCATGGATGGATAAACTGACATCTTTTAAAGCCATAAAATCTTTTCCATCATTTTTGTATGTCTTTGAAATATTTTCCAACTCAAATACATTTTTGACCAATGAATCACCCCGTCATTCCTAACTCACTTCACACATAACTCATAACTTTTAATGCCAACGCCACTCAAGAACGCTAAACTTTATCCCAAAATCTCCTAAAAACTTTTAACTCCTTTTGACCACTATATTAATAATGGTCTAAAGCACCACCTCCATCTCAAAAACAACCAACATAAGCCTTGAGCCTTGCTATTTCAAGTATCAGGCTTATTAATAATACCAACAAATTGATATTTTTTTCTTCTCATAGGTATATCCTTTTTCTTTTTTAGGGTACGAAAAAAGGAGCTCCATTAACGAAGCTCCCAGGCAACTGGCTACAAATAATCTCTAAAGCGAAGACTATACTGTATCGGGACGTACAGACACGCAATCGAACGCCCCAGCCAGATAAAATGCCTGGGAATTTTGCATTCGACAACACATGACAGTATTTTTAATGTTAACGTTACGATTTAGCATGTCTGTTCCTCCTTTTTCAACGGTTTTCTAAAATAATTGAAATTATGATAACACCATTCACCTACTATGTCAATAGTTTTTTAGGAAAATTTTAAATTTTCTGTTTATTATCATAACTAAAGTACCTAATAGACTACCATTAATAAGATTTTCTTTCTATCGTTGCTAGTAACACTCATGAATTGTCTAAAAATACTCATCATGCACCAAAAAAATTTGCTTTCACAATATCTCCTACGGTATAATAAGCCCTGTTAGAAAGGTGGTTACCCATGATATCAACAAGAGGACGTTACGCTATTCGAGTAATGATTGACCTCGTCGAAAATAACAATGACAACTATATTCCACTCAAAGACATCGCTGAAAGACAAGAAATTTCCAAAAAATACCTAGAAATTATCGTTAAAGAAATGGTATCAGGTGGCTTGCTCATCGGTGCCAGTGGAAGAGGGGGAGGTTATAAACTTCGTCGAAAACCTGAAGAATACACTGTTGGAGAAATTCTTGAACTCATGGAAGGTACACTGTCATCCATTGCTTGCCTCGCTGACAAATCCTTTGACTGCCCACGAAAAAACAAATGTAAAACTCTTCCCATGTGGACAGAATATGACAATCTCGTCCACGACTTTTTCTACAACAAAACCATCCTCGACCTTGTCAATAATTAAATCTATTCAAGACTCTTAAGATATCTTAGGAGGCTTTTTGACATCAAAAAACCACTGAAACCAAGATTTCAGTGGCATAGAAAATATGAAAAGAAAAGTTTAGGAGTGATTTTAGTATATTGAGAAGAACTTAAACTATCCTAAATTTTCTTGATAAGAACAAGTTGATTTAGATATTTGCCCAAACTGATTCGAGAATGTTAGTTTGATCGCGATCTGGTCCAACTGAGAATGTTGAAATGCGAACACCAACGAGTTCACCAACACGGCGAACGTAGTTACGAGCATTTTCTGGAAGTTCATCAAGGCTACGGCAACCTGTGATGTCTTCTGACCAACCTGGCAATTCTTCGTAGATTGGTTTACAACGTTTCAATTGTTCAAGGCTTGCTGGGTAGTGGTCGATACGTTGACCGTCAAGGTCGTATGCCACACAGATTTTAACAGTATCAAGTCCTGAAAGAACGTCGATTGAGTTAAGTGACAAGTTTGTGATACCAGATACACGACGGCTGTGACGCATAACAACTGAGTCAAACCAACCAACACGACGTGGACGTCCAGTTGTTGTACCATATTCGTGACCAACTTCACGGATACGATCTCCAACTTCATCTAGAAGTTCAGTTGGGAATGGTCCATCACCAACACGACTTGTGTAAGCTTTACATACACCGACAACTTTATTGATCTTGCTTGGACCAACACCTGAACCGATTGTTACCCCACCAGCAACTGGGTTTGAAGAAGTAACAAATGGGTATGTTCCTTGGTCGATATCAAGCATGACACCTTGTGCACCTTCGAAAAGAACACGTTTACCAGCGTCAAGAGCGTCGTTCAAGATAACTGATGTATCTGTAACGTAATCTTTGATTTGTTGACCATATTCATAATATTCTTCAAAGATATCTTCAAATTTGATTGGTTCGCATTCGTACATTTTTTCGAAAAGACGATTCTTTTCTTCCAAGTTCACGCGCAAACGTTCTGCAAAGATGTCTTTATCCAAAAGGTCAGCAATTCGGATACCAACACGCGCTGCTTTATCCATGTAAGCAGGGCCGATTCCTTTGTTTGTTGTCCCAATTTTGTTATCACCTTTAGAAGATTCTTGTAAACGGTCAAGTTTGATGTGATATGGCAAAATAACGTGAGCACGGTCTGAAATACGAAGACTGTCTGTCTTAATACCTTCATCGTGCAAGTATTTCAATTCAGTTACCAATGATTTTGGATTAACAACTACACCATTTCCGATAACTGAGATTTTCTCTGGGAAGAAAATACCTGATGGAATCAAATGCAATTTGAATTTTTTACCGTCGATAACGATAGTGTGTCCTGCATTATCTCCACCTTGATAACGTGCAATCACTTCAGCATCTTGTGACAAGAAGTCAGTGATTTTACCTTTACCTTCATCACCCCATTGGGTACCAACAACTACTACTGATGTCATATTCTGTTCGATATTGATACGAAATCACCTAGCGAGCAAATAAAAACGATACTAACTTATCCAGCCTGTCGTCTCCATCTCCAAGCTAAAATTCGTATCTTCGTCCTTTCTCTACAACTTGGCAGGAATCTCACCTGCGAGTTTGTCTTACAATTCATTATATGACTTTTCTGCTTTTTTTTCAATATTCCACGGTAAAATATTATTTTTTCCGAACTTTTTTTGAAAAAGGGGATAAATATGACATTTTTTCTAACATAGTCTCAATTTTCTAAAAATTCTTAATATTTTTGTGCAAAAGTATAGCAATTCTTTGCATTTTCATAAACTTTTCCATAGAATAGGTATACATTACATACAATGGTAGAATTTGCCATAATAATAATTGAAAATCAACGGAGATACATAGATATGAACATCAATAGTTTATTACAAGATTCGTCTAAACATTTACCAATCTTGCAAGCAACTTTTGGTTTGGAAAGAGAAAGCTTGCGGATTAATCAACAAGGCAAAATTGCTCAAACAAGCCACCCAACCTGTCTTGGAAGTCGTTCTTTTCACCCTTATATTCAGACAGATTATAGTGAAGCTCAGATGGAACTTATCACTCCTATCGGGCAATCAACCAAAGATGCCCTACGTTTTTTAGGAGCCATTACAGACGTTGCAGGGCGCTCGATTGATAAGGATGAATACCTCTGGCCTCTATCAATGCCACCTCAAGTCAGTGAAGATGAGATTCACATTGCTCAATTAGAAGATGATTGGGAGCGTCATTATCGTAAACATCTAGCTCAGGTTTATGGCAAAAAATTACAATCTATGTCTGGCATTCATTACAATATGGAGCTGGGAAAAGATTTGGTTGCTGCGCTTTTCCAACAAAGCGGCTATGATTCGCTCATCACCTTCAAAAACGACCTTTATCTAAAATTAGCTCAAAATTTCTTACGCTATCGTTGGCTTCTAACCTATCTTTACGGAGCTTCGCCAATCGCTGAGCAAGGATTTTTAAGTCACAAATTAGCTCAACCCGTTCGTTCTATTCGAAATAGTCAGTTTGGCTACGTGAACCGCAATAACATCCAAGTTTCTTATCAGAGTCTTGAAAACTACATTAATGATATCGAGCATTATGTAACTTCTGGTCAGCTTATTGCTGAAAAGGAATTTTATTCTGCTATTCGCCTTCGTGGCAGCAAACACATCCGTGATTATTTAACACAAGGCATCACTTACCTTGAAGTACGCTGCTTTGACCTTAATCCTTTTGATCATCGTGGAATCACCCAAGAAACACTTGATACTGTTCATCTTTTCGTTCTTGCTCTTCTCTGGCTTGATAGTAGCTCTGCTATTGACCAAGATATCGCTAAGGCTACTGAGCTTAATAATGTCATTGCTCTTAGCCACCCGCTTAAAAAATTACCACAAGAAGCACCTATTTCAGAAATCTTATCAGCTATGCAAGGCGTGATTGAACATTTTGACTTGCCATCTTATTACCAAGAATTGTTAAATCATGTCAAAGAACAAATCAAGAATCCTGAATTAACTATTGGAGGACGTTTACTAGAAAAAATTGATAATCTTTCATTAGAAACATTTGGTCAAAAACAAGGACAAGCTTTCCACGAGTATGCCCTTAAAGCTCCCTATGCTCTTAAAGGGTATGAATCAATGGAACTCTCTACTCAAATGTTAATGTTTGACGCTATCCAAAAAGGCCTTCACCTGGAAATCCTTGATGAGAATGATCAATTTATTAAATTATGGCATGGCGATCATATTGAATACGTTAAAAATGCCAATATGACTGCTAAGGACAGCTACATTACACCACTTATTATGGAAAATAAAGTGGTTACTAAAAAACTCCTCGCTCAAGCAGGATTTCCTGTTCCAGCTGGCCAAGAATTCAGCGATAAAGACAGTGCGCTCCGCTATTTCTCACAAATCAAAAATAAAGCTATCGTCGTTAAACCTAAATCAACTAACTTCGGTCTGGGAATTTCTATTTTTAAAGAACCAGCTGAACTGACAGCGTATCAAAAAGCCTTAGATATTGCATTTTCTGAAGATGATACCGTCTTAGTTGAAAACTTTATCGCAGGTACCGAATACCGTTTCTTCGTTCTTGATGGTAAATGCGAAGCTATTGTCTTGCGCGTGGCAGCAAATGTCGTTGGCGATGGCAAACACACCATTGCCCAATTGGTAGAACTCAAAAACCAGAGTCCTCTTCGGGGCCGCGGTCACCGCTCACCACTTGAAATCATTGACTTGGGAGCTGTCGAGCGTCTCATGTTAGAACAACAAGGTTACACTCCTGATGATATCCCAGCAAATGGTGTCAAAGTTGATTTACGCCGTAACTCTAACATTTCAACTGGTGGCGATTCAATTGATGTTACTGATATCATGCCATCAGATTATAAAGAATTGGCTGCCCAAATGGCTAGCGCTGTTGGAGCTTGGGTCTGCGGAGTTGATTTGATTATCCCAGATAAGACCTTACCAGCTAGCAAAGAAACACCAAATTGTGCTTGTATCGAATTGAACTTTAATCCTGCCATTTACCTTCACACTTACTGTCATGAAGGACCTGGACAACCCCTTGCTCCAAAAATCATCGCTAAACTATTTCCTGAGATTTAAAGATACCTAAAAAGCGAGGTCAGCTCGCTTTTTTGATTGTCCAAATTAAGCACGAGATGATTACGCTTTAACAGCCACAATACTAGCCCATCAAATTTGCTTTGTGTTATAATATTCTTATGGATAAACTTATAAAATCAATTTCAAAATCTGGTTCTTTCCGTGCTTATGTGCTTGATAGCACTGAGACTGTCAGAACTGCTCAAGAAAAACATCAAACACTTTCTAGCTCTACAGTTGCTCTAGGTAGAACGCTTATTGCCAATCAAATCCTAGCTGCCAATCAGAAAGGAGACAGCAAAGTAACCGTCAAAGTCATTGGTGATAGCTCACTTGGTCACATTATTTCTGTGGCTGATACTAAAGGACACGTTAAAGGCTACATCCAAAACACTGGCGTTGATGTTAAGAAAACTGCTACTGGTGAAGTCATGGTCGGCCCATTCATGGGTAACGGTCAATTCGTTGTTATTACCGATTACGGTACTGGTAACCCATACACATCATCAACACCACTTGTCTCAGGTGAAATCGGTGAAGATTTGGCTTTTTATTTGACTGAATCTGAACAAACACCTTCTGCTGTTGGACTTAATGTCCTTCTTGATGACGATGATAAAGTTGAAGTTGCCGGTGGCTTTATGTTGCAAGTTCTTCCAGGTGCTTCTGAAGAAGAAATCAACCGTTACGAAAAACGTATCCAAGAAATGCCTGCCATTTCAAAACTCTTGGAATCTGATGACCACATCGAAGCTCTTCTAAAAGCTATCTATGGCGAAGACGAATACAAAGTCCTTGCTGAAGATGAAATCGGCTTTAACTGTGACTGCTCACGTGAACGTTTCGAAGCTGCTCTTGTCACTCTTGGCAAAGATGAATTAAAAGCCATGAAAGACGAAGACCACGGTGCTGAAATCACTTGCCAATTCTGCGGTAAAACTTACAACTTCACTGAAGATGATTTGGAGGGCTTGATTAATGACTAATCTCAGCTCATCTTTCATGATTGGTGACGTTGAAATTCCTCACCGCACGGTTCTAGCACCCATGGCAGGGGTGACAAACTCTGCTTTTCGTACTATTGCCAAAGAATTCGGAGCTGGCTTAGTCGTAATGGAGATGATTTCCGAAAAAGGTCTCCTTTACAATAACGAAAAAACCCTTCACATGCTTCACATTGATGAAACTGAACATCCAATGTCTATCCAATTATTTGGTGGAGACGCGGATGGTTTGAAACGTGCAGCGGAGTATATTCAAGAAAATACAAAAGCTGACATCGTTGACATCAATATGGGCTGTCCTGTCAATAAAGTTGTCAAAAACGAAGCAGGAGCAAAATGGCTCAAAGACCCTGATAAAATTTATCACATCATCGATGAAGTCACTTCTGTTCTTGATATTCCACTTACCGTAAAAATGCGTACAGGCTGGTCAGATAACTCTCTAGCCGTTGAAAATGCCCTTGCTGCTGAATCAGCTGGTGTCTCTGCCCTTGCTATGCATGGACGCACACGTGAACAAATGTACACAGGTAAATGTGACCTTGAAACACTTGCTCGCGTTTCAAAAGCCATCACTAAAATTCCATTTATCGGAAATGGTGACGTGCGCAGCGTTCACGATGCGAAATACATGATTGAAGAAATCGGTGTTGATGCTGTTATGGTTGGACGCGCAGCCATGAACAACCCATACATCTTCACTCAAATCAATCATTATTTTGAAACTGGTGAAGAGTTACCAGATCTTCCATTTGCCAAAAAATTGGACATCGCAGAAGATCACCTCAAACGTCTCATTGACCTTAAAGGTGAAAAAATCGCTGTCCGTGAATTCCGTGGTCTAGCTCCACATTACCTACGTGGTACTGCTGGTGCAGCTAAAATTCGCGGAGCCGTCTCACGCGCAGAAACAATCGACGAAGTCAAAGAAATCTTTAACAGTTTGCGATAAGAAAAAAGTCCCAGATAACATTGTTATCTGGGACTTTTTATGTTAAAATTCCACATTTTTAAATTTCCTAAACCCAAAATAAGATAGCACTACAACATAAATGAAAGTCACAACCACAATGCCGAAAACAGCCTCCACAAGCTTACCTTCGTAAATCATTTGATTATAACAAGTTGGGTAAGCTAGGGCAACTGGACCACCGATAAGTGCAATAATTTCAGTTGCTGTTCCGATAATAACACCTGCTAGCAGCGCCACGCCACCGCTAAAATATAATGAAAAGAAAGCGGCTAGAAAAACAGATAGATAAAAATCTATAAATGATACACCAATGCTTAATAGAGTTTCTAACATTTCCTTAGCTGTTGCAGGAAATACTGCATGACTACCTAAAGGAAGTTTTACAACAGCACCATAGTGCGCTACAAGTGTAAAACCTAAAAATAGCACTCCAAAAATCGTGACAATTAAGCACAAACTAAGAATCTTAGCTATAAAGATTTTCTTTCTATCAATATCTTTATACAAAAACAGTAAAGAATTATCAATTTCTCGTTTAAAAACAGTGTGAGTCAAATAATAAAGTGCGAGAACTGGCAAAGTAATTGAATTAACTGTACCAAATAGCAAATTAAAGAACTCAATAAAACTAAATGTAGTTCCTGGATCTGCACTAAGTTTCATAAACTCTGAATCCGGGAAAAATGAAGATAGGTAAAATACTAACGGATACAAACTAAAGGCAAGAAAAATCTTTGTTTCTTTGCGTTTCCAGACAGAATCAAATACTGCTAAAAAAACATGTTTCATCGTATCTCACCCTTTCATAAAGACATCTTTAAGATGGTTTTCCTTAACATCAATACCTGCAATTAATTCATGACTAGCCAGAACTTCAAAGAGGTGGTTAAGGTCTTTCGCTGCTGTCACTGTTGAAATATCAAGTGAGTGCCCTTCTAGAACAACCGTTTCACTCAAGAATGGTTTTAAAACACTCAAATCTTTAGTTGTATCCAAGTCAACCACAAGACTTGGATTTTCTTTACCCTCAAAAGCATCCGCTAATTTTCCTGCTTCAATGTAGACATAACGACTACATAAAGCTTCCAATTCTCCAAGTTGGTGACTTGAAATCAACATTGAAATTTGACGTTCACTTGACCATGTTTTCAAAATGGTAATTAATTTTTGCACACCAATTGGGTCAAGCCCTACAAAAGGTTCATCCAAAATCAAGAAATCAGGCTCTGCAACCAAGGCAATCGCTAAAGCTGTACGTTGTTTCATCCCAAAAGAGAACCCTTTTGGCTTACGATGACGAGCATCCCAAAGCTCAACTAACTTCAAGGTACTTTCAATATTTGAATAAAGTTCCTCTTTGCCATGTAGTTTCAAATAAAATTTCAAATTATCGATAACAGACATCTCAGGATAAAAGACTGGGTCAATCATAATTCCAAAATCATCCAAAACATTGTCACGACTGTTGATATCAGTGCCATTGTAAGTGATTGTCCCACTAGTTGGTTTTTGAGATTTGGCAATCATTTTCATCAAAGTTGATTTACCAGCACCATTTTTCCCAATCAAACCAACAATCTCGCCCTTTTCAATCTCCATTGAAACATCAGAAAGCGAGTAGAAATCATTTCCCGCAAATTTTTTTGATAAATGTTCAATTTTAAGCATATTTTTCTCCTGATTCTTCCTGTAATCCTAGAATTCAATTTTTTTAAATTTATTTTTAGCTAACAAATACAAAATGCTAAAATACACGATTGATAAAATAGTTGCTATCAAAAATGATTTTCCAAAAGACAATTCTTTAATTAATTCAGCATAGCTATTAGGGTAAACATAGCGGAATGTCTTTAGCATAGGAGCTATCATAGAAAGAAGCGTAAATAGCACCCCATACAAAACAGCCACTAAAGTTTTTTTGCTGATGGCAATCCAAGCAATTAGAGATATTGTTATTAAATTCAAAGCAATCGTTGTTAATAAAACTAGTAAATTATTCTCAAAATCAAGAGAATGACTTGGTAATATTTTCATTTGTAGATTATATTTTGGGATAAGAATAGCATAATAAGTAACTACTCCAACAAATAAAGACAGAGCAAAATAAATGAAGTAAAGTAAAAATAAACCTTTCATTTTTGCTTTAAAAATATGATTTCTATTGATATCTTTATATAAAAACATAATGCCGTTATCAATTTCATCACGAAAAACTGAACTAACAATAAAAGCAATTATCAAAGTTGGAATAATTAACTTATATTGAGTATCTAAAGCACCAACAAGAAACGAAAAAAGATTTGAGGTAAAGCCACTCGTTGCCATAGTATCAATATTTTGATTCCCCATAAAAAAAGGAGTAACCAAAGGCAAAAGTGAGAACGCCAGCAAAATACTGACATCGCGTCGTTTAAAAATCGATTTAAATATAGCTGAAAACATACGTTTTTCTCCTAACTGTTATTTACAGGTTATTATAGATTAAATGCACCTCAACAGCTTAAAAATGTAATGAATGGTAGATATTTTGTCATGAATGGTTTTTTTGACAAATAAAAAAACGATTCCTCGAACCGTTTACCCCACTTTCATCTCTTGCCTAAACTGATAATCAGCGCTTGTCGTATTCAAGATAACATTATCATACTTATCTAAAATCTCTTTAACATTGGCTAGACCGATGCCTCGATTATCGCCTTTTGATGAAAAGCCTCGTTGGAAAATGGTCTTAGTATTGACCCTTTTCTTTTCTGTCGAATTTTCAACAATCAAAATATCGCTGCCCTTATCTTTAAAAAAGGCAAATACTAGGCTTGGTTTTTGGCAACTCTCAGCAGCCTCAATGGCATTATCTAAAAGAATCGAAAGAATTCTAATAAAATCCAATAACTCCATCTTAGGACTATCCATATAGTCCTCAACTTCCACTTTTAAAGCTATGCCTTTTTGATGAGCTTCCATTAATTTAGCTGAAATAATACTTTTGACTGATGGATTACTTATTTTAGCTAGATTTCCAATCTGATAACTATCTGTATTTAGCGATTTTCCAGAATCCACTAAAACAGTATCATAAATACTTTTAACAGCTGGCATGTCATTGTGATGAATTGCTTCATTTAAGCTAACCAGCAAATTCGTGTAATCATGCCTAAAGCCACGAATCTGCGTGTAAAGTGACTCAATATGCTCACTATACGAGGACATCGAATTGAGTTGCTGGTCCTTTAAACGAATCAACTCATTTTCTTGTTCTTTCTTCACTTCTTCACTGATATAAAAAAGAAAACTAATCATTATAAAGAAGTAGACTATTGGAAGAATTCTTCTAATATGAATAATATCAATCGACGTCTTAAACCAATCTTTAGTCTCAATATAATATAAAACCTCTAAACCAAATGTAGTAACTGAGTAAATTACAATTGAAGAAACAAAAGAATTAACAACTTTTTTTAATTTTAAATTATTCAATCCTGAGTGAATAATCTTATTATCTAGACGAACAAAATTGTAAAAAAGGTAACAAAAAATAGTTCCTAAAAATAAAGTAACAAAATCTGACCACCGATATTCCCACCAGTCATTTAAAGATAATTTAAAACAAAATAATATAAATGACGTTGCTAAGTTGATAAACATTGTTACCACAGAAAAAGGGAAAAAACTATAAAATAAAAATTGCGTTTTTGTCCAATTTAATTTATTTCTATAATTGACAACCATCAATACTATAGGCAATAAGAGAATTTCAAATAGACCTACAATATCATAATAAAATACCTCAAGAAACGTTAAAAACAATGGAATACCTAAGCAATATTTCCAGTTTAACTTATATAAGCTAATTTGGCGAAAAATTAATAGTATAATAACCCACTTTAAAAAGAAATGCCCTTCATATTCTAACGTTATTGGAAATTCAAAAAAGCTCATCCTCTATTTCTCCACTCTTTCGATTAATCCTTTTAGTTTCAGGCGTGACACAAAGCACGATTCATCGCCTTCGAAGTAGACGATATGGTTGGTGCGATCGATTTTGGTAACATTTTCTGGATTAACGACATAGGCACGGTGACTTTGGTAAAGACGTTCGTCTGCTTTTGCGATATCTGAAACCTTGCCATAAAATTCCATATGCCCTGTTTTTGTGGTTAAAATAACTTTGTGAATTGTTGATGATGTCTCGAAGTACAAAATATCCGAAAAAGGAACTTGAACGTGTGAATGCTCGTTTTTAAAGACAAAGGCATCACTTGCTACTGTGGTATCGACATTTTCAAAAGCATATACTAAAACAGATGATACTGCCTCTTGAAACTCCTCTTCATTTAGCCCTTTATCAATAAAATCAAGTGCCGCTACACGGTACTTATAAGTTACTGGCATAAATTCAGAGTGCGTCGTCACAAAAACAATCACTGCATTAGGGTCTTTAGCACGAATTTCACGCGCAATCTCCATTCCTTTTTTCTCTTCTCCTTTAATTTCAATATCTAAGAAAAAAAATTGATGATTCCCTTGTTCCTTGATAGCTTCCAAAAGCTGTTGAGGCTTCCCAAAAATCTCCAACTGACGGTATTTCAGTTGATTTTCTTTCATACAACGATTAATAGCTTGTTCCAAACGTGATTGTTGGAAAAAATCATCCTCTAACACAAAGATATTTAGCATTTTAAACTCCTATAAATTTTCCCAAGTTTGTATAACTTCTTTCAAGCAACGCCTTGAGCATTTGATGCTTTTGACCTTACTATTTATAAAAACAATCTGTTGATTTCCCTTATTAATCCCTTTGACATAAGCAAGATTGACCAGATATTTTTTGTGACAACGTGTAAAAATGTGAGGGGCTTGCTCTTTAATTTCCTTTAATTTCCCGTATATCTCATAACAAGCATCTTCTGTCACAATTTTCAAGACATGTGGTTTTCCTTCTATAGTCCCAATATAGTAAATATCCACAAGTTTAATTTTTATTGATACCCTTCCCTTTGTTACAATAATATAATCCATATAAAAAACCTCCTGGTAAGGTTATCATAACAAAGATTACTTTCCCAACTTACAATGTATAATGAATGGTAGTTATGATGTCATAAACGGTAAAAAAATGCTATTCATGACAAATAAACAACTATTCATTAGATTAATAAATTGTTAAACTAATATTTGCTACAATAACTTTGAAAGGAGGTTCTATGATTTATGTCATGCAACCAGTTTGGTACAATAAAAATTTCTATCGCATTATTAAAGATATTTTAACTGAACATTATCCTAATAAAGCAGTTAAATCTAGGTCTTTTTATAAACTTATTCCAAATCATAAAGCTCCTAATACTTATTTTATCATAAATGACGTACATTTAAAGGCCTGGAATGGTATTGAGGTCGCAAAAAAAATAAGATCAAAAGAGCCCCACTCAAATCTTATTTTAATCTCTAATGACCTTGACTACCAAAAAATTTATAGGACTCACCTTTGCTTTTTAGGTGTTCTAAATCTTTCTAAAATAAACCGAAACGATATCACAAACTACATCCATGATATCATCTAATCAAAATATTGATACCGAACAAAACCCCTACTGGTTTACCAGCAGGGGTTATTTTATTAAGCAATGTCAAATTTAAGTTGTCCTTTTGAAACACCAATTTTAAGGGTATTTCCACTTGCTAATTCGCCTGATAGAATAAGTTCTGATAATTTATCTTCGACTTTATCTTGTAGGGTACGGCGAAGAGGACGAGCACCCATTTCTGGGTCGTATCCAGCTTCAGCAAGGTATTTAAGCGCTGATGGTTGGAATTTAAGCGTAATATCTTTTTCAGCTAAGGTTGCAATCAATGGTTTAACCATGATTTTAACCACGTCACGCATATTTTCTTGTGTTAAGTGGTGGAAGACAACCTTTTCATCAATACGGTTGATGAATTCTGGACGATAAGTTTTCTTAAGCTCTTCCATGATACGTTTTTGCATAGCATCATAATCATGAGCCATATCACGCGCACCAAATCCAACAGTTTTATCATCACGAAGAGCTGTCGCACCAAGGTTTGACGTCATGATAATAATCGTATTTGAGAAATCAACTTTACGACCACGACTATCTGTCAACACACCATCATCCAAAACTTGAAGAAGGACGTTGAAAATATCTGGATGAGCTTTTTCAACTTCATCGAAAAGAAGGACTGAATAAGGTTTGTTACGAACTTTTTCAGTCAATTCGCCACCTTCTTCATAACCAACGTATCCTGGAGGAGCTCCGTTAAGACGACTAGCCGCAAATTTTTCCATGTATTCAGACATGTCAAAGCGGATAAGTGTTGATTCATCATCAAAGAGAAGTTCAGCCAAAGCTTTAGCTAATTCAGTCTTACCAACACCAGTAGGTCCCAAGAACATGAATGACCCAATTGGACGTTTTCCTGTACGGATACCTGCTTGATTACGACGGATTGCTCGGCTAATCGCTGAAATAGCAGCATCTTGACCAATCACACGTTTGTGCAATTCTTTTTCAAGCGTCAAATATTTCTTGCTGTCGGCTTGCGTCATTTTTTCAACTGGAATACCTGACAAGCGACTAAGAGTTGCCATAATGTCATCTTCTGTCACAGCTGTTGGCTTACGTGTCACAGCTTTACGTGATGCTTTTAGCAATTTTGTAGCTTTTTTGAAATCACCTTCTAAGATAGCTTGGTCAGCTGGAGTTAAGTCAGAAGGTGTTTCTTTTTTCACCAAACCTTGAACGGTTGCACTAGCTTCATCAAGCAAATCAATAGCTGAGTCTGGTAGATTTTTACTTGTCAAATAACGGTGTGCAGCTTTAACAGCCGTCAACACAGCTTGATCAGAAATCGTCACATTATGGAAAGTTTCGTAAGATTTCTTAAGCCCAAGTAAAATTTGATAAGCATCTTCAACACTTGGTTCTTCAATCGTAATTTTCGCAAAACGACGTGAAAGAGCTGCATCTTTTTCGATATGTTTTTGATATTCTTCTTGAGTTGTCGCACCAACCATGTGAAGCGTACCACGTGCAAGAGCAGGTTTTAAGATATTAGCAGCATCTAAAGTACTATCAATTCCAGAACCAGATCCCATAATAGTGTGCACTTCATCGATGAATAAAATAATATGACCATCAGCTTCAATGTCTGAGATGATTTGGTTCATGCGTTCTTCGAAATCACCACGGAAACGAGTTCCCGCAACAACACTCATCATATCAAGCTCTAAGACACGCATGTCTTGAAGCTCATAAGGAATTTCACCATTAACAATACGTTGTGCCAAACCATAAGCAAGAGCTGTTTTACCAACACCAGCTTCACCGACCAAGACAGGATTATTTTTAGTCTTACGGCTAAGTACTTGAACCATGCGAGAGACTTCTTTTTCACGTCCGATAACTGGCTCAAGTTTTCCTTGACGAGCTAATTCAGTTAAATCACGAGTGAAGTCTGATAATTCTCCCGCAGTTGACTGAGGTTTCATCATTTCTGAGAAAGCTCCGCCCATTGTAGCTTTTTTGGGTTTGCGAAGATCGTGAATAGCTTTGATTTTTTCTTTAGTAAATCCAGCATTACGTGACAATGATTTACGCAAATCAAGCAAGCGTGCTGAATCACCATCTTCTTTATTTTTAAATCCAGCAACTTCCAAAAGACGTGTCGCAAACAAATCGAGATTCAACAACATAGCATAAAGGACATGCTCTGTTCCGACTTCAGTGCTTCCAGTCACTTTGCAAATTGACTCAGCAAAAGTTAAGACGTCTTTTAGGGCTTTAGATTGTTCTAAGAACTGCACATTTTTAACATCTGCCAAAGGTGATTTCCCGAGCGCCAAAACAGCTGCCGCTTCGTACTCTTCGTAAGCAATCTTATTTTGGTATTCAGCAAATGTTAACCCTGCCACTGAATCATGAACAGCTACCATGGCTAAAAGCACATGCCAACTTTCTAAATATGGGCTTTCAAATCGCGCCGCTTGGTACTGGGCGATACTGAAAACCTCCTGCATTTTCATTGAATATTCACTCATAAATGGAATCCTTTTCTATCTAATCTTTGTAAGATTTTTCGCAACATACGCGCACGAATTTCAGGAGCATCTTTTCCCAAAACCTCATCAGTAGCTGTTGCTAAAATCAGATTTCCTTCACGTTCACTAATAATTTTTTCGTCAAAAAGTAATTGAATCAAATCTGTAAAGACTTGCTCGCTGATACGTTCACCGATATTTGCCATAAGGTTGTCAAACAATTGGTGTTGGTCTGAAAATCGCACTCTAGCAATGCGAATATAGCCACCGCCACCACGCTTACTTTCGACTGTATAGCCACGACTTTCTGTAAAACGTGTTTTGATCACGTAGTTAATTTGGCTAGGAACAACTTGAAAGGCATCTGCCAAGTTTGACCGCTTAATCTCAGCAATACCTGATTGGGCAAGTAATTGCTTGATGTATTCTTCAATACTATCAGATGTATTTTTTGCCATTAGCTTCCTCCTTTTCAAGATTAAAGACCATTTCAAGATGGACTCTCTTTGACTATAACTGACTAATATTATAACAAAAATATCACTTTTTATAAACGAAAATACACCAAATGACCTGCTCTCGTAAGCTTTTCTCACCATTTAAAATAAATAGTGCTTATTAAGCAATAGTATTTTACTATTAGAACAGATTTTAGTTGAGTTTGTTTCCTAGATAAGATACAATTAACCTTGTAACAAATGAAAGGTTTCAAGTAATGAACTATATTATTACATTTTTAATCGGCATGGTGCCACTTATTGAGCTTCGTGGTGCTGTTCCTTATGCTATCGCAACTGGTATTCCAATGTGGCAAGCACTGATTATCGGGGTTATTGCCAACATGCTTCCAGTTCCAATTATCTTCTTCTTTGCTCGCCGCGTTTTAGAGTGGGGAGCTGATAAACCTGTTATCGGCGGTTTCTTTACTTGGTGTTTGAAAAAAGGTCACAAAGGTGGTAAAAAACTTGCAGATACTGCTGGTGATAAAGGAATTTTCATTGCTCTTCTTCTCTTTGTAGGAATTCCAATTCCTGGAACAGGAGCTTGGACAGGAACACTTGCTGCTTCAATTCTTGACTGGGACTTCAAACGCAGTATTACAGCGGTTATGCTCGGGGTTATCCTTGCAGGCTTAATCATGGGAACACTAACTGTTCTTGGTTTGGGCGCTTTATCTTAATTTGAAAAAACAAGAGCTTGGAAATTCCAAGCTCTTTAATGTTACACACAAAAAAAGAAGACCACTAAGTGATCTTCTTTTTATATTAGCAAGCTAGTCTTATTTGTTAAGAGCTGCTGCCATTGTAGCTGCAACTTCTGATTCAAAGTCGTTAGCTGCTTTTTCGATACCTTCACCAACTTCGAAACGAGCGAAAGTAACAACTTTTGCGTTTACTGAATCAAGGTATTGTTCAACAGTTTTGCTGTCGTCCATGATGTAAACTTGTGCAAGAAGTGTGTATTGTTGGTCAACTTTAGTGTTGTCAAGCATGAAGCGAGCCATTTTACCAGGGATGATTTTATCCCAGATTTTTTCTGGTTTACCTTCAGCTTTAAGTTCTGCTTTGATATCTTCTTCAGCTTGAGCGATGATTTCATCAGTCAATTGTGATTTAGAACCATATTTCAAGTGTGGAAGAGCTGGTTTGTTAACCATTGCACGTGATTCGTTATCAAGGTCGATTTTGTGGTTCATTTGAGCCAATTCATCGTGGATGAATTGTGGGTCAAGTTCTTCGTATGAAAGAACTGTTGGTTTCATAGCTGCAACGTGCATTGAAACTTGTTTAGCAATAGCTTCGTCGCCACCTTCAAGAACTGTGATAACACCGATACGTCCACCGTTGTGTTGGTAAGCACCGAAGTGTTGTTCATCAGTTTTTTCGATAAGTGCGAAACGACGGAATGAAATTTTTTCACCGATTGTTGCAGTTGCATTAACAAAAGCTGCTTCCAAAGTGTCGCCTGAAGCCAATGTTACTTTAAGAGCTTCTTCGTTGTTAGCTGGTTTTTGTTCAGCGATAGCTTTAGCTGTTTCTTTAACCAATTCAACGAATTGTGCGTTTTGAGCAACGAAGTCAGTTTCAGCGTTAACTTCAACAACTGCTGCAACGTTACCGTCAACGTAAGTACCAGTCAAACCTTCAGCAGCAACGCGGTCAGCTTTTTTAGCTGCTTTAGCCATACCTTTTTCACGAAGCAATTCAATTGCTTTTTCCATGTCACCGTCAGTTTCAACAAGTGCTTTTTTGGCATCCATAACACCAGCACCTGATTTTTCACGCAATTCTTTTACTTGAGCTGCAGTAATTGCCATTTTTATGTCCTCCAGGTTTTTTGTTTACTAAATAATAAAAACGAGACAGAGCGGTTTGCTTTCTGCCCCGTTTAAAGCATATCTAAGACTGTTAAGCCTCGAAATATTATTCGTTGTCGCCTTCTACAACTTCAACGATTTCTTCGATTGAATCAGCTTTTGCTTCTGCTGCGAAGTCAGCATCTGCATCTTCACCTTGGCGTCCTTCGATAACAGCGTCAGCCAATTTAGAAGTGATCAATTTAACGGCGCGGATAGCGTCATCGTTAGCTGGGATGATAACATCGATATCATCTGGATCAGCGTTAGTATCAACCATAGCTACTACAGGGATACCAAGTTTTTTAGCTTCTTTAACAGCGATTTGTTCTTTGTGTGGGTCAACAATGTACATAACGTCTGGAATACGAGGCATATCTTCGATACCACCCAAGAATTTTTCAAGACGAGCACGTTGTTTGTTAAGAAGAGCAACTTCTTTCTTAGGAAGAACCTCAAAAGTTCCATCTTCTTCCATACGTTTGATTTCTTTCAAACGAGCGATACGTTTTTGGATAGTATCCCAGTTTGTAAGAGTTCCACCCAACCAACGGTGGTTGATGTAGTATTGACCTGCGCGTTCTGCTTCTTCTTTAACAGCGTCAGCAGCTTGTTTTTTAGTACCAACAAACAAGATTACAGCGTCGTTTGCAGCTGCATCACGAACGAATTCGTAAGCTGCATCAGCCATTTTTACAGTTTGTTGAAGGTCGATAACGTGGATACCGTTACGTTCTGTGAAGATGTATTTAGCCATCTTAGGGTTCCAGCGACGAGTTTGGTGACCAAAGTGAACACCAGCTTCAAGAAGTTGTTTCATTGAAATTACTGCCATGAGTAGTTTCTCCTTTATAAAATGTTTTTTTCCTCTTCCAGACTTCATCTTGCAAGCCCACCCATAAAGAGCAACAGGTTCACAATACATCCAGAATGAGTATTTTGTTGCATAATACAACTATCATAGTTTATCACAAAATCAAGGCTTTGACAAGCCATATGCTGCTTGAAACAGTTTTTATTTTCGCCGTTTGACAGCTCTTTTTATCAATCATTTGAAAACGAAAAAGCCCGACAGTGTCGAGCTTTTGTTATGTCATGAAGGCGGTAGACGGATTTGAACCGACGATCAAGCTTTTGCAGAGCCGTGCCTTACCACTTGGCTATACCGCCATAACAGATAATATTTTACCTTAAATTCAAAAGCACGTCAAGCCTTATTCGTGAAATTCTGCCAGACAATTCTGAAATCCTGCAAATAATCCCTTTTTACACAAAAAAAGTCACCCAACTAGAGTGACTCTGTCTTATCATCAAAATTGGCAGCAATCATCAAAACATTTAACTCACTAATTGCAACGACAAAAGGGAACGTAAAATTTGTCTTATATGGAGATAAAAGTTTTGGCGCCTTTGCTAATAGCTTCAAAACAGCATCATATCGGCTTTACTGTGGATTGCTCCACGGACAGGTTGGAAAACCATAAAAATGCAAGACTTATTTTTTGCTAATGCCAATTAACTGGCTCTTTTAGCCGCAACGCTTCATTATTCAACACATCTTAAGCACCACTATCGCACGCCATCTGTTACAAATGGTAAGAGGTTAAACAGATTTTTCTAAACAAGTTACCTTCAAAAAGGATGTAGTAGTTAAGATGGATTCGATGCCAAGAAATGTCTGACTTCCTGGAAAATACTATTGGCACCGCTATTTAATATAAAGTGACAGATGGATGGTGGAAAGAAAAAAGAAATTTCAACAGTACACAAGTAACACTATGAAAGCATTCTTCGTACTCTAATCCGCAGGAGATTATACTGACGTTAAAACACTCTTGTCCTTTCACCTTGTGAAAGTAATAATACCTTATATCAATAACGTTGGTAAGGCTGCCAGAACTAGTATTAATCATGATAACCAACACTTCTGTAGCTATCACCAGAAAACATAAAGCACCACCTTCAAAATCAGACAGCTCAAATTAGTCTAATTTTCCCTAGAATCAACTCATGAATGGAAATGGAGAAGAAGCTAATGTAATCCTAGGACACACCAAAATGAGCAAAACAAATTTTGAATCCGCTAAAAAATCCAGCCCTAAAGATAAAATCTCTAAAGTGATGATAATAAAACACGTTTCGGTATTCTTTTTCGAAAAATAATAACCAATAAGTAAACTATTCAAATAGGTTACACCAATATCTTACCACTCATGCGTAGAATTTTCTGAAAATTGTATATTTGCTCAATAAAAAAAGTTTATTTGCGGATTTGCAAATAAACCGATTTCGCACTTTTCGCTGTTAAAATGAAGACATACTTACTAAGGAGGATACTACTAATGCTTAAACTAACCCTTAAACAATTACTAAAAACTGTCGTTCTAATACTTCCATTTTTTGTATATTACCCATAAACCTAACACTTGTTAAAACCAATCAAATCAACCAGAGTAACAACATTTATCCCTTCCCTGCCCTAATGATGTTGTTACAAAACCTATGAATATACGTAATATATAATATATAAAATTTGGAGGATACTTATTATGTTCACATTGAAAAAAACTGCTAAAGAATTGACTAAACTTGCCCTAATTGGACCTGCAGTTCTTCTACCAATTATTTTTATGCTTTAAAATTCAATCACTATCATTCCTCACTATTATCAATAATTCTTGATAAGTTCATCTTAAGATACGAGGCTACTATAGGGCTTCCAATCTCTTCAATACAGGCGATAAAGTGCTCCAAGTCTGATAAATCCTCTGTCCCATCTTCAAGATTAGCAATTAATTTTTTTAAAAAATTAAGATAAGTCATGGCAAGCATATCTTGATAAGTAATTATCTTTTCTAGAGCTTCAATAAAGTAATTAGCTTGATAAAGCTTTCGATAGGTAACTAATAGCACTATTAGGTTTAAAAAAACGACTTCTGCATTCTTTTTATGACTTGTAAGTGACTGATAAAGTTTATCTCTATCGACAAATGCCTTCCCCAAAAAAATCAAATCAGATTCAGATAAAATGGACATAGTGTTTCCAAAGATAAATAGCTCAAACTCTGTCCACTCTTCAATTTCATAGAGATATGAAGTTAAAAAGTTTTTCTCTTCTTCTGAAATCACATAAGTCGGGTCAAGATTATAGATATAGGTTTTTATAATCAATTCATTCAAACGGTTATAAACATCAAAAACCTCAGAATCTTTTTCACTTTCAAGTAAAGCCTTAAGTCCTTCAATATCTTGTTTATTATATAGCTCTGCTATTTTTGTTGATAATTGAAACGTCTTCGGTTCTTGATAGTTATTAATCGCGTGGCCGAATTCTGAGAAGGTCATGTGGATACCTGAGATGGCGATTAAGAGTTTATCTGCGGCAAGCATGGATTGGCCATTTTCAAAACGTGAAAGTTGTGACACAGAGAGGTTTTCTCGTGCGACATCTTTTAGTTTCAACCCACGCGCAATTCGTAGTTCGCGATAAAGTTCACCCAGTTGCATTGATTTTTTAAGTTTCATACAGTCTCCTTTTTTGACAAAAATTCCAATAATCTTGGATTTATAGAAACTACGTTTTCTAAATTCTCCCAACAAGAAAGGTCATGTCTGTTATCCTAAACAGCTTAGAAAATCATAGCTCTATATTTCTATTTTAAAAAACTAGTTATATTATCTAGGTATACTAACTAATGTTTATTGTATCATATTTTTAAAAAAGAAATAGAAAAAAACAAGAACTTGCCTAATACAAGTTCTTGTTTGGCTCATTATCTTAAGTGATTACCAAATAATGACGCGGTCTTCTGGTGCACGCCACATTGGGTCACCAGCTTTGATATCAAATTCTTCATGAAATTCATCAAAGTTTGTCAGTGTCACATTAGTACGAAGTTTACCTGGTGCGTGAACATCGATACTTGCTAGCATTTGCATGTACTCATCGCGAGCTTTCATACGCCAAATAGTTGCGAAATTGATGAAGAAGTCTCGAGCTGAAAAATCATCATCTTGCTTAGCAGCTTCAAGCGCACAAGCAACACCGCCAAGGTCTGCGACATTTTCTGAAACAGTTAATTTACCATTTACTTTTGCCCCATACGAATCAAGGCCGTCAAATTGGTCAACGATTTTATCAGTGCATTTCGTAAATGCTTCGTAATCCGCATCAGTCCACCAGTTATTCAAGCTACCATTTTCATCAAATGATGCTCCATTAGTATCAAAGGCATGTGAAATTTCGTGAGCAATAACTGCTCCGATACCACCATAATTAGCTGATGAACTTTGTTCCAAGCTGTAAAATGGTGCTTGTAAAATAGCTGCTGGGAAAACAATTTGGTTTTGTTGTGGGTCGTAATAAGCATTGACCATGTGAGCTGGCATGTGCCATTCGCTACGGTCAACCGGCTGATTCCACTTGCTCCAGCTGTGTGCGATAGAAATTTTAGCAAGGTTTCGTGCATTTTCAACAAGTGATAAAGACTCATCGATAATCTTCTTCGCATAAGTTTCTGGCAATTTTTCCGGATAACCAATATGAGGAGTGATGACATTTAATTTCACAATAGCCTTATCACGAGTTTCTTTTGCCAACCAGTCAGCTGTTGTCAAACGTTTCTTGTAAACGTCAATCATTGTTGCCACTTTGTGCTCAACATCAGCTTTTGCTTCTGGTGAGAATTTTTGACCAGCGTACCAAAGCCCAAGAGCTTGGCTGTAAGCACCAGATGCTAGATAGTAAGCAGCTTTCTTCTTGTCCATGGCTTGTGGTGTTCCAGAAAGAGCACGACTGTAAGTCCCAGCAAGAACACGAATCTCGTCTGTCAAATAGCTATTGTAACTTGTTGCTGCAGAAAGGATAAGGTCTGCTTTAAGCAATTTCCAATTCTTTTCAGAATAATATTCAGCAGCAAATTCTGTCCAAAAACGTTCTTCAGGAACGATAACTTTATCAGGAATTTCTCCCAAGATTTCTGTGAAAATTTCATCCAAAGGAAGTTCTGGTGCTAATTTTGTAAAATCAGCCCAGTCATATGGGTGATAAAGTTTGACATACTCTGAAGATTCTTCGCGTGAAAGGACGTACTTAGCAAGTTTGGCATCGAGTTCGATTGTTTTGTCCAACACATCTTTGATTTCTTCTGCTGAAAAATCAAACTTCGCTAGCAATTCTTCTTGCATTTTGCGCCAAGTTGCTAATAATTCTTTACCTTTTTCGTGGTCATCAGCGTAGTAAGTTGTATCTGGCAAGATTGTGACAGGGGCTTCTGCCCACAACACATTAAGCTGTGCATTCATGAAATCTGGCGCTACACCAAATGGAAAAGCATTTGGTTTTCCAGCCATTTCAAATTCTGCAATACGTTTAGCAAAATCTGAAAATGACGTTAAAGCTTTATATTCTTTAATCAGCGGTAAAACAGGTGCTACACCGACTGCTTCACGTTTTTCATAATCAGATGTCATGCGGTGAAATTTAACAAAGTTTTGTAGGATGCTATCTTCTGGAACATTTTTTCCAGCTAACCAATCATCGGTTGTATCCAACATCAAATCTTCGATTTCATCAGCCAAATCTGAAAAACCACCTGTACGAGGTTTATCATCTGGAATAACAGCTGTTTTTTCCCACTCGCCATTGACGGCATCATAAAAATCATCTTGATATCGAGTCATAAAAAATCTCCTTTAATCTGCTATGAACATTCTATCAAAAAATTCAGATAATAACAGTTTTAAAAACTCAAAAAGCTAGCCGATTAGGCTAACTTTTTGAATGACTATTTCCGTAGTCTGCGATAAACAGCACTCACCAACAACAAGATGATGAAGAGGAAGACCGCGATTATCGGCGCAACAATCATCGCGTCAACGCGGCTCGCTTCAGCTACCACACGCGCATCTTTGACTTTATTTGGAATGCGGTGACCGCGTACCAAAAGTCTATGACTGTTAACACCGTAAGGCGTGCACGTTACCAAAGTTACGTAATCTTTATTTGGGTCAATGGCTAGCGCTGAGACATCATCTGGCAAGACCGTCAGAATCTGGTCAACTTCATAAGTCAGTGTTTCATCCAAAACCTGAATCATGAACGTATCACCTTCACGCAAACGGTCGATGTCTGTAAACAATTTAGCCGATGGCAACCCACGGTGACCTGAAATCACAGCGTGCGTCCCCTTACCACCAACTGGCAGAGACGTTCCAGGAATATGACCAACAGCCACCTGCAAAATACTATCTTCAGTACCGTGATAGATTGGCAAAGTCGTATTAACCTTTGGAATATCGACATATGCCATGATACCAGTACCTGTGACATCAAGAGTCTTGTCATAAACAGACTTCTCAGCCTTTGACAGATTCAAATCAGGCATCACACCTTTTGCCAAAGATTGATTATAAGCCTTAGCTGCTGCCAACATATCATCTTTCTTTTGCTGACCCATGTCTTGAACATTTTGGACATAGCCAGCTACCGCTTCTGATTGGTGAAATGAGTTCCAATAATCGCTAACTGTCGGATACAACAAAAGGGACAGCCCGATTATTAATATAAAGACGAGTGCATTCGTCAAAAAATTATCTTTTGATTTTTTTCGCATATTAAAGAGCTCTCCCGACAGTTGCAAGAGTAAAGGGAGTAGAAAGTGAGCTCGTGCTCCTTGCCACTCCCTTTATCGGATGATTAATTAAACAAAGTTAATAGTATTATAACAAATTCTTATTTAGCTGCATCCATACGTTTTTTAGTGATAAGAAGAACAGCCGCTACAAGAACAAGGATTGAACCGATAACGTAAAGGATTGTTGTACCCATACCACCAGTTGATGGAAGAAGTGAACCTTTTTTGTTTTCAACATTTGCTTCCAAAGAACCAGATGTAGCAGCTTCTTTAGGTGTTATATTCTTGTTAAACTCAATCATACCTGAATCAGTATTTGCAGTTACACCACCTGAAAGCTCTGTCAATTGAGGGTCAGCAGCTTCTGTGTCGTATTTAGCGTTGATTGTGAATTTGATTGGTTTGATTGTGTTGTAACCATCTGGTGTAGTTGATTCTACAAGTTCGTAGTTACCTGCGTCAAGACCTTTGAAAGTGAATGATGTTCCTTCAGCATTTTTAACTACATCTACTTTTTTAGTTGAACCATTATTTAATTTCTTGTAAAGTGTGAATTCTGCACCTGGCAATGGAGCTGTTTCAATTGTACCATCTTTTTTAATTTCTTTAACTTTGTTAATGATTGTTTGGTAAGTGAAGACTTTTACAGTATCTTTTGGAGTTTTACCAGTATCTGCTGGTTTAGATGTACCATCACCAGTAGCGTTAGGGTTGTTTGAGTAAGTCAATTCAACACTGTTTGGGTTACCTGCTGAACCAAGAACAGCTTTGTCATTAAGAGTTGCGTTATATTCTACAGTAACTAGATCGTCTTTCTTAATGTTTTCATTAACTTTTTTAACATCTGTGATAATAACAGAAAGTGTTGTTGTACCATCTGTATTTGGTGTTTTAGTTACTTGGTATTCACCTTCTGACAAAGTTTTACCGTCAGCTTTAACCAAAGTGATATTGTTAAATGTCAAACCTGCAGACAAAGTATCTGTAAATTCAACATAGTAGTGGTCGTAGTCAGCGATGTGTTTTGGAAGTGTTGCCTTCAATTGGAATGGAACAGTATCATTAATATCGTAGTCAGCTGCATCTTGCCAATCAGTTGTTTTACCAGTTGAATCGTTAGTTTCTTTTACTTTCTTTTGAACAGTTGGTTTGTCGTTTTTGACTTGAGCAGTCACATCACCAACAACTTCCATCATAAAACGAGTGTAAGCTGCATCGTTACCATTTTGAGAACCATCAACATCTTTTACCAAGTAGTAACCAGGTGCACTAACTGTAAGAACAGCTTGTCCGTCTTTACTTTCTGCACTAGCTGCTGGAGTTTTAAGGTTAGCACCAGCTAGTTTTGAGAATTCTTTAGCTTTTTCTGTGTCAGATTTATCTTTCTCTGGAGCATCTTCTTTATATGCAAGCATTTCAGCAATCTCAGCAGCTTCTGATTTACCTTCAAATGTAAATGGTGTTACACCAGTTTCACTCCATTGGATATTTGAAAGTGTCTTACCATCTGAAGCAAGTGTACCAGAAAATACTTGGTAAGCTTCGTAAGTGTGATTATCTGCGACTTTGTCAACTGTAATAGTATAAGCGAATGCATTTCCACCAACGAATGCGAAGAGTGTAGCAACAAAAGCTGCTAAGAGCAATTTAAACTTCTTCATTATAAAATCCTTTTCCTTCTTTCTTTTTTTAAAAACTAAATTGTGTAAACTCCTAAAATGAAGTTATAACCTAAATCTTTACAGTAGTGAATCAGGCACCACCACCTTTACCATAATCTCTTATCATCAGGAGTCACCTCCTGTTTGATATGTTTTGTAAGCTTTCAGGATTATCAATCCTGTAGTAAGTAGGACGAGAACCGCACCAAGTAAATAGTGCATCTTCACGCCACTACCACCAGTCTCAGGCAAATTATATTGCTTCTGAGCTTTATTTTTAATGGTAATATGACCATCTTCAGAATCCGTCGCCATAACAATCGGATTTGTCGAGGTTTCAAAACCATTTGAATAACTAGTATCATAGCCAGAAACGGGCGTTTCACGAACATAGTATTTATAATCTACTTCATTACCCGAAGTATTTTTACCAGAAACAGGCAATCCCTTGTACGTTCGAGTCCAATCATCATCGTGAGTCAATGTCTCACCTGATTTATAGACTGTCTCAGTAGAATTGTCTTGACTATCAGTCGCAACTTGAATCAAGTCGTAAGTGATTGAGCCATCAGAACGCTCAGTTTTCCTACCGTCAGCTCTTAGCCATTCTTTCTTAACGGTTAAGTTCGTTTGCTTGATTTTTTTATTCGGAACCAAATCAAGTCCAGGGGCATTTGACAAATCTTTGACCTTCCCTTTAAGTTCAATTGGGACAAAATCTAAATTTGTATCAACTTTACTATAAGTAAAGTAGTACTTAGTAGGATTTTTAGGATCTTCATATCCCGCAGGAGCTTTGGTCTCTACAACATAGTAAACAACTTCATACTGATATTTTTGTTTGCTACCAGAATTAGTAATGTGAATTTCACCATTCTTATCAGTTGTATAAGTGGCTATAGCTTTTTTATCATTACCGTATTGATAAACTTTGAACTTAGCTCCTGGTAGTGTGATACCAAAGTTTTTTTCATCAACTTTAGTCAAGGTATAAGTCCCTTTAGAATAAACATTACCACCACCAGATTGTTCGAGATATTGATAATGCGTTGTGGTTTCTGATGTTCCCTTATTGACCCCTTCTAATTTTGCGGTGTTTTTTGCATCAAACCACTTACCATCATTAGCATCACTAATTTGGTAGTTGTACTTCAAAGTATAATGACCAGAGTCTGGCAAGGTTACTGTTATAATACCATATCGAGTATGAGTAGGATAGTCTTTTAATCGAGCAACATCTTTATAGGTCCAAGACCATGCAGAATTTGGAACAACATTACCATTAGCATCATAGAGAACCACTGAACTTTGAAGTAGTGTATAAGTAACATGCTTTTTGTAATACTCAATCGTATCTGTCAAAGTTAATGTATCTGATCCACTCGCTAAATCTTCAGCTTGGGAATTAATATCTACAGAATAATTCAGTACATGGGTATAACCAACCGAATCCGTATTAACCGATTCTTTGTTTTGGTTATTAGTTTCACCAGTTTGAACCTTACTAATCTTTGTAGAATCACTACCTTCAGATGGCGATCCTGGATTATCTTTCCCAATTGTGACAATTTGTGTTTGGTCATCAGAATCATAATCTTTTCCATTTACAGAAACTGTAACGGTATTAGTCAAATTAGCCGTTACTTTTTTCCCAACTTCTGGAATATTATTGTAAGTTGTTGTAACAGTTATCCAGAAGTCTTTGTCACCCGCAATATTATTAACAAGTGTATCACTATTAGTAGACTTAAAGTTCAAAGTAATTTTATTACCTGATATTTCACCAGACAAACTAATATTTTTAGTTCCCCAGTTATCATCACCACCAGTGATTTTACCACCTTTTAGCGATGCTGTAACTAGACCATTATACTTACCATATGTTAAACCTGTTAACGATACACCATCTGGTAACGTATCAGTGATAGTCATACTTTTCGCTTTTTGTGCACTTGCAAGGTTAACTTTGATTTTCCAAGTAACAACGCCATCTTCACTGTTTTTAGTCGTTGTTCCTGGATTACCATCGCCATCCATTTTAAGAACCTTTGGAGAAAAGTCTGCTGAAGCTGAAGAACCTTCTGAAGTAATTTTATTACTTACAATCTGCCTATTATCAAATTTAGCTGTAGAATCGTATTGGAAAAAAACCACCTCTTTTTGCTTTGGATTAAAATCCTTAGTCAATTCAATTTGGAATTCTGAATAATGAGCATCGTCATCTAATTTATCATAGTCAGTATAGGCATCCCAACCATTCTGACGTGCCTTTAAAGTGAACCCTTTTTTAAATACTTTTTCAAGATTTTGATACAAACCTTTTAATTGTGCTTTTGTATACCAGTGATGTTTAAAGTCTTGACTATACGGATCCATTAGAAAATCTCTGAACTTTGTTCCTTGCTTAATCACACCACTAGATGGCATCGTTATTGTTACCTTCCAAGTAATGATTTTAGTATCAGAATCTGATCCATCTTTTTCACCAACAACCGACTTGCTCAAACCACCTGTTCCCGACTCAGATCCTGAACCCGAACTTGAACCAGGAACTGTCACTGTTTCTTCATCTGAGGTCTGGTCACCATCATCATCTAGTATTGCCTTATTGGTTATCTTATTTTGTCCCCACTCTAAGTTAGTCGCCTTTGTGGTATAAGTGATAACATACGATTTTGTATTTGATTCCTTACCTTTTTGCCCACTGAAACGAATGTAGGCAACCTTGCTGAAATCCTTTATATTATCATCCAACTGTTTATTATTGGAATCATAATAGTGGAAAGAACTTGATGCACTGCTACCGTCTTTCAAGGCAACCGTTATTGATGTTGCATCCTTAAAGAAATCATCCTTCAAAGTGGCACCGCCAATGTCGTTTCCGTCAGGGTTAACTGTAATCTTCCAAGTAATTAATCCAGTTTTGTCATCATATTTACCAGTTTTCTTAATGTCATTCAATTTCAAAGTAACTTCACTAGAACTACTCTTAGATACTTTATCATTGTCATTAGTCTTAGAAGTAGCTGTCACTTCATTTTTTACTGAAACCATAGAACCAACTTTAAGTCCTGATAATTTATAGCGATAAGTAATTGTGTAGAAATGACCAATTGCCTGACCATTTGAGGCAATACCACCAGATGTTAACTGCGGTAAATTCAATGACCACTTTCCTTTTGATTTATCAAATTTAGGAGTGGCAGAAACATCCTCAGTTTTTGTTACATTACCAGAACTTCCAGTATAAGTTGATTTTTTAACTGAGATGTTATCGACACTAGCTATTCCTAATTTCTGTAGTGAAGAAAAATCAGAAATAGCATCATTAACATCAATCGTTGATGGCGTTCCATTTAAAGAATCAACTGTAACCGTATAAGTAATGTAAGGTGTATCTCCTTCATATTTTAATTTACTTTTCTTCTTGGTATTGATATCATAATTCTTTGTGATATTTTGTTCAGTAATAGTTACATGCACCCTATCAGAAAAGTCTGCAACATAATCACCGTTATCATTCTTCGCAATACTTTTCAACGTCATGTCATAATATAAATCACCATCTACTGACGTACTAGATGCTAATCTACTAACATAGTCATCATTGAAATGTATTAACATATAGTACCTTCCTTTTTCATCTTGATGGAAGTGGAAAGTACCTGCTTTATTTCCTGATCGGTCCAAAACATTATATTCTTCAGATGTGTTCACAATAACACTTTCAGGAAGACTTAAATAATAATCATTTCCCTTAACTAAATCTGCCTGACTTAAATTTGTAAAATCCAAAGTTAATTTCGTTGTCACTTGATTTGTTGCCAAATCCAACTTAGTAGAATTAGTATCAAAACTATAGTTTGTCAAATACCCTGAAAAGTCAGCGTATGTTACTCCTGCTAAGGTATAGATTGAAAATGTATTTGATTTGAAATCAATACTTTCAACAGCCCCATCGCTGGTTTCCTTAATGTCTGTATCTGTCGATTCAGTCAAATCTTGAACTTGATTGATATCGTTGTCCACGAAGTGGTACAACTTCCAACCAGCTTGTTTGTCATCGCTGGTAGATAAGTCATTCTTGAAATTCATTGAAACCTTAACATCTTTGCTTGGTTCAACTTCTCTGCCATCATCTGTGACAAATGAAATATCATAAGAATGAGCTTGTGACAACTCTTGCTTGCTTTCGCTAAGAAGTGTTGTCAATTTATTATCAATGGCACTTGTGTCTTCAACAGGCTTTACTTTTAATTGAACTGGTTCTGAAAACGTATTGTCTTCGTAAGAGACATTTACGGTGATATCAGATGTCTCAGCATTCAAAGTACCTGCCTGTGACATGTCCTTTTTTTCTTGACTTGACTCAGTCGATGTCGTTTGTGAGGAATTTTCAGTTTGATTAGTTTCTTGGGAACTTGCCGCCGTTGATTCAACTTGCGAAGAACTACCATCTTGCGATTGAAAAACAGCTGAGCTATTTCCCGTACTAATCGTTAGGGCTGGTAATATCAGCAAATAAGTTGTACAAAAAACAATAACAACAGATAGCGCCAGAGCAATCTTTGCAATGATGCTATCTTGGACTCGCTTTTTTATTAAAATCGCTAGCTTTGCCCAAAGCTTTACCATAAAATCCCTTTCTAAACATAATTTATTAACTGTCTAAACAATTGCCACATACAAATTATGACTAAATCTAAATTTTAGTTTCCCAACTAACCATCCAGAGTTTAATCAATTGCACCCATGCGAGATAGTGGCCAAATTCTTAGCGTTAGTTTCCCAACTAACTGTTCACTGTCTACTGGACCAACGGTTTTATTACGTGAGTCGATTGAAACTTTTCGGTGATCTCCCATCACGAAATATTTCCCATCCGGCACCTGATACGGAAGTTTGATATTTGTCTCTCCGTAATCTTTCTCGCCTTTTTGTAAGTAAGGCTCATTTAACTTTTTACCGTCAACAGTGACATTCCCTTTTTTATCAACGTTAACCCATTGACCTGATGTCGCAATCACACGTTTTACAAGAACTTTATTATTGTAATAAAATGCAACGACATCACCCTGCTTTAAATTTTTCTTACTAACAGAAACTACCATGTCTCCAGCTTTCAAAGTCGGAGTCATTGAATTTCCATAAATCTGTAAAACAGGAAGCCAAATTGTCGCAATCAGTACAGCTAACGCTGCCACTGTCAGTAGCGTAAAAACCGTGCTGCGAAGAGTGCGAACATAACGTTCACGATATTTAATCTTTCCTAATTCTTTTGAAAGGTCATCAGCTTTCGGTAAATCAGTTAAATTGATTTTCTGTGATTTTTTTTCAAATAATGGTTTCATTTTAAAAATCCCAGCATTCTACGCTTTATTATCTATATTATTTTTGGCATCTGCCATACGTTTTACATTATAAAGATACGTATCCGCTGCTGCCTGTGCTTCCTCAAAAACTTTACTAATTGCCAAGGCTGCTTCAGCGATGGAACCCGCATCAGTGACTTCAAGCTCACGACGCTCAAGTTTACCTTCAAGTTCTTTTACTTGATCTTGAAGCTCTTCAATTTCTTTAGCCTGCTCTACAAGCAGCTCAAACAAATCTGAACGACGAAGTTTTCTTAATTGTTTAGCATCAAGCACGTTAGGACCTCCTTTTTAGTATTCGTTTTTACATAAAACTTGCATAATTTTAAATGTATATTTATTCTAATTTTAAAAAAATAAAGACTAGATAAACATTTTTTCATTTTGTCGTTTTATATATCTAGACGTTTTGAAGAACATTATAATTTTTTTTCGCGATTTTGAAAAGGGATTTTGTACAAGTGATACTTTTTTTAATATTTTGTTTCCTAGTTCTAATTTTCTTAATGTTTCGTCCTCTATCATTGTTAGGAAAGCTAACAATGATAAATATCTAAAGTCAAATATTGTTAATTTCGTAGGATTGATGTAGCTTATTTTTTAGCTTTATGTTACAATGCTAAATTGATTAGGTATAATTTTTGGTCTTTTCAGAAATATTACATCGTTCAAGTTGAGGATTGTTTATGGCAAATTTATCAAAAAAACAACACCAAGTCTCAGAAACAAAACACCGTTTATCAAAAGCACTTTATCTACTAATTACTGAACGACATTATGACGAAATCACTATCTATCACATTCTTGATAAAGCTGATATTTCACGACGAACATTTTATCGTTACTTTTACAGCAAAGATGATTTAATGGATTTCTGTCTAGAAAATTTTGTCGATGGATACTATCATCAGCGTGATAATTTTATCTTAGCAGAAAGTGCCGAAGATGTATTCTTAGTCACTTTGAATTTTATGTATTCAAATCGATTATTCATCGCATCACTTGTCAGAAGTGGACATTTTTCACTGCTATCAGAAAAATTAAATAAAAATTCCGCAAAAATCTACAAGAAAATCAACCTACCATGGTGCATCGATGATTCTGTAGAAAGTAACATCGACTATATCTCAAAAGGCTTATACGGCGCTTATCTTAACATTTTACAATTTTGGTTAACTAAAGATAAACCCGAAAAGCCTGAATTTATTGCTAAAAACTTATCCCTTCTTTTTAATTCTATTCCTGGTTACTTCAATGCCCCTTCAAAAGAACATACCCCGTTAAGAAATGAAAAGTAAGAGATATTTTTTTTATAATGTTTTCCTCGTTTTTACATCTTGACAGAAGTTTTGCGAGATATTGACAGAAAAAGCGTTAACATTGACAGAATTATCGCTTACATTATGTCAGAAGTTGACACAAGAATGATTTAGTTGACAGTTCTTGACACTTTTTTAAGCAAAAAGTTATCCACAGACTATCAACCAAACAATCAAAGATTAACCGTTCAGTTAAGTATAATTGCTTTTGATAACCTCGATTTCATACCTGTGCTCCCGAATAAACAGATCTCAGTCGATCTTGAAATAGATGAAAGCCAGTAACATTTTAATGTTATTGGCTTTTTGCATGAAATTTTCAAATCATTCCTGAATTTTTTATAAAAAAAACTAAAATAGCTTGAAAATTCTTCTTTTTTTACACAATTTGTTAACAGTTATTCACAACTTGTGGATAAATATGGTTATATATTGGGGATAACTTGTGTATAAACCACCAATAAATCCTTTAATATCAAGGGTTTTAAGCTATTCACAATTTTGATAAACAACCTGTGTATAACTTCTTCTTTTTGACATTTTCACAACAAAAAGAAGCCGATTATTCCCATCAGCTTCCCATTTTCACAACTAATAAGTCATTTTAGATTAAATCATCCCGACTAACTTGTTCAAAGTTTTGATTGCCATCGTTTAGTTTATCCCAAATGACAACTTTTCCAGCTTTCAGTGATTTTTGAACATCAATAATACGTTGATTTTCTGAACCACGGAACTGTAACATCAAGTTTTTCTTGGTAATGTCAAAACGTCCATCAACCAGAATATCAATCAAACTCAACATTTCAAGTTTATCTGGTGTTTCCTGCATCATTTCTTCCCAAGTATAGCCAGTCCATGACCAGATATCCTTTTCAGGAAGTTCACGGCGGACACGTTTTACCAGCGGTAAAAGAATTCCAGTATTCAAAAATGGTTCTCCACCGAGAAGTGTAAGACCTTGAACATAAGGTTGAGCCAAATCTTCCATGATTTGCTCTTCAAGCTCTTTTGTGTAAGGCATCCCTGCTTTAAATGACCAAGTCGCAGCATTATAGCAGCCTTTACAGTGGAACATACAGCCTGACACGTAGAGAGAATTACGAACACCTTCTCCATCAACA
This sequence comes from Streptococcus ruminicola, assembly GCF_011387195.1. Classification (NCBI taxonomy): domain Bacteria; kingdom Bacillati; phylum Bacillota; class Bacilli; order Lactobacillales; family Streptococcaceae; genus Streptococcus; species Streptococcus ruminicola. The sequence goes on from NZ_CP046919.1 coordinate 769,302, forward strand.
AAGTTGAAGGCTTTGTAATCCATGATTCTACCCTGACTCAAATTTTCTGAAGTCCATTCACCAGGTTTAGGAGTATTCCAATTTTTTTCTTCCATACTAGTCTTCTTTCTATTAATTTTCTAAAGATATCCAGTAACGTTCTACAGAATCTTGAACATCTTCCAATACACCACCGTTAGCTAATATAACTTTGCGGCTACCTGGATTATCATCATGACAAGTCACCAAAGCTTTTTTAATATTTTTCTTCTTAGCTTCTAGCAACCCCAAGCGTAACTGTTCTTTAGCATATCCTTTGCGGCGTTCTGATGGACGAATAGAGTATCCGATGTGTCCACCTTGCTTTAAAAGATTGTCATTAAGACGTAAACGCAAATGCAAAAATCCCAAAGCCCTGCCATCATCAGAAAACGAGACAAATTGGACCGCTGGAACAAACGTATCTGGAATATTAATTCCCATTTCACTCAAACGATTATCCTCAAGCCATTTTTCATAATCAAAGTTATCCACAGACCAGAAACCACCATCGTGGGCAGACCGGCTCGCTTCAAATTCTTTCATCATTTCAATAACTGCTTCTTTATCCGATAATTCAGGTCTTCGTAACTGCATAAGCTCACCTCTTATTTACTTTTCTTTTTAGCTTTTTCTAAAAATTGTGCTTTCAACTGGTTAACACGCGCTTTTTTGTCAGCTTTCACATTTGAATTTTTCTCGTGAAAACGTTCGACTTGCTGCATACCTTTATAGTCTAATTGGTATTTTCCCACGTTATTACTCCTTTCATCTTAATTATTATCAATATAACAAAGAAGCTGGGACAACTGTCTCCAGCTTCAATTATTTTATGAAACTGTCTAACAAGAATCTATGCTTTGTGCATGTGAGGATCACCAGGATTTTTAATAGTTGATCCGTTCATGTTTTTAACACGCGCAGAAATTTCTTTGTGACGGCCATTAACCATTGGACGAGCTTGAGGGTTTCCAAGATATCCACAAGTACGTTTAACAACGTCTACAGATTTTGGATCGCTGTTTCCACAGTTTGGACAAACGAATCCACGTTCTGTTGGAGTGAAGTCCCCTTCAAAACCACATTTGTAGCAACGGTCAATTGGAGTGTTAGTTCCAAGGTAACCAACACGAGTATAGGCATAATCCCAAACAGCTTCTAGGGCTTTTGGATTTTGTTGAAGAACTGGGTATTCACAGTAGTGAATGAATCCACCTGTCGCACCAGCTTCTGGATAAACTTTTTCAAAGTCTAATTTTTCAAATGGTGTTGGGTTTTTACGCACATCATAGTGGAATGAGTTTGTGTAGTATTCTTTATCTGTAATATCTTTGACAATACCAAATTTCTTAGTATCAAGACGGCAGAAGCGGTCTGTCAAACTTTCAGATGGTGTTGAATAGATTGAGAAGTGGTAATCATATTCATCTGACCATTCTACACAATATTCTTTCATCTTGCGGATGATATCCACTGTAAATTCTTTAGCTTCAGCATTTGTTTCCCAGTTTGGTCCGAAGAAAACTGTTCCGACTTCGTAAAGTCCGATGTAACCAAGAGAAACTGTTGCACGACGGTGACGGAAAAGTTCATCAACGTTGTCGTATTTGCCAAGACGTTTTCCAAACGCACCGTATTGGTAAAGAATTGGTGCATTTGCTGGAGTTGCTTCTTTGACACGTTCAACACGGTAAACAAGAGCATCTTTAGCAATTCCCATGCGTTCGTTGAAGATTTCCCAGAATTTGTCCATATCACCATTTGATTCCATAGCAATACGAGGAAGGTTAACAGTGACAACCCCAAGGTTCATACGACCTGAGTTAACTTCAACGCCATTTTCATCTTTCCAACCTTGAAGGAATGAACGGCATCCCATAGGTGCTTTGAATGAACCAGTCAATTCAACGATTTTATCGTATGAAAGCACATCTGGATACATACGTTTTGTAGCACATTCTAAAGCTAATTGTTTGATATCGTAGTTTGGGGTACCTTCTTCAAGGTTAAGACCACTCTTCAATGTGAAGATTAATTTAGGGAAGATAGCTGTACGGTGTTCGCTACCAAGACCTTTGATACGAATAGTAAGAATGGCTTTTTGAATTTCACGTTCAAACCAGTTTGTACCAAGACCAAAACCTAGAGAAGTAAATGGTGTTTGACCATTTGATGTAAACAAAGTATTGATTTCATATTCAAGACTTTGCATAGCATCGTAGATATCTTTTTTCGTTTTTGTACGTGCGTAATCTTCGCGACGATCTTCAGCAACCCATTCTTGGGCATCTTTCATATGTTTTTTATAGTTAAGTTCAGCATATGGTGCCAAAAATTCATCGATACGGTCTGCTGTACATCCACCATATTGGCTTGAAGCAACGTTAGCAATGATTTGAGAAATTTGAGCTGTCGCTGTTTGAATAGATTTTGGACTTTCAACTTCAGCATTACCAATCTTAAAGCCATTTCCCAACATTCCTTTAAAGTCAATCAAACAGCAGTTTGTCATTGGAGTGTATGGGCTGTAATCAAGATCGTGGAAGTGAATATCACCTTTTTGGTGAGCATTAGCAACGTGAGCTGGCAACATTTTAAGTCCGATTGACTTACCAACGATACCTGCAGTCAAGTCACGTTGTGTGTTGAAGACTTCACTGTCTTTGTTTGCGTTTTCATTTACGACCGTTTGATCTTTGTTCAAAAGTTTATCAATAGAAAAGTTGATATCTGTCGCCTGAGAGCGCGCAAAATCACGTTTTGTACGATAATTAATATATTCTTGAGCAATTGCGTATTCATTAGCTTCTAAAAGTTCATGCTCAACGATATTTTGAATCTCATAAATTTTAACGTTATCTTTGAAGCGGTCAAAAATTTCAGCAACGATATTGTCTGAAATACTTTCCAATTTTGCTTCGATAACTGGAGACATTTTTGTCACATTATTACTAGCTTTTAGCAAAGCATTATAAATCTTATCTGCATCAAAGTTTACAGAACGTCCATCACGTTTGATAACTTTTACAGTAGGCTGAGTAGCAATTTTTTCTTTTTCTAATGTAATCATATGAACACTCCTTCTTACTCGTCTATTATAACACGGGACAAAAAAAAATCAATATCTTGTGGTCACTTTTTTTGAAGACCACAAGATATTGCGTTTTTTCTTTATTTTTTATGATAGACGGTAAAGCCTGTAATACCGCCGATTTGGACCTTTTCGTAGTTAGAAGAAAAATTATTTTTAAGTGAATCAGAAATTTTTTGGTCCTTGTTGACCACAATATATGCCCCTAGATTTTGTAGTAGCTCATCTTCTAAAACTTTTTTATTAGCAGATTTAGCAGTATTAACTACTGGTGAAGTAAATTGTGAACTACTTGGGAGTTGACTATCGATACCAATCTTAGACGAATCATCCCAGACGTAAACAGTATCATCTTTAGACACTTCTTTTTCGAGATATTTTGCAATAGTTGTGCGTTCGCTATTAGCATTAACTGACAAGCAAGCATGTAAAATAGGCTGCCCAACACCAACTACTAATACCAAAATTGGCAAATAAAAGTGACGTTTAAGATAAAATCCAAAACTTCCAACATTGTCTGATGCTTTTCTGCGACGGTGTGATGTTTTAGTCAAACTACGTTGATATTGTTCACCCAAAACGATAGCAGTCAACACCAAACCAAAAGGCAGTGCTGCCAATAAGTTATAGAATTGATAACTTTGTGTAAATAAATCAATCGCAAAGAAGACGATAAAGACTAGTAAAATAAGCCATTTAGCTACTTTATCTTCACCTTTGACAACTTTTCCAAATGACACCGCACCAAGCAAAAGCCCTGATGCCAAAGCCAGTACAAGTTGGAACAACAATGTCAAAATCAAATTACCGTCACTTACTGCAAAATTAGTAAATTGGTAAACAATAGCTTGTGTAATATAAGGTGACAATACTTGCGCATTCAAGATAAAGTATCCAGCTGTGTAAAAGACTAAAATAGTCCCGAAAATGATACACAACAATTGGTAAAAACCACGCGCAAAATGTCTTTGTTTCAAATTAAAGACGATAATTGTTAGGAAAGAAAGCACCCAGAACACCAAAGTACGTGGTTCTAGAAGCATAGCTGCAGCGCCCGCAAATCCATATAAAATAAAAGCTTCATCCTTGATAATATCAGCAAAATATTTTGTTAAGAACCACAATGAGACCATAACAAAAGGCATTGCAAATTGGATAGGATACAAACCACCAAAACCAAGGGCAACATTAAGTAGATAAAAAGCCCCACTAAATGCCACTGCCACACGTTGGCTGTTGGTGAAATAATTAACCAATTTATAGAAATAAATTCCTGATAAATAGAAAGTAACGATTTGAATTGGAACTAACCACAACGTTGAACCAAGGTAATAAGCCAAGGCGATCACTGCATAATACAAGAAACCACCTGTCGCAAACATGTCTGTAAATGGAAGATGTCCTTGCGTAAACATTAATCCAATATAAAGATTTTGTGATTGTAGGCTATTTGCCATGTCTGTAAACATTGGCACAGCTACTGATAAGCAGCTCACTACAACACTCAATAACAAAATATAAAGTTTATGAGGTTGAGGCACCTTTGTTCGTCTAGAAGGTTCTAGATGGCTGCTAACTTCACCGATTTTACGAGATGAACGACTGTATGATGGCACAGCGGTCTGATCTACATTTGCTTGTTCTGATGTATTCACTTATTCTCTCCTTGAATTGTCATACTCTAAGTATAACAAAAACTAATCATTAGTCAATTTACTGAGGATAGCACAGTAAGCTAAAAGTTCCCTAAAACGGTGACGGCGCTTGGATTGGTAGCGTTTTAGGAAATCCTTTTCTTCTTTGCTTAAACGACTGTTTTTGTCCATAAAATACCCTCCTTTATTTTACTTATTCGTAAAATAAAAAAAGCCACTTTTGACTTCCTTAGTATAACTAACAAAAAAGAGGCTAGGATCACCCCTAACCTCTCATCGTACAAACTTAGTCTTCATCCAAGAAGCTGTTGAAAACTTCTTCAATCATATCCCATTCAGCATCTGAATCTTCAGGGATTGGTTGAAGATCGCCTTCAGTACCATCTTCATTTTCAGTGAATGAGTAAGCTTGAATTTCAATTTGACCTTGTTCGTCTTCTTCAGCACCTGCTGGTACCAAAAGAACATAGTTTTTACCAAATTCTTCGCGACCGTCGATTGTCAAAAGAATTTCAAAAAGAGTTTCATTTCCTTGTTCGTCTACAAGTGTAATAACTTCATGCTCGTGATCATGGTTATGATCGTGGTTATGGTTATGTGCCATAATAGTCTCCTTTAAATGAATTAATGATTAGATTAAAACATTCTATCTAAATAATTTTGCAAAATAAGCTGTGCAGCTAATTTGTCGATAACTTTTTTACGCTTACCACGACTAACGTCAGCCTGTTCTACTAACATACGTTCTGCTTGAACAGTTGTTAAACGTTCATCTTGATAATCTACAGGAATATTGAAAAGTTCTTTAATTTGGTCACCGTAAGCTTTACTTGCTTCTACACGAGGTCCTTCAGTATTGTTCATGTTCTTAGGTAAACCAACCACAAACTTATCAACTTTATACTGTTTAACTAACTCTCCAAGTCTTTCAAACCCAAACTCGCCAGCTTCTTCATCAATTTTGATAATTTCTACGCCTTGTGCTGTAAAACCAAGTGGGTCGCTAATCGCTACACCAACAGTCTTTGAGCCGACATCTAGTCCCATGATTCTCATTTCAAATCAATTCCATTTCCTTTGAGATAATAGCGGACAAGCTCTTCAACAATTTCGTCACGTTCGTATTTACGAATCTGATTTCTAGCATCATTGTAACGAGGCACATAAGCAGGGTCACCACTTAGAACATAACCTACAATCTGATTAATTGGGTTATAACCTTTTTCATCAAGAGAGCGATAAACCGTTGTTAAAGTTTCACTAATTTCTTTCTTGTTGCTATCGTCTAAATTAAAGCGTACAGTTTCATCTGTAAATCCCATACTTACACCTTCTTTCTAAATAGCTGTCACCAATTATTATAGCTTATTCACTAAGATTTAACAAGAATCTGACTTTATTTAACCAAAGTTTATTCAGATTCTTGATCATTTTCAGCAAAAGTGGTCAGAAAAGCTGACATAGAGAGGATGTAAACTTTTTCATTTTTACACTTTTTTAAGATTTATTTCATACTAATTAAGAGTTAAAAAAAGACACCAAAAGGCATCTTTTCTACTATATAATATATTACAAAGCTGCGCGAAGACGAGCTTCGGCATTTTCCACATTACGAATTGAGCGTGGCAAGAAAGCACGGATATCATCCTCTTTATAACCAACTTGAAGACGTTTATCGTCAATCAAAATTGGGCTTTTTAGGATACGTGGATTAGCTTGGATAAGGTCAATAACCTCACTTAAACTTAATTCCTCAATATCGCAGTCAAGTGCTTTTGCATAACGGTTTTTAGATGAAACAATACTTTCAATACCGTTTTCTGTTTTTGTTAATATCGCTAAGATTTCTTCTCGTGATAGTGGTTCTTTTCCTAAATTCTGTTCTTTATAAGGGAGCTGATGAGCGTTGAGCCATGTTTTGGCTTTCTTACAGCTTGTACAACTTGAAATTGTGTAAATTTTAATCATGTGCACTCTCACTTTCTATCCCATGATAGTTGTATTATAGCACACATACATAATGGAGCACATGGGACCTAAGACCTATTTTTTCGAAAAGTCAATTAAAAAGATTTATTTTTTTTGCAAAAATTAACGACTTTTGAGCCACAAATAACAAAAAAAGCCTGAAACGCATCGTTTCAAGCTTTAAAGTGCTTTCAAAATTATTCTTCAATTTCAATCGCATCATCCAAATCAAGAACAACTTCATCTACATTTTCAGTAGTTGCTGCTGATTCTTCAGAAAGTTTTGCTGCTTTTTCATCTTCAGTTTCTTCAACAAGTCCATAATGAACACGAACTTTGTGGTCGATTTCGTCAAAGATTTCTGGATGATCTGCCAAATATTTCTTAGCATTTTCAGAACCTTGACCAATCTTCTCACCGTTGTAAGAGAACCAAGCACCAGCTTTTTTAATGATATCCAAATCACTAGCGATTTTAATCAATTCACCAGTGCGTGAAATTCCTTCACCATACATGATTTCCACTTCAGCAGTTTTAAATGGTGGAGCAACTTTGTTTTTAACAACTTTGATTTTAGTTTCTTTACCAATGTTGCTATCTTTTTGATCACCAGTACCTTTGATTTGTGTGTTTCCTCGCACATCTAGACGAACTGAAGAGTAGAATTTAAGGGCACGTCCACCAGGTGTAGTTTCTGGGTTACCAAACATAACACCAACTTTTTCACGCAATTGGTTGATAAAGATGGCAATTGTTTTTGTTTTATTGATAGAAGCTGATAGTTTACGCATAGCTTGACTCATCATACGAGCTTGCAAACCAACGTGGTTATCACCAATATCACCATCGATTTCGGCACGTGGAACAAGAGCTGCAACAGAGTCGACAACAACAAGATCAACCGCACCTGAATCGATCAATTTTCCAGCGATTTCAAGACCTTGTTCTCCTGAATCAGGTTGTGACAAAAGAAGTTCATCAATATTAACACCAAGGGCTGCTGCATAAGCTGGGTCAAGGGCATGTTCAGCATCGATAAAGGCTGCGATACCGCCTTCTTTTTGAGCTTGTGCTACAGCATGAAGGGCAACAGTTGTTTTACCTGAACTTTCAGGACCATAGATTTCAATGATACGTCCTTTAGGGTAACCACCTGCACCAAGAGCGATATCAAGAGCCAAACTACCTGAACTCATCACTTGAACTTTTTGTTCAGCGCGTTCGCCAAGGCGCATAACAGCTCCCTTACCAAAATCTTTTTCAATTAATTTCAAAGCATCATCAAGTGCTTTTTTACGCTCATCACCGAATTTCTTCGTGATAGCTTCTGTTTTCTTTGTCTTTTTAGCCAAATTTTTCCCTTTCTGTTTGTTCAAACTAGCTCTATTATAGCAGAATTTAATCTTGTAATAAAGCTTGACGTACTAAGTTAAATGCATACAAACATGCAATATGACGCACATCTGAACGGCTTCGTCCACCTATGAGAACACGAATAGAATGAACTTTTTCTCTAGTAGCAATACCAATGAAAACTGTTCCCGCTGGGTGACCTTCTAAGCTATCTGGTCCTGCAACTCCTGTCAATCCAATCCCAAAATCAGCATCTGTTAACTTGCGAGATTGCTCAGCCATTTTTTCAGCTGTAAAATGACTCACAACCCCATGTTCTTGTAAATCTTTTAAAGGGATTTGAAGCATTTTTGCCTTTTCTTCAATGCTATAAGTCACAAAACCACCATTAAAAACTGCTGAAGAGCCTGAGAAGTCTGCAATACTTGATTGAAATAGCCCTGCTGTTAAACTTTCTGCAGCTGTGATAGTCTTGTGTTTTTTCTTAAGCAAATCAAAAACAACACGCGCCATACTATTGTCATCACCGTAACCATAAAGCAAATTCTCAAGTGGAATGCTATTTAAAGTCTTCTTAGAAAGAATTTTTTGCTCTAGCTGGTCTAGTTTTTCATTAGCTGATTCAATGTCGTCTGCTTTCGTTGACAAACGCAGCGTTACTTCACCTGTCTTAGCATATGGCGCAATGGTTGGATCGGTTTGGTTGTCAATCAAATCTGATAAAACAGTTACCAGTTGGCTTTCTCCAATGCCAAAGAAACGCAAAACACGTGAATAAAGTTGCTTATGGTCGCTAGATAACAAAGGCACTAAATAATCCCAGACCATGGGCTTAAGCTCACTTGGTGGGCCAGGAAGAACAACATAAGTGACGCCGTCAACTTCAATCACTCCACCTACAGCCAAACCAGTGCTATTTTGCAAAGGAGTTGAACCTTCAATTAGTTGAGCTTGGCGTTCATTGTTAGCTGTTCTTGTAAATTGAGGACGTGTCGCAAAGAACTCATCTAGACGTTTACTTGCCTGTTCGTCAAAGACCAGGTTACGCCCTAAATATTTTGCTAAGGTTTGCTTTGTCAAATCATCCTCAGTTGGTCCTAAACCACCACAGAGAACAACTAAATCGCTACGCTTACTTGCCAAATCAATGATAGACAAAAGACGTTCTTCATTGTCCCCAACTGCCGTTTGGAAAAAGACATCAATCCCTAACTTGGCAAATTCTTCAGATAAAAATTGCGCATTGGTATTTGTGATTTGTCCTGTTAAAATCTCTGTTCCTACAGCGATAATCTCAGCTTTCATAATTGCCACCTACTTATCTATTCGTAATTTAGTTTTATTCTATCAAAAAATGCTGAAAATTAATGACTTTTTGCAAAAAATGACAGCCTAACTACAGAAAAAGGCTGTCAACAATCTTTACAAACTTGTCAATTTCTTTTTATCTTAAAAAACACACCCAAAAGAGCAAGAAATCCGACAGAAGCCATGAAATTAATAGCCATAACCGTCTCAACGGCAACGATTTTCACCATAAAACTCAACAGACAAAGTAAAAGGATGCTTCCCAAACGCCCTACTGTCGATTTAAAAGAGACCAAAGACGAAATATTCTCAATCGACACCATTTTGTTAAAGTGATAATTTAAGATAAATTCAATGACATAAAAAACAAAAATGAAGATAAAATAAGCTGGCAAGAAAATGCCTAAGTGCCCTGAAAAGAAAGTTAAAGGCAGAAAAATGATCAATGGACTAAATTTAATAAGTCCAGCATGCTTCTTAATGCCTTCGATATTGATAGAATAGGAAAATAAGGTAATCACCTGAAAGGCGATGTAAAAAGCTGGGAAATAGCGGCTACTGATTCCCTTGCTTAAGAAAAAGGACTGCCACAACTGAAAATGCGTCTGAAAGAAAATCTGCGTTAAAAAATCAAAAATGAGAATGACACTTAGACGCGGTTGTCTGCGCAGCTCTTTAAAACTCTCTTGAATCTGCTTTTTAAGAACTGTGACATGACTTTCTTGCAAACCAAAAGACTTCGTTGTCTCCTTAAAAAAGAAAAAGCTAACCAAGGTTGAAGCCACTAAAAAAGTCGTTCCAAGGACATAAATATTGATACCGATGAATTGATAAAGGATACCACCTAAACTACTCCCAATTAGAAGCCCAATGATTTCCAAACGATTGCTAAGCGCCAAAAATCGTTGAAGGTCACTTTCACGGTGAGCCAGTTTTAATTGGTTAATAATATAAGCATCAAGAGTTCCACTATCAAGAGCGGCAGCTATCCCATAACAAAACCAAGCACCAAAAATCATGTAAAAGTTATGGCTGAAAAGCACAATCAAAAACATGACAATCAAAAATACCTTAGATAAGCTATAAAGATTTTTCCGTGAGTAGTTATCCGCCAACAAACCACTTGGAAATTCAAATAAGACAATCGCAATACTATAAGCAGATTGAATGAGTAAAATTTGCGATAAACTTAATCCCTTTGCCAATAAAATAACCGTTAAAATCGAATGTGGCATGGAGTAAGCTACTGTCACTAAAAAATTTGCTAGCAAATAAACAAAAGTATTTCTCCTAATGCTTGTCATCATCTCCACCTACCCTTGATTTGGTTTTCCTATTAAGATACAACCTTTTACAGGGAATGTCAACAAGAAATCCTTATTTTATCAAGCAATAGCACCAGTTTTTAAAGACAAGGTGTAAAGAAGCATTGACGCTACTTGACACTGATGTAAACTTTTTTAAAAACCATAAAAAGCACCTGAATGACGTTTTCAGATGCTTTATCATTATTTAAAATCACAGTCGACTTCATGGTCATTAACCAAACCTGCCGCCTGAAGAAAGGAATAAACACAGACAGGTCCGACAAATTTGAAGCCTCGTTTTTTTAAATCCTTAGAAAGCTCCTCAGATAAAGACGTGCTGGCAGGAAAGGTCGCATAATTCTCAACATCATTTACAATAGGCATGTTATCAACCCAAGACCAAAGATAAGCGTCAAAAGAACCGAATGCCTCTTGAACCTTCATAAACGCCTGTGCGTTACTTCTGGTCGCATAAATCTTACGACGATTTCGAACGATTGCTGGATTTTGAAGAAGAGCCCCAAGTTCATCATCAGACATCTGCGCTACCTTTGCCACATCATAATCATAGAAGGCTTGGTTAAATGAGGCGCGTTTATTAAGAATAGTTTCCCACGAAAGACCTGCCTGATACGTTTCAAGACATAAAAGTTCAAACAATGCTTGGTCGTCATGCAGTGGCTTTCCCCACTCCGTATCGTGGTAAGCAACATATAAAGGATTACTTTCTCTTACCCAACTACAACGTTTCATGTGAAACATCTCCTGTAATTCCTTGATAACTAGCCCTTCATCAACATCTTAAGGCTTGATTTGATGTATTGTTCTGCTGTTTCATTTGTGCCTTCAAAGAACTTACGAATTTTCTTAAGTTCTGCTGCTTTGTAGCCAAGTGCCAAAAGAGCTTCCATGGCTTCTTCAAGCTGCTCGTTTGCTGCCGCTTTGGTCTGAGAAACTTTGCCATTTTCCACAGAAACATCAACGAATTTTCCTGCCAAATCCAATACCATTTGTTGGGCAGTCTTTTTCCCGATTTTCGGAAATTTCATCAAGTATTTGATGTCGCTTGTGTCGATGGCATTGACCAAACCTTCATTATCATCCACTGCGATAATCGCTAGCGCAGTTGTAGGACCAATCCCAGAAACTGAAATCAGATTAAGAAAAACAGCCTTTTCGTCTTCAGTATGAAAGCCAAACAAAAGTTGAGCATCTTCACGAATTACTTGATGAAGGTAGACTTGGATATCTTGATTCATCAAATCTGAAAAGCTGTAAGGATTAGCAACATTGACAATATAGCCTAATCCCCCTGCTTCAATGACAATGTATTTCGCAGTAATTTTAGTTAATTTTCCTTTGATATAATCGTACATTTAGTATTTTCCTAACTCTCTTAAACTTGTATGATTTTCTTGAATACGACGGAACATTTTTTCCATGTCTGACTTGGTAAAATTAACAAGTACTGGACGTCCGTGTGGGCAGTTATAAGGGTTCTTACATTGAGATAATTGAACAATGAGTTGTCGGGCTGAATAGTCATCAAGAGTGTGATTAGCTTTAATTGAACGTTTACATGACATCATAATCGCTAACTCTGCACGATATTTTTTGACAGATACTTCATTCGTCAAAAGCAACATATCACACATTTCATAAACAGCCGATTCAATCTCCTCTTCTTTCATCCAAATAGGATGTTCACGAAGAATAAATGTATTATTCCCATATGGTTCTAGATTGATGCCAACTTGATTTAAAAGCTCCATTTTTTCTTGAAGCTTGATAAAATCTGCTCCAGAAAACTCAAACAAATATGGCATTAGCAACTGTTGTAATGAATCATCAACTTCGCCAATTTTGTCACGATAATACTCATACTTGACACGTTCCTGAGCCGCATGCTGGTCAATGATATAAAGCCCACCATTGCCTTGCGCAAAAAGATAAGTACCGTGCATTTGCCCAAAGTACTCTAACTCAGGGAAAGTAGAAACTTCCTCCTTATCAAGACTTTCAATCATGCGATTGATTTTCGTTTTATTTTTAAAATCAAGATCATCATGCTCATCATACGCTTGACCTGCCGCTGAACGCTGTGCATACCTAACTGAAGATTGCTTGTCAACTTGCTTGACAGTTTTGTCAACCTCATTAAATAACTGCGCTGGCTCTTCTTCAACCGTATCTGATTTCACAAAGAAATCGTGACGTTCCTTATCATAGTAAAGGTTGGATTGTTTTAAAGGCAGACTCGTTTGCTGAGGTTTTGAAAAACCTCGAGTACTTGACTTAGCTAGATTTTCAAGAGCATCTGGAATCAAATCTTGCTCACGCAAACTCTCTGCAATAGCTGAGCTAATTAAGCTCATGAGTTCTTTTTCTTTTGAGATACGAACTTCTTGTTTAGTTGGGTGAACATTGACATCGGCAAGATAAGGGTCGATTTGAATGTCAATGACCGCAATTGGGAAACGACCAACCATCAATTTTGATCCATAACCATCCAAAATCGCACGGTTGAGCAAGAAGTTTTTGATGTAGCGACCATTGATTAAAATTGTGATGTAATTGCGATTTGCACGCGTCAATTCTGGTAAGCTAATATAACCTGAGACTTCAAAATCAAGGTCAGCATTTGAGATTTCAATCATTTTCTTAGCTGTATTTAAACCATAAATACCAGCGATGGCTTGACGCAAATCACCTGTCCCAGAAGTCGTTGTCATTTGACGACCATCATTAATCAAAGTAAAGGCAATTTCAGGATGTGCCAAACTCAAACGATTGACCACATCAACAATATGTGCCAACTCTGATTGCAAGCTCTTCATATATTTGAGACGAGCAGGAGTGTTGTAAAAAAGATTTTCAACGGTAATTTTTGTCCCGACAGGTGTTGAAATTGGTTCTTGTCGCTCAATCTCGCCCCCCTTTGCCACTAAAAGCGTTCCATAGTGTTCATCAGCAGTCGCTGTTTTCACTGTAAAGTAGCTAATTGAGGCAATGGAAGGAATGGCCTCACCGCGGAATCCCAAAGTTCTGATACGAAAAAGGTCAGCTTGGCTTTTAATCTTACTTGTAGCATGGCGATGCAAACTTAAAGCCACATCCTCTTGAGAAATTCCCTCACCATTATCAGTGACTTGAATCTTCTTAAGACCTGATTCTTCAATCTCAATGGTAATCTGACTACTTCCAGCATCAATCGAATTTTCAACCAATTCTTTAACCACACTGGCCGGTCGTTCAATCACTTCACCTGCAGCAATCTGGTTGGCCAAAACCTCTGGCAACTCAATAATTTTACTCATAATTTATCTGATAGAATGCAGTTTTGAAGCGGCATTCCTTTTCCTTTCATTCAGGATTGTTTACCTTTAATTATAACACAAAGTAAAAAGGCAATCTGCTTTTAGATTGCCTCCTTATTTATAACATATTTTTCAATTCATAGATGACATTCATAGCCTGCATAGGTGTCAAGTTCATCAAATCAACTTTCTTAAGTGCTTCAATCACTTCTTGATTAGAAGAATCTTCTGCAAAAAGACTTAATTGCTCCACTACAGGTTCTGAAACTTCTGACTCAGTTGCTACTGGTTCACTGTCAACTTCTGCTGTCAAATGAAGCTGCGCAGCACCTGATTCAAGATTAGTTAAAATGCTGTCTGCACGCTTCAATAAGTCTTCTGGTAGGCCTGCAATTTTTGCAACGTGAATACCATAGGATTTATCAGCTGGTCCTTCTGCAATTTTATGAAGGAAAGTCACATCACCGTTACGTTCAAGGGTTGCGACATGGACATTGACAAGGTGTGTCAAGGTAGTTGACAGAGATGTCAACTCATGATAGTGGGTCGCAAACATAGTCTTAGCACCGATGTGATCGTGAATATACTCAATGATAGATTGCGCCAAAGCCATTCCATCGTAAGTTGCTGTTCCGCGTCCCAATTCATCAAAGAGAATCAAAGATTTGTCACTAGCACGTTTAATGGCTTGGTTGGCTTCCATCATTTCCACCATGAAGGTTGACTGACCTGAAATCAAATCATCCGCCGCACCGATACGTGTGAAAATCGCATCAAAAACTGGAAGACTAACACTCTCAGCAGCAACGTATGACCCCATCTGCGCCATGATAACCGTCAAAGCTAACTGACGCATATAAGTTGACTTACCACTCATATTTGGACCAGTAATCAGCTGAATATTGGTATTTCTGCCAAATGTGATGGTATTTGGGATATATTCTTGCGTACCCATGACTTTTTCAACAACCGCATGGCGACCTTTATCAATCTTAATTTCATGATTATTGTTGAAAGTTGGACGCACGTAATGATTATTTTCCGCAACCACTGCCAAACTTTGCAGAACATCGACTGTAGAAATAGCTTTTGCCAAATCTTGCAGACGTGAAATATAACGTTCAACCTGCGCACGAACACGCATGAAAATATCGTATTCTAGGCTTGCTGATTGCTCACGCGCCTCTAGCATTTCACCTTCAATTTTAGCCAATTCAGCCGTACCAAAACGCTCTGAATTCTTCAAAGTTGCTTTACGGAAGAAGTAATCTGGCACCAAAGAAAGGTTAGAATTTGTTACATGGAAATAGTAACCATCTTTTTTATTGTAATCAATTTTTAGGTTTGTAATACCACTTGCTGCACGTTCTTTGGCTTCAATCTCAGCAATCCAGCTTGTCCCTTCGCGCATGACTTTACGATATTTGTCCAAAGTCTCATCAAAACCAGTTCTGATAATACTTCCTTCTGTGATGACTGCCTGAGCATCTGGGTCAATAGCAGAGCTAATCAACGACTCTAGTTCTGGTAAAGTGTCAATGCTGTTGACAAGCTTGTCAAGATAAGGACTATCAAAAGACTCCAAGATAGCTTTAATCGTTGGCACTTGTCCCAAAGTGTGACCAAGTTGAAGCAAATCTTTTGGATTGGCTTTTCCAAATGACACACGACTAGCCAAACGCTCAATATCATAAACGCCTTTTAGACTATCCGTCAAATCACTACGTTCAAAGAAGTTGTCTAAGAAAACTTGGACAATATTTTGGCGTTCTTCAATTTGTTCTTGATTAACCAATGGACGATCAATCCAGTTACGCAACAAACGCATCCCCATAGCCGTCTTAGTTTCATCAAGCAACCAGTAAAGACTACCGTGCTTCTTGCTTGTGCGGGCATTTTCTAGCAAATCAAGACTTGATTTTGTCGTATAAGACATTTGAAGATAGTCTTTGATTTCATAGTGAACCAGCTTTTGCAGGTGACTGAGTTCACGTTTTTGTGTCGTATGAACGTATTGAAGTAATTTTTCAGCAGCAGAAATCTCTAACGCTGTTAAATTCGGGTCAATCAAATGCACATCTTCAAAACGCTCTTGTTCAAACGATAAAAGCAAGTTGAGTTGTTTAACCAGGCTGTGTTGCTCATCTTCAGAAAGGTCATAACCAACCACGATTTCACGAGCCTTGAGGTTTAAAATCTCACTTTTTAGACTTGTAAAATCAGACAAACTTGTCGCGTAAAACTCACCCGTTGACACATCCATGTAGGCTAAACCAAAAGTCTTGCCATCAGAATCAATAGCTACTAAGAAATTGTTGGCATTGTCAGGTTTAGAGGAATCAACAGCAGTTCCTGGTGTAATCACCTGAACGACTTCACGCTTAACCACACCCACTGCCTGCTTCGGATCTTCCATCTGCTCAGCAATGGCAACCTTATACCCCATTTCAACTAAGACATCAATGTATTGTTGGGCTGAATGATAAGGAACACCAGCCATCGGAATAGGATTGTCAGCATTTTTATTACGACTAGTTAAACTAATCTCTAAAATCTGTGCCGCCTTGACAGCATCCTCATAAAATAGTTCGTAAAAGTCTCCCATGCGGAAAAGTAAAAAAGCATCTGGATAGTCTTTTTTGACATCCAAATACTGTTGCATGCCTGGAGAAATTTTATCTTTTGCCATTACTTAACTCCTCGTTAATTTTCGTTTCCAAGCTATTTGTAATATATTGAACTAGGTCACTGGCATCCTGCATTTTTGCACGATAATCTTTGACAATTGGAAGGTCTGATAGTTCTTCTTGCAACTGGTCAGCTTGCTCACCAGCTTTTTTCTCAGCGTGCGCTTTATCAATCTTGTGAAAAAGCACAGCCTCCTGCTGATAAGCCTTCATATCTTTGACCAATTCTTCTAGTTCTGGAAAGTCCTTTATTTTTTCTTCAGCCTTTTGAAATTCGATGACGCTATCATGCTTTTTTATGACTTCTAGCAATCGTTCTACGGCTTCTTCATAGTTGCTCATAAGCCTGTTGACAAGTCACTTTCAAAGGCTTTTGCTGTTTCTTCATCTTTACAAATGACCAACAAAGTATCAGCGCCAGCCACAGTTCCTAAAATTTCAGCGATATCGCTGCTGTCAATCAAGTTGGCTAAAACATCTGCTTCACCAAGATTAGTATGTAACACCAACATGAAACCTGCACGAGCTACCTTTAGAATATATGAACGGATATTCGCTCCAAAAGTTGTCTCTGAAGTTTCTGATAGGCTGTAGTAGAGTTTTCCTGAAGCATCGCGCAATTTCAACAGTCCAATTTCACGAAGGTCACGTGACAAGGTCGCTTGAGTGACGTTAATGCCTTCTTCCTGCAAATGTCGCTTGATTTCCTCTTGTGTGCCGATATGGCCTGATTGAATCAAACGTTTGATTCGATTTTGACGTTCTATTTTATTCATTTAACTTTCCCTTTGTGTATATTTATCCTTAAAATTATACCAAAAAAATGGAATTTTTTCACCTTTCCTTGGGCTATCTTCCTTATAAAGTCTTAATTTTTACTCCTTCAAACGTTTTCTTGTCACTTACCTCGTTTATTTCTTATTTTTATGTTAAAATAATATGACTAACTAATTTAGGAGAAAATCATGGATACTAAACGTACAATTGCAGAACGCATTCACACTATTGTTCCAGAATTAGACCAAGAACAAATTGTTAATCTGCTTGAAGTGCCAAAAAATTCTGACATGGGGGACCTTGCCTTTCCAGCATTCTCATTGGCTCGAATCCTTCGTAAAGCACCACAAATGATTGCAGCAGATATTGCTGAAAAAATGGACACAGCTGGTTTTGAAAAAATCGAAGCCGTTGGACCATACATCAACTTCTTCCTTGACAAAAAAAGCATCTCTGCTGATGTTCTAGGACAAGTTATCGCAAACGGAAGCGACTACGCTAGCCAAGATGAAGGACACGGTCGCAATGTTGCTATCGATATGTCTAGTCCAAACATCGCTAAACCATTCTCAATTGGACACCTTCGTTCAACTGTTATCGGTGATAGCTTGGCTAATATTTTTGAAAAACTTGGTTATAAAGCTGTTAAAATCAACCACCTCGGTGACTGGGGTAAACAATTCGGTATGTTGATTGTTGCCTACAAAAAATGGGGTGACGAAGAAGCTGTAAAAGCTCACCCAATCGACGAACTCTTGAAACTTTACGTTCGTATCAATGCTGAAGCTGAAACACAACCAGAACTTGATGAAGAAGCTCGCGAATGGTTCCGTAAATTAGAAGCAGGCGACGAAGAAGCTATCTCACTATGGCAATGGTTCCGTGACGAAAGTCTTGTTGAATTTAACCGCCTTTACAACGAACTTGGTGTTTCATTTGACAGCTTTAACGGTGAAGCTTTCTACAACGATAAAATGGATGAAGTTGTCGATATCTTGACTGAAAAAGGTCTTCTTGAAGAATCTCAAGGTGCTCAAGTTGTTAACCTTGAAAAATACGGTATCGAACACCCAGCATTGATTAAAAAATCTGACGGTGCAACACTTTACATCACACGTGACTTGGCTGCCGCTCTTTACCGCAAACGTACTTATGACTTTGCCAAAGCCATCTACGTCGTTGGTAACGAACAATCAGCTCACTTCAAACAATTGAAAGCCGTTCTTAACGAAATGGACTTCGAATGGAATGAAGATATCACTCACGTACCATTCGGACTTGTTACTAAAGAAGGTAAAAAACTTTCAACTCGTAAAGGTAACGTTATCCTTCTTGAACCAACAATCGCTGAAGCTGTTAAACGTGCTGAAGATCAAATCAACGCTAAAAACCCTAACCTTGCTGATAAAGAAGCTGTTGCTCATGCTGTCGGTGTCGGCGCTATCAAGTTCTACGATTTGAAAACAGATCGCTTGAACGGTTATGACTTCGACCTTGACGCTATGGTGTCATTTGAAGGTGAAACTGGACCTTACGTTCAATACGCTCACGCTCGTATCCAATCAATCCTTCGTAAAGCTGAGTTTACACCATCTGTAAACGACGTTTACAGCCTTGATGATGCTGAAAGCTGGGAAATTGTGAAACTTATCCAAGACTTCCCACGCATTATCAAACGTGCAGCTGACAACTTTGAACCATCAATCATTGCAAAATTCGCTATCAGCCTTGCACAAAGCTTCAACAAATACTACGCACACACACGTATCCTTGACGAAAGCCCAGAACGTGATAGCCGTCTAGCACTAAGCTACGCAACTGCTACAGTTCTTAAAGAAGCCCTTCGTCTCCTTGGCGTTGAAGCTCCTAACGAAATGTAATCATTTCTGACAATATATAAAACCAAAGAGAGTTGGAATCTGTCCACTCTCTTTTTTCTTGACCTTTTTGAGCTAAAATAATAAACTATTGCCATAATCATAAAGGAGATTTTTATTATGACAAGGGAAAATCATCTCATGGAATTGCTCAGTAAAGCTTATGCTAGCTTACCTGATAGCGAACCTTTAAAAGCAGACATCTTTGCACTTGCTAAAGATTTGGAAAAAAACGAATACGATCAACTAGCACGTACCAAACTGGCTCATGCCATTTCTATGTATTTGCTAACGCATAAACTCAAGACATCATCTGAAATTACAGCACTCTACAAAGAAATTGCCGACAGCCCTGAAAAATATAAAGGTCATGCCGCTACTGCTATCATGCTAGGCAGCCTCTTTCATCCATAGTCAAAAAGACCGTTTTAACGGTCTTTTTTTTTATACTTTCTTCTGGTCATTTAACCAATCAAAGATATTGTGATAGGTTTTCTTTGAGACCTTAGCTGTGCTTGTGCCGCCTTTTCCTTTATTGCTTGGAGAAAAGCCTGATAACTCTTTCGCACTTTTGATAGCAGAGATATCCTGCACCCCTGACACTTGGTCTTTAAAGAAATAGATCCAAGATAAATGCCCAAGGTAAGAGACACCTTGCATGTCTGTTCCCTCAACACTTTCAAAGTAAGAAAACCACTTGTTCTCAGCTCCGCTATCAAGCAAATTCTTATAAATAGGCAATGAATAATCCTTTGGATTAACAATCGTGTCATTGGCTGCGTGAATAAACCACATTGGTATCTCTTTTAGCGCTAGCATTTTTTCCTCATCAAAATAAAGGGCATCTTTACGAATGAAGCTAGTAGAAGACGGTGAAGTGGCGTATGAACCGTCAGCATTTCGCTCATATTCATAATAAGAATAAGCTGCCGCTTGAGGAACTAGAGCCGCAAAATAACCAGGATTTGAAATAGCAAGATTAATCGTCATGTAGCCACCATTTGAACAACCTGCTAGGTAAATGCGATTGGTATCCACAGCAGGCGTACTCGCAACATAATTTTTGATGATATCCATCAGAATCTCTGTGTAACGCGAATCGCCAGCGCCAGCACCGTTGGTCCCATCGCCCTCATCCATCCAATAAGTTGGAGTCTGAATAGCTAAAACATAAGCACCTGTTTGCTTACCAGCTGTAAAATGGAATTGAATAGCGGGCTTAGCTAGAGCTACCACCTCATTTCCAAGAAGGGTAATGTCCGTGTCTACCCCACCTTCACCTTGACCATGCAGCCAGATTAACAAAGGAAAACTTTCTCCCGATTTTAAGTATTTAGGGTCGTAAGCCACATAATGAAGGGTGAGTTTTTCTGTTTGCTTCGTTAATGGATTGAGGTAAGTCCCAGAATAAAAGCCACGCTTATTAAAGACATCAGTATCAGGTGATAGACGGTTATGAATAATATCATAGCTTCCAGATAGTTCAGCCACTTCACCGTCACAAATTACCTCTAATCCATTTATAGTAACTGGATAATCTTCCACCCAAGTGTTGTGCAAGGTTTCCAGATTGTAATAAAATGGACAAGCTATAGCTGCATTTTTCTGACTATCAAAAGTCACTGGCATTTTGATAACTAGATACTCACTGGCACTGCTGACTTCTTGTCCCTTATCATCTGACAAGTACACTCTACTAATCTGACGTTCTTTACCTGCAGTCCTGACTAGGAGCTTATCAGCGACAACTCCTGACACTTTATGCGTTAACTGTACCAAAAGTTTTGGGACACCTGGTCCACATTCATAACCTTTAATAATCATAGAAACTTTGACAAGTGTGACATTAATTCTTTTAGCCATCTCAAATCACTCCTATACATTGTAATCGTTTTCTCTAGTTTATGAATTTTCCGCACTTATGTCAATCAAAAAAAGACGGGTGAAATCACCTCGTCTTTTTGACTATTTATCGTAGTTCTTTCTTCTGATTTTAAAGTCAGAAGAAACAACTTCGTCAACATCTATAATGGAAATAAAAGCATCTGGGTCCAGATCAGCCATGATAGCTTTGACATCACGAACTTCACCTGGATTCAAAACAACGTACAAGATATTTTTTTCATTTCCTGAGTAAGCCCCTTGTCCATTTAGGTAAGTGACACCACGGTTAATACCATTCAAAATAGCATCCGCAGCTTCTTGCGATTTTTGGGTAATGATAATCATACCACGTACTGTATAACCACCATTTTGCACAATTGTTAGCACTTGGCTGTACACAAAACTTGCTACCAAAGTGTAAAGCATGTGTTGCAAATCAATGTAAACAAGTGACGCTGTCAATACAAGAGCATCCACAAATAGAAGCGTTTGACCTAATTTAAAGCCAAATTTTTCCTCAATCACGCGTCCAATGATATCTGTACCACCTGTCGTTGCACCATATCGAAAAACCAGTCCACTACCTGCACCTGCAAATAAACCAGCAACAACAGCAACCAACATCATGTCATTTTGCAGCACAATTTTCACTGGTACTTGTTGCCAAAACCAGATAAAGAAGGAAAGTAAAACTGTCCCATAAATGGTCAAGGCTAATGATTTTCGCCCCAAAACTCGAGCTCCCATGATAAACAAAGGAATATTTAAAATGAGAGAAGTATAAGCTGGGTCAATTTTATAAAGCGCATGGATAATCAAGGTTACCCCTGCAACGCCACCTTCAGCAAGAGCGTTTGCCATATTAAATTTAACAAAACCAAAGGTATACATTGCTACACCAAGAGCAATCAACAATAAACTTCGTACTTGTCTAAGCTTTTGAGCCATATTACACTCCTCCTAAAACTAATTATAGGAAATTAATCAAAAGGTTAGTCATCAACAAAACGTCCAATAATATGAACATTTTCAGCAACCGAAACAAAGGCCTTAGGATCTGTTTTCCTCATTAAATATCTGAAATCATTGTACTCTTCACGAGTAATAATAGCTAGCAGAACTGCTTTCTTTTCATGATTGTAAGTTCCCTCAGCATTATTTATCTGTGTCACTCCACGATGAAGTTTAGTGTGAATCATAGCGATAACTTTTTCTGGGCAGCTGGTTACAATCATTGCCTGCATTTTCTTTTGTTTTGTGAAAATCGCATTCGTCACACGACTTGAAACAAAAATAGTCACCATTGAGTAAAGCGCATATTGCCAACCAAATAGGATGCCCGCAAAAATCATGATGACGCCATTTACCATAAGGGAAATACTTCCGACATCACGTCCCGTTTTTTTACGAATGGTCAAGCTGACAATGTCAGTACCACCACTAGAAATACGTGATTTCAAACTAAATCCAACCCCAGTACCCATAACCAAACCACCAAAAATAGCATTGACAAGTGGATCAGTTGTTAGCGTAATCTCTGGAACAATTTGGATGAAGAATGAACTCATAGAAACTGTAATCAGAGTAAAAACGGTAAATTTATGACCAATTTTATACCAAGCCAAGATTAATAGCGGCAAATTAATGGCATAAAAAACGATAGAAATCGGTAATCTAAAACCAATCAAACGCTCACTAATCGCTGACAAAACCTGTGCCAAACCAGTTGCGCCACTTGAATAGACATGTCCTGGTTGGAAGAAGAAGTTTACCGCGATAGCTGAAAGCAAACCATAAAAAAGAGAAGCGGAAATTTTTTCCGCGTACTTCTCTCTTGAAATGCTTTGCATCGTTTTTAAAAGGCCATATTTCTTAGCCCAACGGCTAACGATATACTTTGTTTTCTTTTTTAAAGATGCTTTTTTAATCATTAGTTATTAGTTTTAGTTGCTAAAGCCAATTCTTCTAATTGTTTGTCTGAAACAAGGCTAGGTGCTTGTGTCATTGGGTCAGTTGCTTTGTTATTTTTAGGGAAGGCAATAACTTCACGAATGTTGTCTTCACCAGCAAGAAGCATAACGAAACGGTCAAGACCGATAGCAAGTCCACCGTGTGGTGGGAATCCGTAATTCATAGCTTCTAGCAAGAAACCAAATTGGTCAGCTGCTTCTTCAGCTGTAAAGCCAAGAGCTTTGAACATACGTTCTTGCAATTCACGTTGGTTGATACGTAGGCTACCACCACCGAGTTCATAACCGTTAAGAACGATATCGTATGCAACGGCACGAACTTTAGCAAGGTCACCTTCTAATTCGTGAGCTGATTCTTCAGTCGGCAATGTGAATGGGTGGTGAGCTGACATGTAACGTCCTTCTTCTTCAGACCATTCAAACATTGGCCAATCAACAACCCAAAGGAAGTTGAATTTAGAGTTGTCAACCATATCAAGTTCTTTAGCGATACGTGTACGAAGTGCACCAAGTGTGTTGTTAGCTACTTCAAGTGTATCAGCAACGAAAAGTACCAAATCATTGTCTTCAAGTTGTAAACTTGCTGTCAACTTATCTTCAATATTTGTCAAGAATTTGGCAACAGGTCCGTTAAGAGAACCATCAGTAAATTTAACCCAAGCAAGACCTTTGGCACCAAATTGTTTTGCGAATTCTGTTAATTTATCAATGCTTTTACGTGAGTATTTATCTGCATTACCTTTAACAACGATTGCTTTTACGACTGGAGCTTGTGAGAAGACTTTGAAGTCAACATCCTTGACAAGGTCTGTCAAGTCTTGTAAAAGCATTTCAAAACGTGTATCAGGTTTATCTGAACCGTAGTTGTTCATTGCATCGTCATAAGACATACGTGGGAATGGCAATGTAACGTCGATTCCTTTAGTGTCTTTCATGACTTTAGCAATCATTCCTTCAGTGATATCTTGGATATCTTTGTCTGACAAGAATGAAGTTTCCATATCGACCTGTGTAAATTCAGGTTGACGGTCACCACGCAAGTCTTCGTCACGGAAACATTTAACGATTTGATAGTAGCGGTCAAAACCAGCGTTCATCAACAATTGTTTTGTAATTTGTGGACTTTGTGGCAAAGCGTAGAAATGACCTTGGTTCACACGACTTGGTACCAAGTAGTCACGCGCACCTTCTGGAGTTGATTTTGTCAACATTGGTGTTTCAACATCGATAAACTCTAAACCATCCAAGTAGTTACGGATTGAGTGAGTTACTTTGGCACGCAATTTGAAGTTGTTAAGCATTTTTGGACGACGAAGATCCAAGTAACGGTAACGAAGACGGTTATCATCGCTAACTTCCACATCATCTTTGATTTCAAATGGTGTTGTTTTAGCGGTGTTCAAAACTGTCAATGCTGATACTTTCAATTCAACAGCACCAGTTGGCAAGTTAGTGTTTTCTTGTTCACGTTGTGCAACGACACCAGTTACTTCGATAACGAATTCGTTACGAAGGCTTTCTGCAGTTGCCATAACATCACTTGAAACTTTCTCTGGGTTGATGACTAATTGCATGATACCTTCGCGGTCACGAAGATCGATGAAAATAAGTCCACCGAGGTCACGACGACGTCCGACCCAACCTTTTAGAGTAATTTCTTGGCCAATGTGTTCGCTGCGAACACGACCAGCATACATTGTACGTTTCATTTGATATGATTCTCCGTTTTAAATTTATTCATTCCCATCTATTATAGCAAAAAGCAAAGAAAAACCCCACCCATGTGGGGGAGTTTTTCAAATTCTTTTCTCATTAAGCCTTTTCATTAACAAAGAGCTCATAACTTTTTGCAAAGATTGCTTTCTTAGCTCAATTTAGCAAGAATTTCTGCAAAGTTTGTTTCGATATCTGCAAAGCTGACTGAAACTTCTTCACGTGTTTTATTGTTTTTAACAGTGACTTGACCTGCTTCAATTTCGCTTTCACCTAATGTGATGACTGTTTTAGCATTGAAAGCGTCAGCTGATTTGAATTGTGCTTTAATCTTGCGTCCAAGGTAATCACGTTCAGCTGAGAAGCCTTGGTTACGGATAGCTTGTACCAATTCCAAAGCTTTAATATTAGCACCTTGTCCCAAGACAGCGATGTAGGCGTCCATTTCTTTTTCAACTGGCAATTCAATACCTTGTTTGTCCAAGATAAGAAGCAAACGTTCAAGACCAAGTCCAAAACCAAATCCAGGTGTTTCTGGTCCGTCAAAGTATTCAACAAGGCTATCGTAGCGACCACCTGCACAGATTGTCAACTCAGATTTATCAACAGTTGTGATGAATTCAAAGATAGTGTGGTTGTAGTAGTCAAGTCCACGAACCATATTAGTATCAATTACATATGGGATGTTAAGTGTTTCAAGCATTTCACGCACAGCATCAAAGTGAGCTTGACTTTCTTCATCAAGGTAATCAAGGATTGATGGTGCATTTTCAACAGCTACTTTATCTTCTTTTTCTTTTGAGTCAAGAACACGAAGTGGGTTTTCATCCAAACGACGTTGGCTATCTGCTGACAATTTGTCACGCATTGGTGTCAAATAATCAATCAAAGCTTGACGGTAAGCAGCACGGCTAGCAGCACTTCCTAGAGTGTTCAAGTGAAGTGTTACATCTTTAATCCCCAATGTTTGGAACAATTGGTAAGCCATAGCGATTGTTTCAACGTCTGTAGCTGGATTTGCTGAACCAAAGCACTCAACACCGACTTGGTGGAATTCACGTAAACGACCAGCTTGTGGACGTTCGTAACGGAACATTGAGCCAATGTAGTACATTTTAACTGGTTTTTGAACTTCTGGTGCAAATAATTTATTTTCCACAAAAGAACGAACCACTGGCGCTGTTCCTTCTGGACGCAAAGTGATATGGCGGTCACCTTTATCATGGAAATCATACATTTCTTTTGTTACGATATCAGTTGTATCTCCGACTGAACGACTGATAACTTCGTAATGTTCGAACATTGGTGTACGAATTTCACTGTAGTTGTATTTTTTGAAGGTTTCACGTGCAACAGCTTCGACATATTGCCATTTAGCGCTTTCGCTAGGTAAAATATCTTGTGTTCCTTTAGGTTTTTGTAATTTCATAAATAAGATATACCGGCACCAAATTTTTGCAAATTCAGCCCATTAATTCCTTTCTACTATAGTAGCTATTCAATCACTCTTTATTTTATCATAAAAAGGGCAGCTAAAGAAGAAGGGACTATTTATTTTTCGTATTTTATTAAAGCACAACTTGCCTGAAAACGTTAAATTGCCAACTTTTTCAATTTTTTTGTCAAGTAACTTTACTTTACAAAAAAGATATGTTATTATGTTAAAGTTGATTCAAAATCAAGAACAAATTAAAAATATTATCGGAGGAAATAAAACATGGCAGTACCTGCACGTCACACTTCAAAAGCGAAGAAAAACAAACGTCGTACACACTACAAATTGACTGCTCCATCAGTTAAATTTGACGAAACTACTGGAGATTACTCACGTTCTCACCGTGTATCACTTAAAGGATACTACAAAGGACGTAAAATCGCTAAAGCAGCTAAATAATTAGAAGGGAGATACCATGCGCGTAAATATTACACTTGAACACAAAGAATCTGGTGAACGCTTGTACCTTACTTCAAAAAACAAACGTAACACTCCAGACCGTCTTCAATTGAAAAAATACTCACCAAAATTGCGTAAACACGTAATCTTTACTGAAGTAAAATAATTGAATACAAAAACCACTTTAGCAATATTGCTAAAGTGGTTTTTTATTGTCTTTCAAAAGATGATATAATATTACCTAAAATACTTAAAGGGATGTGGAGATATGTTTGCACTTATTATGACATTGGATGATAACCTACAAGCGACTATTAAAGAATTTTGGAAAGAGCTAAGTGATGCCCAATTATCTCAATATGCTTACGAAGTAACAGATAGAGAGCCACATATTACCTTAGCATCATTTGACGAAGGCACCACCAAAGACGATATCATAAAAGGACTAGAAACTTTAACATTTCCTGATAAGCCAATTGATATTTCGTTTACATCTATTGGTTCTTTTATTAATGCCAATATCATTTTTCTTAGCCCTATAAAAACTCCGCAGATGAGTAAACTTCATTTTGATATCCATCAGCAATTAAGTGATTATCTCAGCAAGGACTCACTTTACTCACCCAATAACTGGGTTCCACATCTTACAATTGCTAACCGAATTGCTGAAGATAAGATGGCTAAGACTTATTATTATTGTCTGAAGCATTTATCACTTTCTGAAGGAAAGGTAATTGGAATAAAACTGATTTCTATTACACCTGACAATCAAGTTCAAGATATTTTCCAAAAAACATTCTCATAAAAACAATCTCCCCCAAGTAAGAGCTTGAGGGAGGTAATTTTTATTGTCTAAACTAATTAATGCTATAATGAGGAAAAAGTTTATTTGGGGAGGTTTTATGAAAACTAGTCAGGATAAAAGGGGACCTGTTCTCATTTTTTTAGTGTTGTCTATTTTTTTCTTTATAGTTGCTGCGGTATTTGGTAAATCGTTATCGCCTTTTGGTCTAAAAATCATCTTATGCGGCTTCTGTCTTACCCTTCTTGGACTTCTTGCCTCTGCCTATCGGTATGAATGTCAGCAATTTGAAAAAAGAGATGACCTAACACGCTTGAGAAGCTTTGGGGCATCTATCAATCCACACAGCCTTGCTGGTAAAATCATTTTTCTGCTAGCTCTTATTGTTGTCATCTCTATTTTTGCAGTTCTTCTATTTGCTAGTTGATTTTTCTTGATAAATGGCCAGAGTTTGATAAGGTTTTAGAGTGATTTTGTCTGAGAGTTTTGTGTCTTGGTAATTGCTTAGTAGCACTTTGCCAATCTGATAACTTTCAGGCAAATCAATAGTAACATCCTTAGCAAAAAAGTTATTTAAAACTAATAGATTTTCATCGCCTAAATGACGTTCAAAAGCATAAATATTTGGATGATTTTGGTAAGCTGACTGATAATCACCTTCAGCAATAATTGGCATGGCTTTTCTAAGCTTAATCAATTCTTGATAGAAAGTGAAAATCGGTCCGCTTTTTTCATTTTCGACGTTAATGTCAGGATAAGTTTTTCCTGCTTTTAGCCATGGCGTGCCAGTTGAAAAGCCAGCATTTTCAGAAGCATCCCATTGCATGGGAACTCGGCTATTGTCACGGGATTTTGCACGAATAATTGCAAATGATTCTGCTTCAGACTTGCCAGATTCCAGCAAGCTTTGATAAGCATTCAAGCTCTCCACGTCGACGTAATCTGCCATGCTATCATAATCAGGGTCAAGCATACCAATTTCCTCACCCATGTAGATGTATGGTGTGCCACGCGATAAATGAATGGCTGCTGCAAGCATGGTTGCTCCTTCCTTACGGAAGTGCTCGATATCCACAAAACGGTTAAGAGCACGCGGTTGGTCGTGATTGTTCCAAAAGAGGGCTGACCAGCCATTTGCCTCACTCATCTCTTGACCCCAAGTATGAAAGAGGTGTTTTAATTCCTCAAAATCAAAGGGTTTTAGGGTCCATTTTTGGCCGTTTTCATAATCAACTTTAAGATGATGAAAATTGAAAACCATATCCAATTCATGACTGTCTGGATGGCTGTACTGAATGCAATTTGGAATGTCTGTGAAACTCATCTCACCAACTGTCATGCCATCTTCATCTTGACCATATGTTGCTTGATTTAACTCTTTAAGATAGTCATGAGCAATCGGACGATCTGTGTATTCGGGTTTGCCATCAAAGGCATCATTATCCTTGAGTTCTTCGTCTTTTCCGATTAAATTAATCACATCAAAACGAAATCCCTTAACTCCCTTAGAACGCCAGAAGTTAACTACTTTGAATAACTCTTTACGAACATGTGGATTACGCCAATTCAAATCAGCTTGACTGATATCAAAAAGGTGTAAATAATATTTTCCCGTATCTCCAAATGGCGCCCAAGCATTTCCGCCAAATTTTGACACCCAGTTCGTTGGCTGATCACGTAAAATAAAGAAATCTTGGTAATACTTATCGCCCGCTAAGGCTTTTTGGAACCACTCATGCTCGGTTGAACAATGATTTAAAACCATATCAAGCATCAACTCGATACTATGCGCCTTAGCTGCTTGAACCAATTCTTCAAAATCAGCCATACTTCCAAATAAAGGGTTGATAGCTGTGTAATCCGAAATATCATATCCGTTATCACGTTGAGGACTTGGGTAGAAGGGGTTGAGCCAGATGACATCAACACCTAATTCTTCCAAATAGGGTAATTTTTCAATAATACCTCGTAAATCACCAATACCGTTTCCAGTTGTGTCTTTATAAGATTTTGGATAAATCTGATAAACGACTTTTCTTTTATCAAATGTCACTTTTTACTCCTTTAGGACAATTTGCTAGCTGTAAAAATAGTTTCGCCACGTTTAATGTCACATGGTAATTGTCTTGTCATATCTGTTTGGAAATCATTTTGATTGGTTACAATGACAGGAGTGTCAACCGAATATCCGGCAGCCTTAATCATCTCAATATCAAAGCTAATCAAAGCATCACCAACACTCACTTTATCACCTTGCTTGACATGAGCTGTAAAGCCTTTACCATCAAGATTTACTGTATCCATTCCAATATGCATCAATAATTCTACGCCTTCTTGTGAGATTAAACCGATGGCATGTTTTGTTGGAAAAATTGCTGATACAACACCATCAACCGGTGCCACTAACTCACCTTCGACTGGTTCAATCACAAGTCCTTGTCCCATAACTCCTTGTGCAAAAACAGGGTCAGGGGCTTGGCTCAAATTTTTAGCATGCCCAAGAAGGGGACTTTGAATAGCGACAACCGTACCAGCAGGTGATTCAGCATCCTTCTTAGCTTCAACTACTGCTTGTACTTGTGACTGATCTCTTTTTTAGCATCATCTTCTGCTTTTGTTAAGAAACCAATTTTGCGGAACATAAAAGTCAAGGCAAATGGTACAGCGATGGCAATCAACATATTGATGGCAAAGAAGCCCATATATTTTGCTTGAATAGAAAGGATTCCTGGAAGCCCTCCAATACCAATTGCATTAGCTGTAATATTAAAGCTTGTACAGAAAAGACCTGCAAGACCTGAACCAATCATTCCAGCTACAAATGGATAAACGTACTTCAAGTTAATCCCAAAAAGAGCTGGTTCTGTAACGCCTAGGTAAGCTGAGATAGCTGCTGGCAACGAAATTTGTGCCTCACGCTCATCATGACGATTCATAATGTAGAAAGCTAAAACGGCTGAACCTTGAGCGATATTTGACAAAGCAATCATCGGCCATAATCCAGTACCACCAGCATCAGCGATCAATTGTGTATCAATCGCATTGGTCATGTGATGCAATCCTGTGATAACCAGTGGGGCATAAAGTGCACCAAAGATTGCTCCGAAAAGCCATTTTACTGGACCTGTCAAACCAGCAAGAACAACTGCTGAGATTCCTTTACCAAATGTCCACCCAATTGGACCAAGAACTGTGTGTGCTAGAATCAAAGCCGGAATCAACGACAGAAATGGTACAAAAATCATTGAAATCACTTCTGGAATGTGTTTACGCCAGAAACGTTCTAAGTAAGCCAGAGATAAACCGGCTAAGAGCGCTGGAATAACTTGAGCTTGGTAACCAATCTTTTGAACAGCAAAATAACCAAAATCCCAAGTCCAGTCAGCTGCAATGTCAGCTGCTGAAGTACTTGCTACGCTATAAGCATTTAGTAATTGATTTGGTGAAACCAAACAAATTCCCAGAACAATCCCCAGAATTTGACTAGTTCCCATTTTACGTGTCACTGACCAAACAATTCCAACTGGCAAGTAATGGAAGATTGCTTCACCCGGCAACCATAAGAAGGAATTCACTCCAGCCCAGAATTGAGAAACTTCAACAATGGTTTTCCCATTCAAAGCTGACCATTCCACACCCTCTAAGATATTACGAAATCCAAGAATCAAACCACCAACGATAATGGCTGGAATAATTGGAGTAAAAATTTCAGCCAGCATTGACAAGGCACGTTGAAGCCAATTCTGATTCTTCTGCGCAGCTGATTTAGCAGCTTCTTTTGATACACCTTCAATGCCAGAAATCGCTGTGAAATCATTGTAAAAGATAGGAACATCGTTTCCGATGATAGCTTGGAACTGTCCTGCATTTGTAAATGTTCCTTTAACAGCAGGAATAGCTTCCAGACGCTTAACATCTGCTTTACTGTCATCATTTAGTACAAAACGCATCCGCGTTGCACAGTGAGTTACTGCTGCAATATTTTCTTTCCCGCCAATAGCTTCAAGCATTTCACGGGCATCTTTTTCGAATTTTCCCATATGTCTTCGGTTAAACCGACTCCTTCGTTAATCTATAAATAGTCGCTAGCTTTATTTACACCAAACATTGTAATCGGTTTCTATTTTGTAGGCAAGTTGTTTGTATAAAATCCCCCTAAATTTTCTTGAATTTTCTCAAGTTGTATGGTATTTTAAAAACAACTTTAAAAATTACAGAGATTTTCAAAAAATACCATGAAAAAATACGAACAAGTTTTTAAAAAAATTGAACAAGATATTACATCAGGTGTTTATCAGGCTGGAGATTTCCTCCCTACTGAAAACGAACTCACTCAAACTTATCAAATGAGCCGCGATACTATTCGAAAAGCCTTGAAATTGTTAGCCGAAGCAGGCCTCATTCAAAAAATACATGGCTCTGGTTCACAGGTTATCAAACATGAAACCATTGATTTTCCAGTTTCACAACTCACAAGCTATAAAGAGCTGGTTGATAGTTATGGCATTGACTCTAAAACCAATGTCATTTCTATTGATAAGCTCATTGTCGATGAAAAATTAGCTGCGCTGACTGGTTTTAAAAAGAATAGTTTAGTTTGGCGCGTGATTCGTCAACGAGTAGTTGATGGCACAGCTTCTGTCCTTGATATTGATTACCTAGATAAAAAAATCGTGCCAGATATGACACGAGAAATAGCTGAGCAATCTATTTATTACTATCTTGAAAAACAACTTCACTTGATTATTGCTTATGCCCAAAAAGAAATCACCATTGACCAACTCAATGACCGTGATAACCTTCTTCTTGATATTGGTGCTGAGCACCACGTCGTTTCCGTTAAATCAAAAGTCTATCTTGCCAACAAGCAGCAATTTCAATTCACCGAAAGCCGACACAAACTCGAAAAATTTCGCTTTGTTGATTTTGCTACACGAACTAACCAAAAAACTAGTTAGCCCGAAAGCTAACTAGTTTTACTATTGTCGCCACTTGCAATAAACAACTATCACCAATAAAATCACGACAAAAATCAAAATGGCAATAAATGGTGCAATCAGTAAGACCTCTACTTGGCTCGCTTCTGAAACCACGCGAACATCTCCTTTAAGATTTGCCACACGATGACCTCGAACCAACAAACGATGAGTATTAATCCCGTAAGGCGTACATGTCGTTAAAGTGACATAATCTTGATCGGGATCAACACGTAAAGCTGACACTTCCTGCGGAAGCACCGTCAATATTTGATCTACTTGATAAGTCAACGTTTCATCTAAAACCTGAATTAAGAATATATCTCCTTCTACCAAATGATCAATATCTGTAAACAATCTTGCTGATGGCAAGCCTCTATGACCAGAAACCACCGCATGACTACCTTTTCCTCCTATAGGAAAAGATGTTCCCGGAATATGACCAATAGCTACTTGCAAAACAGTCTCGTCTGTCCCGTGATAAATAGGAAGTGTGGTATTTAACTTTGGTATCTCAATGTAAGCCATAATCCCTGATTTTGATACCTTGAAAGTTTCATTGTAAAGAGTCTTGTCGTACCCACTTACCTGTAAACTTGGTGTCACGTTTTGAGGAAGTTTTTCATTATAGACACGCGCCTCTTCTCGCAAACTATCCTTTTTACTCTCTTCCATATCCTCAACATCTTGCAAATAAGAAGCTACTGCTTTTGACTGATGAAATGAATTCCAATAATCACTAACTGTCGGATACAAAACCAAGGACAAACCAACTAGTAGCAAACTAATCAATATAGCTGTAGCAAAATTCTCTTTGAATTTTCTAAATCGCATTACATTTTTCTTTCTAAAACATAGGAAAGGGAGTGATAGTAAGTAATCACTCCCAACATCAAGTTGACAAGGTTGTAAACAAGAACTTTACAAAAAAGTCCTTGGTGTAAAGTGTTAACGCTGATAAATAACCTTGCCGATTGATTCCCTATAGCAATTCGTTACTTAGTATGCATACGTTTTTTGGTTACTAATAAGATACCAGCTCCAAAGATGAGGATAAAACCTAATACATAAAGAAGTCTTGTCCCAGTTCCACCAGTTGACGGAAGAGTTGCCCCTTTCTTGTTGACAACATCCGTTGACACCGAACCTTCAGTCACAGCTGAAGTAAAGGTAATTTCACCACTGGCTGCATTTCCTGAGAGAGATGTCAAAGCAGGATTGTCTGATAAGACATCATGTTCTGCAGTGATGGTAAATTCAATATCGTCGATAGTGTTATAACCGTTTGGTGTTGTTGTTTCTGACAAAATATAGTCACCGGCATCAAGTCCTTTAAACTCAAAAGTTGTCCCTGCATCATTTTTAATGGCCGTAACAGCTTTTTGAGAACCATCTGCTAACTTTTTGTACAATGTAAACTCTGCTCCTGCCAAAGAAGTTTGTTTATTGTCAACTTTATTGACAACTGTTTTATAAGTAAAGACAATGACCGTGTCTTCTGGTGTTTCTGTCGTGCTACCAGCAGTTCCTCGGCTATTTGGATTGTTTGAATAAATTAATTTAGCCGTATTTGGATTTCCTATCTTTCCAATAACAGCACTCTTATTAAGTGTTGCAGTGTATTCAACAACAATTTTAGATGACGCTGTAACACCTGAAACAGCTTTTAAATTATCAATCTTAAAACTTAATTCATTAGCAGTTTCAATAGTAAAGTTCTTTGTAACATCGTCTTTTTGATTACCATTTACAAGATAAATTTTAGCATCTTTATTGTAAGTTAAGCCATCTGAGAGAGAGTCTGTAATTTCAAAATAATAAGTTTCATAACTATCGAAATTACTTGGCAAAGTAGCGGTCAATTGGAAAGGCACGCTATCGTCAAAATCGTAATCAGCCGAATCTTGCCAATCTGTTACTTCACCCGTAGTATCATCTGTATCTTTGACCTTTTTCTCTAGTGTAGGAATATCAGTCTTTGGTGTTACAGTAACATTTCCAACAACTTCTAAGATATAGTCAGTGTAGGCTTCATTACTACCAACTGTTTTATTTTGCACAAGATAATAACCAGCAGTAAGTCCTGTTAAACCGCCGGGATTTTGTAAATATTGACCGGCCTCTTTCGCAAATTCTTCTGCCTGCGTTGCTGTGAAGCCTTCTGCTCCAATCACCTCAGCAAGAGCTGCGGCAGAACTCACTTTGTATTTTTCTTGTAAAGCAGTTCGACCTGCTTCTGTAATGCCATCTCCCCATTTAATATTTGAAAGAGTTTTTCCATCTTCTGATAACGTTCCTGTAAAGATACGGTATGATTCATAAGTACCGCTACCTGCGTTATCAACAGTAATGTCATAAGCTTTTACTTTGCCTGCTGAAAAGGCAAAAACAAGAGCTAGCAAGGTTGCCAAAAATAATTTAAGCTTTTTCATCATAAGTCCTTTCCTTTAAATCAATATAAATATTTATTTACTTCAAGGCAGTTACTCGTCTTCGTTAAGCAACACCACCTTTGCCGTATATAAATGCTATCAACACCCCTACTACAATCAGTATGCATATTGCTCCAAGAGCGTAGTACCAAATACCACCTTTACCACCCGTTTTGGGTAAAGCGTATCGTTTCTGCGCAGTATTTTTCATAACAATAAGAGCCGAATCTGAAGCCAAGGCAAGAGTCGATGGTTCTTCTGATGCTTGAGCTCCATTATCATAACTAATGTCAAATCCACTAGTTGCATGCTCTCGAACATAATAAGTATAAGTAACAGTCTTTTGAGCATCTGTTAATGGTAAATTAGAGTAAGTTTTTGTCCAATCATCTGAATGACTCATAGTCTCACCAGACTTATAAAATGTCTCAGTTCTTTCTCCATTTTCCTTTGTTGCGACTTGTATCACATCATATACAATCGAACCGTCTGCACTGCCTATTTCCTGACCATCTGCATCGAACCATTGCTTTTTAACCGTAAGATTAATAGTCTTGGCTTTTTTATTTTCAACAAAATCTGAACCATTATTTTCTGAGAGATTGGTTAATTTGGAAATAGTTATCGGCAAAGCCGAAAAACTACCATCCTCATCCCAATAGAAATAGTGTTTAGAAGGATTATCTGGCAACTCGTATCCTGCCGGAGCTTGTGTCTCCTTAGCATAGTAAATCTGATCTTCTTGATAGTTACCCGAAGAGTAGACAATAGAGATGAGACCTTTGGCATTTGTCTGATAAGTCGTCACGATTTCATCGTTACTATCATCTGAGTCACCGTCATATTTATAAACAGTAAAGACTGCTCCTTCTAAATCTAAACCAAAATTATCCGCATCAACTTTGCTAATAATATAAGCTTTCTCAGTATCAAATCCAGAACTTGTTCCCGTTCTTTGCCAATGAACTGTCGTTGTGGTGTGATCTGAGCCATTTGCTATGCCTTCAAGCGTCGCCGTATTGTGAGGATAATAATAAGCGGCAGCATCTTCATTTGGTTTTGTTAATTGATAAGAGTAATCAAGAATATAAGCCTTAGAATCTTTCATTGTCACCACTAAGGTGTGATAATGATTGCCCCACCCATCATCTGTTGAACTTATCTTCCAAGCCCATTCGCTGGCTGGAACTTCAGTACCATCAGTGTAGTAAAGTTTCACTGAATCTTGAATAAGATATTCAGAAATCACATTTGACCAATTATGCATAACATCCGTCAAAGTTATCGTGTCTGAGCCTTCAACTAAATCATCTGCTTGAGGATTGATTGACAAGCTGTAAGTCAACTGACGTTTGGCATTATCCCATTCACCTGATTTAGCAATTGGTTTAACATCAGGCGTTGTAGAGTTCCCCTCATCTGAACTAAACGTTACTTCTTGCGTCTGATTATCTGAGCCATAATCCTCACCATTGACTGTAACAGAAACATTATTTGTGAGAGATTTGACTAACTTAGAACTGCCTTCTGTAAAATCATCGTAGTGAGTTGTAAAAGTCATCCAAAAGTCACTGTTTCCACCAATGTTGTTCTTTAAACTCTTACCATCAGTTGTCGTGAAATCTAGCGTTACCACACCATCACTTGAAACTGTTCCGTCTAAAGCAATGTTATAGGTTCCCCAGCCGTTACTTCCTTGTGTCAAGCTACCGCTATCAAGATTAGCCTTAATTTGTCCCCAGCGTTGACCATATGATAGACCTGTTAAGCTAATACCTTCTGGCAAAGTATCCGTCACTACCATACTTGTAGCACTATCATCTAACTCAACTTTGACCATCCAAGTAACCGTTCCGTCAGCACTTGTCGTTTTAGTTGTTCCAGAATTACCATGGCCATCAGTTTTGACGACGTTAGAGTCCTTACTATAATTGTACTCCGTACTAACACTGTGAGTTCCTGATATGATGTGATTACTATAACGTTGATTAGAACTCTTCTCCAGGCTAATCATTGATCTATAATGAATCATGACATTCTTTGAAGATGTTTTATCAGCTGTTAGAGTCACTTTAAACTCTGTATAGTGAACATTATCTCTTAAATGGCTGTAATCCGTATAATCAGAATAAGATTGACGTGCCTCTAATGTAAAATTGTTCTTTCCTAAAACTTCTTCTAATCGGTGGTAAAGATCTTCCAACTGCGCTTTAGTGTACCAATGAACATCAGCGTTTGGACTCCACGGATCTTTCAATGTATCTGTAAACACTGTCCCCTTTTTAAGCACTCCTGAATTTGGCATTTTTATCTCAACATCCCAAACCACTTCTCTGACACCTGGTTCAGATAACTCCATGACCTCTGACACTTCTTTGGTAATATCTCCTGTTCCTGGAAGAGTTACCTCTGCTTCCTTAATCGTTTGATCGGTCGTTGTTAACGTTTTTCCATCATCATCTAAAACAACTTTATTTTTGATGGTACTATCGTCCCAGCCTGCATCCGTAAAATCAACTGGCGTTGTGTAAGTAATGGTATAGCTATTTGTATTTTTACCATTTGTAAGGGCGCTAAATCGAATGCCTGAAATTTTTCCATTTTTGTACTCAATAGTTGCTCCAGCTTCTGGTGAAATGGTTAGGTCACTGGTTGCCGCAAACATCTCATCGGTTAATCGGGCACCAGCAATATCACTTTGTCCCTCATTGACTCTAATCGTCCAAGTAATCGTGCCATCAGAATCGTTGTACTGTCCTTTTTTATCAAGTTGATTTAGAGCTAAAGTTACTTGAGAACTACTTGTATGTGACTGTTTATCACTTGTATCTGTCTGCGAACTTGCACTCACCGTGTTATTTGCCGTAACTGATGAACCAGCTGTTAAACCAGAAATCTTATAACGGTAAGTAATGGTATAAAAGTGCCCAATAACATTACCAGCTGAATCTGTTCCCCCAGATATTAACTGTGGAAGCATCATGTTCAAAGTCTTATTTGAGACATCAAAATCATAAGAATAAGCTTTAGATGGAAGAGTTTCTGTTGAAGTAACATTACCACTATTTCCAGCATAAGTTGATTTACTGACAGTAACAGAATCAATAGCAGCCAGAGAAATGCCTGATGCTTTCAGAATATCTTTGATATCAATTGAACTTGGTGTGCCAAATTTTGAATCAACCTTAACAGTATAAGTCAAGTAAGGCGTATCGCCATCGTAAGTAACCGAACCTGATTTAGATGTTGTTAAATCGTAATTCTTTTTAATATCATTTTCTGGAATGGTCACGATAAGGTCATCCGAATAAATCACTTGATAACTCCCATCATTTTGCTGATAGTCACTACCATAGGTCGCATCGTATTTTATCCACCCTTTTGACTGTGTGCCATCGGTAATATCATTGACATAACTTTCAATAAAAGCAATCAAGATATAGTACTTTCCAGAACTATCATCATAAATGAATTGATAAGTATAAGCATCAACTTGATTCGTATCCTTGCCGATATATTCTGTCCCAAGATTTATATCTTGCCCAATAGCCGTCCCATTGGGTAATTCTAGATAATAATACCTATCTGCAACCAGATGAGCCTTAAAAATCGTGTAATCAAGCTCCAAATCAACAGTCACAACCTTTGTTGCCAGATTTTCTTCAACAGTTTTTTCATCATAAGAATAACCCGTTAAGTATTCTGTAAAATCTGCATAAGTTACCCCAGCTAAGGTATACGTAGAAAAGGAATCCGACTTAAAGCCAATACTTTTAACATTTTCTGAACTGTCCTGCTCAATATTGGTGTCACTTTCGTGCGTCAAATCTTCTACATGGTTGATATCATTACCAATGAAATGATATAACTTCCAGCTGCTTTGCAACTTCGAACTAGTTATCGCAGCATTGAACTGCAAGGAAACAGTGACTTCTTTTTGAGGTTCAACTTCCTGACCAGCCGCATTAATAAAAGAAATATCATAAGATAATGCCTTAGACAGACTCTGCTTTGTTTCACGTAAAACAGTAGATATTTTTTGATTAATCTCTCCCGTGTCTGCTATCGGTCTAACTTTCAAAGAGACCTCCTCTGTAAAAGTCCCTTGCGTAAAATCTGCCACTACTGTTAGGTTATCAGCTGTTTCTTGCAACCGTCTAGCTTCTAAAGACGTATCTAAAGAGGTCTGACTGTCTTTCTGTTCTGATGTTTCTTGTTCAGAACTTGAAGCTTCCACTTGCATCTTTTCTTCTGAGCTTTCTAGTTGCTCGGTAGAAACATTTTCAGCTGATTGCATCAGAGCTGAACGATTATCCGTACTGACAGTTAGGGCGGGTAAAATTAAAGCATAAGTTGTACAAAAAACGACAATAATCGATAAAGCCAAAGCTATCCTTGCAATAATACTTTCCCTAAGCCTCAGCTTAAATCGAGTCATCAGATTGAGCCACAGCTTTTTCATAAGAACTCCTTTCTTTTGCTATAAATCCTTGTTACTCAATTGCTCCTAAACGTGTTAGCGGCCAAATCCGAAAGGTTAATTTTCCAACGATTTGATCTTCACTAACCGTACCAACCGCCTTATTTCGAGAATCTATCGACACACTGCGATGATCTCCCATAACAAAATAATGACTATCAGGAACTTGATAGGGTAAATTAATATTAGTCTCTCCGTAAGCCCTTTCATGTTTTTGCAAATAAGGCTCTTTCAATTTTTTACCATCAACAGAGACATTACCTTTTTTATCTATGTTGACCCATTGACCAGATGTTGCAATCACACGCTTTACTAGAATCTTGTTATTATAATAAAAAGCCACTACATCACCTTGTTCCAGACGTTTACTATTGACAGAGACTACCATATCCCCAGCCTCCAAATTAGGTGTCATAGAATTGCCATAAATTTGTAGAACTGGTAACCAAATGCTCGCTACTAATACTGCTGACGCAGCCACTGTAATCAAAGCAAAAATCGTTCCTCTGAGCGTCCGAAAATAACGCTCTCGATACTTTACTTTGCTTAGTTCTTTTAATAGTTCCTTTGAATCAGGTAAATCACTTATGCTTATTCCTTGCGTCCTGACAGTACAAAACTTTTTCATTTTGACTACAAATCCTTTTTCGCTTCTAATGACTCCTAACAAACTCCTAGGCTTAATATGACAGCTTTTTGACCTGATCTCCTTTTTTCCGAATTAATTTTATCCTCATATCTAGTAAAAAGCTATCATTTTTTATTTACACTCCGTAAACCCAAAAACAATAAAATTAGAAAAAAGATAGACATAATGTTAATTTATCAAGGTTTACAAGGTGTAGATTAGCTAGAATAGGCAATTATCTTTCTTTTCTAATAATGAGAAAAACTCTTTTGTTTTATGGTAAAATACAAACTATCATTGGAGGAAAACACTATGGCAAGATACACACGTGAAAAAATCATAGGTGCCTTTTTCGAATTAGTCGCAGAAACTCCCCAAAAGACAAACTTTACCATCTCTGAAATTGCATTAAAAGCTGGTGTTTCTAGACAAGCGA
Organism: Streptococcus ruminicola; assembly: GCF_011387195.1. Lineage (NCBI taxonomy): Bacteria > Bacillati > Bacillota > Bacilli > Lactobacillales > Streptococcaceae > Streptococcus > Streptococcus ruminicola. Next base: position 809,875 of record NZ_CP046919.1, read on the forward strand.
TTTATCAGAAACACTTTAGAAATTTTAATGAAATTATCACTTATGTCGACGACTACATCATCTGGGAAATTCGCCAGTGGTGTCGTCATTATGATAAAGAAAAAGATGGCAATCCCTTGGATTATGTTGCTGATAACCTGCTACCTTTTGTCTACGATAAAAGAGAACACTTAAGACTCTTACACACAGCTGCTATTACCCAACCATTTGAAGATACCATCGTATCTACCTACACTGAGTGGGCAATAGACATCATTCGTCCCCAAAGCGAAACCTTTAATCTCCCCAAAGACGTCTTAACCAAAATTATCGTGGAACAAATCGTTGTCATTATCAAAACTTGGCTCCTTCAAGAAGCACCTATGCCACCCCAAGAATTTAAAAAAGACTTTTTAAATTTAGCAAAAGCCCCTTTATATTCTTATTACACCATGGAAACATAAAAAAGCTAGAGACTAAGTCTCTAGCTTTTTGTATTCTACTCAAAACGAACACCGATTCTAATGTCTGTATAAACAGTTCCGTTAATCTTTGAAGACATGAAAAAGATTGGTGAAGCTTCTTCAGCATCATCCTCAATTAACATAGCCTGTAGTTTTTCTAAAGCTTTATCAAAATCCTCAGGATTTGTGCTTGAGATACGAACACCATACATGGTCGAAATTGAAAAATAACTGTTAAATTCTGCTAACTCAACTTCTTCTCCTAGATAGTCTTCATTCACAGGTAAATAAACCGTAATATCTAGCATGCCATCATGACCTTCTACTTGAGGTGTTGAATAAAACAAATCAGTCTTTAAGGTGTAACCAGCAGCTGTGATACTATCTAAGGCATCTTTAAAAGCAATCCCTATCTTATCTACCTCAACAGTATAATTAACACTCCAAACATTAGATAGCGTTAAGGTTTGATTGCGTCCTTCTAAAATCTCTGTCATTTCAATTTTCCTCCGGAATAATAATATCCGCAAATAATTGACCATAAACCGGTGTAATGATTAAAAAGAGTTTATCAGGAATAGCCAGACCTTCTTCTCGCATGTAATCTTTCATGCTATTTAAATGTTCATCAAGTTCTTCCTCAAAAGGCACTCGCTTGCGCACACCTTTTATTTCTAAGCTTGGTACATACGTAAAATCATCAGTTGAAGCAACCTCAGTGTTAATTGGAATATAAACATCATAAGTTTGTTTTTCTTCTTGATATTGTGACGGCGTAATTTCAAAAAATGTTGGACCATCTTTATAAATACCAAATTCAAATGGCAAATACTCTGTATATTCAAATAAAGCTGGTAACTGATCTGCCTCAATACGAACCGTCTTTTTCACTAAATGTGTTTGCTTAATAATAGCTTTTTCAATCATTTTAACTCCCTTTTATTTAAATCTCTCTTTATCAAAATGTTGTTCTTGTAACGTCTCATTTAATGCATTCACTGCTTTACTTTGAACTTCTGAAGCTTCTGCCAAATCAGCACCTTCATCATCCTTGTGACGGAGTGGGTAGAAAGCCATGTACCATGCTAAATCTAGCATAATAGAACAAAACATTGCTAGGCCCCAGAATAGGTAGATAACATAATACTCTGAAACAAGATATGACATTAATAATCCAAACATTGCTACAAGGGCAGGGATATAAATATAAATATTACCAACTATATTTCTCAGTTTAGCAAAACGAAAATTACCATCTCTACCAGTAAATATCACAGCCATTATAAGTGAAAATATAATTGGATACAAGATAATGGAAGCTTCTTGTAAAATGATAAATTGTAAATTACCATCACCCCACGCTGTTGTTGATACAATTGGAGTTACAAAAAGTCCATAAATAAACATAAAATATGTTGAAAGTCCAACAAGAACCTGATTATTATGAAGAAAATCCCAAGCTGTTAAAAATAAAGAAATCATCCAAATAATAATGCCTAAGTAAAAAATTATCCTACTTAATACTATTGGGAGTTCAGAGTCACTCATAGTACCATAATACACTAAGAATATAAGAGGATATAAAATAAATAATCCTGATAAATTTCCCAAGCGAGACATTCCTTTTTTAACAGCCTCTTTTTTTCGCTTTTGCTGCAACTTTAAACGCTCAATTAAGCCCATGCGACCATCAATCTTCCTTAATTTCATCTTTACCAAAATGTTTATTTTGTAACGTCTCATTTAATGCATTTACTACTTTACTTTGAGCTGTTGAATCAACAACCTCATCATCCTTGTGACGGAGTGGGTAAAAAACATATTGCCATATAGCTACTAGATAAACAGAAAATGTTACCTCTAATCCCCAAGCTAAATAAATATAATAATATTCCGAAATAAAATAAATCATTGGCACAGCTACAACAATAGCTAAAGCAATTGGAAATATCATAATATAAGCAAAAATTAACTTTTCCTTATCATTTTTTAAAACTCGCCCTTCTTTATCTATCATGAAATAAGCCAAAATAATATAATAAATCATTGGCCATAAAATAATTGATACTTCTTGCAAAGCTACAAAATTTAATCTACCATCTCCCCAAGCTGCCGTTGAAGAGATTGGTAATGTAAAAATGCCATAAATATACATCAAGCACGTTGAAAGTCCAACAAGAAATTGGTTCTTTTTTAAACAATCTATGACTGTCAATAAAAGTGCAGCCCCCCATACAATAAGACCAATGTAAAAAATAAACTTACTTAAATTAAGCGAGAGTTCTGAAGTATTCATTGTTGTAAAAAAGCTCCAGAGTATGAAAGGATATAATATAAACAGTCCCGTATAATTTCCAATTCGACTCACACCGCTTTTAATATTTTCTCCTTGATATTTTAACAATATTTTTAGACGCCTAATTAAATTTAAGTCCATGATTTCCAACCTTTCATTCCTTTTACAAAATCACCACAACCTTTAATAAAAGAGTTAACTTTAGATTTTACATTATTAGTTAGATTAGTACTCTTATCAATCTTATCAATCCTATTACTTACAAATATAGCAGCTCCTACTGCTACAATTCCTGTTACTAGTACAGGAGCTGCTGTAAGGCCAAGAACTCCTGTCGCAAAGGCCCCTACAGCAGCCGCTCCTGCTGTAGCTGCAGCCGTACTTGCGACTCCTTTAACGGTAGCTTTAGCTGCATCCACGACAAAACCTGTCGCTACACTGGCTGAAACTTCTGCTCCATGTAACCCTTGTCTTTTAGCTTGGGTTTTATTTTTTTCAACATTACCAAAAGTCTCAACCACACCATCTACAACATTAAGAACAGCTACACCCTTCGCAAATTTTGAACCAGTTTTTAGAGCTGTTCCAACATTTGATTCCTTAAATGCTGTTTTCACACCTTTAGTGATTCTACCAGATTTCTTGGTAGCCTTAATCACATTTTTAAGTGTTTTTGTATTAAATGCTTCCTCAGCTTCAGAAATCACATTAGATTTTGTTCCTCTTACAACACCTTTCGCAATTTCTTTGGCTTTAGCTACCCCTTTTAAGCCATCTTTTTCAATTGTTTTTAATGACTTTCTGACTTCTTTTGAATAATCCGTTTCACCAAGTGTTTTCATCATTTTTTCAAAACTCTTAGTCACTGTTTTATTGCCATGATATTGAACAATACTGTGTGACTTTTTCTTTTTAAGAGTTTTACTTGTTCCAAAAACAAAATCCAAAACACGGTCAACAGTTTTCTCGGATTTTTTAATGATTGTATTTCCAAGTCGATCTTCTGAGAAACGATATTCAGCATAAGCTGAGGTTGCCCACTTTTTAGCAGTTTTATAGTATTTTTTACCCACCAAGTAAGGTGCTGTGATACTACCAACAGTTGCTTCCAATCTTGTCTGCTCTACCATATACCCACTGTATTTAGAGTCATACAAATTCTTGGCGAGTTCGTTTTTTAGCTGGTCTCGTCTAGCCTTACCGCTAACAACAAGCTTCGTTTCTTTGACTTCTGTCTTGAAAGCTGTTTTCTTGTAGAAATCTTTTGCTTTTTTGCTGGTGTATGAGCTACTTCCTAGGTTAGATAAGCTTCCAATTTGCGTATTTTGTTCGTCTAGGATGTCGCCTGCTTCACTGGTGAAGACGGTATTATTGAAAGTTCCCATGTCTTTGATAGTGTTAGTTAGGACTTTCTTGGCTCCTCTAAATTCTGAAATGGCATCATCCGTTGTCACTTTAGTTAGTGTGACAATGTCTGCGACATCGTCAATTGCCTTGTTAATCGCGTTAGAGCTTGTCTTTAGTTGCTCTAGCGGCGAGTCGAACTTGTCCACCATTTGTTGCAAGACATCTGTGTCAATAATGGCAGAGTCACTGTTTTCACTCACAATACTCTTAAAAGTGCTGATAAGATTATCATAGCCCTGCGAGATGACATCCAAGCTATTCACATAATTCGTCAGCAAAGGCACTTGGTAATTAGTGATTTTATTATCAATCGCATCTTTAACGTCACCTTTTAGAGCCTCTGAATTAGCTGCGCTTTTAAGCTTTTTCTTGGCGCTTGATAATTGACTCTTTGTTTGGCTGATAGAGCTTTTGAGGCTATCGCGTTGCGCTATTACCTCACTCATCTTAATCTTCATAAATCTCTCCCTTTGGATACAACGTTGAGAAAATTTTATCATAAAAATAAGCTCGACGTAACTCTTCATCACAATAATGCTTGTCACGCGCATCCGTATAACCTTCTGAAATCACACGTTTAACAAAAAGATTACTAATCAAAAGCGGTTGCGTCTCAAAATCCATGCCATACGGCCAGACATAGCCAATATAATCAGCATAAGCTGTCTGGTTATTGACCAAAGCACGGCGACCTGTGATAACAACGTTAAAATCCATATTTTCTCGAGCAAAAGAAGCCACCAATTCTTCAGGTAAAAGCTCCTTATCAAGCTCAACAATACTGCCTAAAGGATAAATTTTGCCAAATAACAAGTCCACGTATGATAAAAATGCTTGAAATAGTGGCAATGACAAGTCCAACTGACCATCTGGTCTGCTAATCGTCACCTTGCCTAAATCGTAATCAAAGGTAAATTCATAAGAGGCTCCAATAATTGGATGGTACTGATAAGCTTTTTCTTCATCCAAATAAGCCAAGTGACAAGCTGTAAAAACATCTGGATGTCCTGAAAATACTAAAGCCAAGCTCTCCAAAAATTCGATATCTGCATCAGTAATTTGTAAAGATTTCAAAGCTTCTTTAAGCATTAGCAGCCATTCATTTTGCATTATTTGCCTCCCTTACTACGTGTGTGCTTGGCTTCATTAGCATCATCATCTGATTTATTTTTACCAGCTTTATACATTTTATCAGCATCATCCTTAGTAAAAGTCTTCAATTTCTTGATTGATGCATTAAATTTATCAATATTCTTATGAAAATCAAGAAATGGTTTTAAAGTTGTTTCTGTAAATGTCAGTGATTTTATCTTACTAATACCTTTTGTCGAAGAAGTAATACCATCTGTTAAACTCTTCCACTCTTCTAAATCTACTCCCGTCTTTGCCATAAATTCTCCCCTTACATGCTACTTGCAGCCATACGATCATACATCACAGCCTGTTGATCCCAACTGCTAATTTGCGATGTTAGGCTTGAAATCGTAGTCTCCAGTTCAGCAATTTTATTATTAATAGATGTCAAATTATCATCTTCACTTGTCTTATAAGTTGATAACTTTTGAAGTGCCGCCGACATTTTTCCTTGATACTTAGCTTGACGGTCACCTACAAAATTTCCTGTGTCAACGTTATTTAAAGTCGACAAGGTCGATTTTTGACTAGAGATTTGACTTAATTCACTGGTAATTTTAGATTTTGCCTTTTCCAATTTTTCTTTTTTGTCCATAGCAGCTTTGCGATTAGAACGCAAACTACTACTGTGACTACGACAAGTTCTAGCACAACTTTGATAATGTTTTACTTCTTTGCTCCCCACAGCATTCTCCCTTTTTAAAATAAATGCAAGACAATCCAGATGCTAAAAGCACCCGGACTTATCCTACTTAATTAGATTTTGGTTTGCTTGATTTCGTTAAGAAATATGTCACGATAATTGATAAAATACTTGAAACAAGAGCTGTCACAACAATCCAAATCTTATTATCTTTTTCTGCAACCACACCACTGGTTGTTTTTTTCGTGATGTTCACTGGATTAGACAAGAAATTCATGACTGCTTCATTATCTGTACCACCACTACGAGCATTTTTCAATACTTTAGAAAAGTTCGTAGCATATGTTGTGCTTTCTTGGATATTGCCAGCTTGGCTGCTAATAAGTTTATTAGTATTTGCCATAGTATCATCAACATCTTTTTGAATCGTATTAACTTGAGAAACCAATTGTGTAAACTGGTCAGTCATTGTTCCCAATGCTTGATAATTACTTGTTGTTGATTGAGCATTATCTGACGTTGATTTGACAAGTTCTGAAATACTGCTATAAAGAGCATCTCCACTAGAAGCATCAACATAAAGACTAGTTCCGTCTGCATTTCCACTGCCATAAGGAGCTACGTTAAGTACCTTGGCTTGATTATGTGACCAATTTGAAAATTCTGCATTCAAACTATCGGCAGCTGAATTATACCAAGCCACTAAACTTTGTAAACCTTGTGCAAAATAATTACGAGGCAAATGCTCGTCTGATAAACCAGGTAAATCATTAATAGCTGATTGCAATTCAGTCATTTCATTAGTCAATTCAGTGTACAAAGTAAGCCCTGAATTTTTATAGTTATCAATATCAAGACCTGCGATATTGTCGTACGTCAAATTGCCATACATTTTAACTACAGAGTTAGCTGATGGATTGGCTACATTGACTTTACTTAAATCAGTTTGACCAGGTTCACCGTATAAAGTTTGAACCATAGCAGCTGCTGTGCTGATATTGCTTAATTGCGCTAGAATAGCTTTTAAATCTTCTTTAACCAATGCCACATCATCTGCAGTATCTGTCACAAAAGTTGTATAAGTCATTGGAATAGTACTGTCACCAATTTTCAAATTGAAGTTAATGGCATGAGTACCAACAGCAAGTGAATCAAAAGTATAGGCAATCTTCAAGCTTTGAGCGCTTGTGATCTGTTTACTTGTTGAGCAATCATCTGCAAATACAACTCTTCCTCCTGAAACGTCAGTGATGGCAACAGTTGTAGCATCTTGTTTTGTTTCAGTGCTTTCTTGAGAGTTTGTTTGCTTATCTTTTGATTCTGCTTCAGAAGCATCTTTAGCTGAATCAGTTACTTGTGTTGTTACTTGTGTTGATGTCGGTGCAACATTAATAGAAACTACGTTTGATTGGCTAGGTTTAGCATCTTCAGCAGTTAAGAATGAATAAGTTGCTCCGCCAGCAGTTGTCACACCTTTTACTGCTTGGTATTGGCTAAGTAAGCCTAGTTTTGCTTGATAAGCAGCCACTTCGTCAGACGTGATAGCTCCCATGCTTTCTAGTTTTGAAAAGAGGACGTTGTAATCAGCACTGTTAACATCGATACTTCCCATCAAATTAGCAATCTCTCCTTCATACTCTGATGGAAGAGTCCCACCAAGTGAGCTCTTAATTTGATTAGCAAGAGCATCTTTTACTTGCTGATTAGTGATTTGATTTTGAACATCACCTTTAATAGCTGATTTACGGTCTTCTCGGTTACCAATTCCTAAATAATTATTCTTATCAAGTCCTAAGTCTGCATTGAAATATTGTTCAGATACTTTTGAGCGTGTTCCTTGAACCTGGTTCAATAAATCCATCAAGCGATTTCGAGTATTTTCAACTTGACTGCGATAATTTTCAATAATGCCATTATAATCTGAAATGCTGTTTGCAAATAAATTATAAACGGTATTACCACCATTAGATTCACTTGTGATAGCCGATGGTGCGTAAAATTTATTTAAACTACTAAGAGCGTTATCGTTTAAGTTGTTATAAAGGTCTGTATCTGTTTTAAATTGATCTGAAATAGCTGTATTAGCGGTAGCGACATTACTTTTAGCAATATCTGCTTGAAGATCAACAAAACTTTTGACTTCTGGTAATTCCCCATTTAAACCATTACTTGTTGAGTTAAGCATTTCAAAAACGCCTTTGGTGAAATTCGCCTGACTATCTTCAAAAGCTTTGTTCCCTGATTGGAGAGCAGTCGCATAACTTGTTAAACCACCAAGGTTTTGACTAGCCGCATTTGATGGAGTGTAAATGTAGTTAGATAAGCTTGTATAGCTTGTTTCTTGGTCATTTACGATATTTGCAACATTTCGCTTGGCATCATCAAGATTTCCAATCACACTAGAGAAATACATTTTAATCACACGTTGATTAATCAAGTTCAAGTATGTGCCAACCTGGCTTTCAACATTTTTTTCTTTAACAGTGTCTGTTGATTTTTTAACTTTATAACCAATTTTAGCTTGTGACGGATTAAAACTTTCCAATTGAAGAATTTTGTCTGAAAAGTCGTTTGAAATATAAATAATGACATCTGCACTGCCGTCACTATATTTACTTTCAGCTAAGCTACGTGGCATGGTAACCCAGTTCTCTTTGGAATCCCCTGCATTGGTTAATAAATTCGTGAATTCTTGACCGAAGTTATAATTGACATTATTTAAGTTACCACCTGCATCTTCATTAACCAAAGCAACGGTCAATTGCTCGTCTTTTTTAGCTTTATCTGTCACTGAAACTTCTTTGTCTTGCGTATACACAAAGACTCCTGATGAAATTGCCAAAATAGAAATGAAAACACTAAATGCAATCACTACAATACTTGGTTTAATCTTAATTTTTTTCATTTTTCTCCTATCCCTTAGGTATTTTAACGCGAGAAACTTCTCTACCTTCAAAGAACTGCGCTTCATCTGATTCTAATAGAGGTTCTCCGTAACGTGTTCGACCTTTAATAATGTTTTGATCTGCAAATCGCGTACCAAACATTCCAGCTGGAATATTTGATCTCAAGCGTTTGTTAAATTCATCAAAGCGCGTTTCAATCGTTTTTTGATGCCCTTGGAAAATAAAATAGATATTAACTTTAGCTGCTTTTTTCAAGATAGTATCCAAGGCACTGTTAGACAATATTAATTTATCATTGATAGCATGGGCCTCTGGTACATAGACGAAAATTGGTTGATTAACAACTTCTGGCGAACGCGAAGCCATTTCTCCAAGCAAATCATTCATAACCGTACTGTAATTTTCTTCAGACGCTATCAAATCAAAACTATCAACAACCCCTTCAAAACGTTGGTCTGGATCAAAGACGATGCGCTGCGCGTGTCCTTTAAAATAAGCCATATTCTTAAGAATAATTGTTTCAAACAAACGTGTTTGCGTTGGGGTGTCATCCATAATAACAAAATAACCATGTTTTTCAGGCACAAAACCGATAACATTTGTTGTTTCCTTATCAAAGGCAAGCGGTACTTGCAAATGATTTATCATTGTCATCGTATAAGCATTGCCATAGAAGTCAGAAAGGCTAATGTCATTTGGAAGCATTGGAATAGCTTTTGGACGTTGTCCAGTCCAAGCTTTATCCATTTCAGCCACCTCTTCTTCTAAGTGACGCAAACGCTCAATATCTTCATCACCTTCACTTGGAAGATAGATTTGGATCTCGTATGGCTTATCATCGTTCACCTGAGCACGTCCAAAGATTTCTTGTGGAATCAAGGCATTACGTCCAATAACATCCTTAACCGCATGGTCTTCAACCAAGAATAAAGCCATCTTAGTTGAAACGTTACTTGACATGCTAATCTTCAAGCTATTAGCTCGCAAAGCTGTCACAATCAGATAGCAACCCAAGCTTGAACCTTCTCGTAAAATACGATTCATGCATGCTTCGATAACCTCCTCTTTTGGACTATCCTTAATCGCGTCAAAACCATCCATTACAGTAAGAATAACAGGAAGTTTTTCACCAGTTTTTTGCTCATATTGAGAAAGACTTGCAACACTATATTCAGCAAATAAGTCTTTACGTTTTTTCAATTCATTATCAATACGTTTTAAGAATTTTAGAAGTTTTTCTTCCTCATCCAGACGTGTCAAATCAGCAACATGAGGCAAATCTTTCAATGGTAAAAGCCCATTTGTTCCAAAGTCAAATAAGTTAAACTGGACTTGTTCAGGCGTATTGAGACGGGCAAAATTCATTACTAAAGTCTGCAAAGCAACAGATTTACCAAAACCTGGTGAACCATAAATAACAGTGTGACTCAACTCTTCCACATCAAAATTATAATTACGCTTAGCTTGTTCAGACGGTACATCCATCATGGCAAATGGCACAGCCAAACATTTTTCCTCAGACCAAGACATCTCTAAAACTGGAGAAACAATCTTAGTTTCTAACGGTGGCAACCAAGGTTTATCAGGAATTCTCACTCCTGCTGTTTGCGAATAGACTGAAATATAATCCACCAAAGCTTCTAGCTCTGTCTGAGTCTTCTCTGTTTGAACATTCAAGTCTTCTTCCAAAGAAAGGTCTTCTGTCAAAAGTTCGTATTGCCCCAAATCATTAATCAACCAAATACGATCATCGACTTCCTCTTGCTTCTCTGATTTGTTTGGTTGGTAACTTGCTCCACTCCAAGCAGATTGGAAGAGTTCATAAATTTCATTATTCCCGACTTGTAGGTAAGCACGTCCAGGTTCTACGATACTAGCAGCATCAGGTGTTTTTATGATTTCATTTGAATCTGACTTATCTGATACTTTCAAAGCCAATTTGAAGCGTGAGTTTGACCAGATTTGGTCATCAACAACTCCTGATGGTTTTTGCGTTGCCAAAATCAAATGAACCCCAAGTGAACGACCAATACGAGCAGCAGAAACCAACTCTGACATAAACTCAGGTTCATTAGCCTTCAGCTCTGCAAATTCATCACTAATCAAGAATAAATGTGGTAATGGTTTTGTGGGATATTTGCCACCATCTGTGGCTGTTTTCCCTTGCTTATAAAGCTTCGTATAACCATTAATATGATTGACTCCAAAAGCCTCAAACAGACGTTGACGTTTTTGAAGTTCTGCTTTAATAGAAGCTAGCGCACGCGCACTGGCTGCACCATCCAAGTTCGTAATAACTCCCATAAGGTGCGGAAGACCTTTAAAGAGATTAGCCATTCCCCCACCTTTAAAGTCAATCGGCAAGAAACCAACATCTTCTGGACCAAAATTAACAGCCAAAGATAGCATATAAGATTGCAAGATTTCAGATTTCCCTGAACCAGTTGTCCCTGCAACTAAACCGTGAGGACCGTGAGCACGTTCGTGCAAATTCAACTCAACAATGTCATCACGTCCTCGAAGTCCCAAAGGAACCGCTAAAGTTTTCGATGTATCTGCCTTAGCCCATCGCTCAGCTAACTGCAAATCTTCAACTTTTTCAACCTTATAAAGTTCCAAGAAAGTAACTGATTTAGGAATCGAATTCTTCTCGACTTCCACGTGATGCAAATTTGCCAAGGTTCTAGCAATCGCTTCGTAATTTTTACTTTCTGGATATGGTGTGAAACGTTGTGCTAGATATTCTCCATTATCATTGATAATTTGCCCCACATTTTGGTTTTGGTATTCCACCAAAGTTGTCACAGTTTCTGGCAAGAAACGCTGTGCTTCCTTAATCCAAATCACTGTAATTCCTAATTCTGTCAAATCTTCAGCTAAATATTCATTTAGACTATGTCCAACCAAGTAAGAATCATCAAAGATAGTCACTACATAATGAGGTGCAAAGCGAACATCTTTACTTCCCATTTCTCGCTTAAGTTGCATGCGTTTTTGAATAATTTGATAAAGAGCATTTAAAACAGCATCTCGGCTACGCGCATCATGAACAATGCCACGAACATTACGTTCCTGAAGTTTGAAATGCGGTAAGAAACGCCATTGATACCAATTTGCTTGATAAGACTCCTCAGGTACTAAAATTACAAAATTAATATCTTGATAACTATGAAAAACCGCCAGTTGCATCAAAAGATTAGAGATTGCTGGATAAGTTGTATCATAGGTTCCAATGATACCAACAGTCGCTTGGCTAAGAGACAAAGTAATCGGCACCTGATGTTGTTTACGATACTTTTCAACCGTCTTTTTAGCAAAAATAGCTTGTTTATCCTTACTTTGCTCCTTAAAAGAGGTTTGAAGTTTCAACTTCGTATCAATATCACCAGTCCCTAAAGACACTTGTAAAAAGTCAGCATTATAATTCATTCGTTCGTAAATACGAGAATCATAATCAAAAACCATCTTAGCTAAAGTGTCCATATCTGGTTGGTTATAGTCTAAAATTTCTTTTTCTTCATTGTGATAATGACTTAATGTTGAGATTTGTTTTAAGAGATAGCGGTCATAATCTTCAACACGAATTAGTTCTTGCTTTTTATAATATTTCTTGTCTTGGAAATATTGTGTCAACGTCATCCCAGCAGTGAGCAAACTAAAGCCGCCCATACCAAGCATCATCCAAGGATTTCTACGACTGACAAGACTTGTCAAAGCAGTAATCCCAAACATCCCAAGTGGCGGAACAATCGCGCGAAGTAGAGAATTACGTCCCATTGAACTGGCTTCCATAGGACTGTCAATGACAATCGCATCACTATAAATGGTTGGTACAATACGAGGGCTTCTGTGATAATCTGGAAAATCACTTGGAAATTCACTCATCGGTGCTTGAAACAAGAATTTTTCCATTTGTGTCAGTTCTGGCTTGTTCCAAAAACGTGTTATCTTCCATTGGTGATGACGACATTCAATCAAATAGTCCTCAATATAAACAGAATCACCCACATTAAATGATTGTGAAATATTATCACGGACACGCTTGCCATTAAGATAAACTAACGAAGTTCCTAAAGACTCAATATAAACCTTTTCTTTAGAAAATAAGACAACGGTCTCGCTATCCAAATGAATATCTGCCGTATCAGATGACGACAAGACAAAGTTTTCATGTGGCGGATACAAGTAAAGCGTAAAAATATCTGTTTCAGGTTTCAAAAAATAATAATCTTCTGTGTCTCCAAGAACTTTCTGATTAGCTATCTTTTGACCATTTCTAAAAATCTCACCATCACCTAAACTATAGCGACTACCATCAAAATCCAAAGGAGTTGTTTCCGAAAAACGCATGTACAATAATTTATCAGACAAACTTAACAAAAAAGCTTGTGATTGATTGTCATCTCCCAAATAGTCACCAAGGTGGTGGTAATAAGTTACATTATCATTTTGATTCATAAATCATTAATCCCCATTAGATTGTGAACCTGATGTTTCTCCAAGTTCTTTAGAAAGCTTACTAATTTCTTTCTCGTATTCGTTGAGTTTCTTTTGCTTATCAGAACCACTCATTTTCGTATCAGCTTTCACTTTTTCATATAAATTCGTATAAGCGTGTAAAATCAACTGAGTGTCGCCGATATTTTGAGCCACATCAAGTGCTTTTTCCAAGTCACCACGTCCTAAATAAATCCAGTAATTCAAAATAGTTTCATCTGAAGACTGAGTAATCGTATTTAAAACAGCTTCCATTTGCTCAGAATTAAGATTATCTAATTTTACAAAACTAGTTGCCAAAACATACTTGGCCGATTTCGGCAGACGATTAATACCGTAAGGTTCTAAGATATCAATAGCCTTGTCATAATCAGTTGACATAAAAGCAGCTTGCGCATCAATCACAGCATTTTTCAGCGGTAAATCTCTCGAATATGACTTATAAGTAAAGAATCCTAAAGTCAATGTTGTTACTGCTAGAACAATTGCTCCGACAACTAACGCACGCCATTGTTTTTTATTAACTTGGACCTTACTTTCTTTATTTTTTTGCTCTAAACGATGACATTCTTCACTGATAAATTGATTAATTTCAGCAATCGAATGAAAGGCATTGATTTTTTCAGCAATTGACTCACGAACCGCATCGAGTCCTTCAACCGCTAATTCAAAATCGACCTTGGGCAACAAAATAGAAGCCACTAAAGCTTTATAAACCTTTAAGTATCGTTCTTGATTAAACACTTGAGGCGCTAAAATATGACTGACCCCATAGTGAATCAAACGAACATCATTACCTGAAACATAAATATTTTGCGGATGAAGGTAAACAACATTAAAGTCATTTGGTTTGACAGTCAGTGTCGCCACTTTTTGAGCTAAAGAATAACGCTCCAAATCTGTCGTTGCCTTAGCAATGCAAGTTGCTAAACTCTCTGAAAAAGCTGGCAACTCATATGCTAAGACCAACTCCCCATTTTCAGTCAATGATACTTGCGCCTTAACGTATTCTTTAATAAATTCTTGACTCTTTCGATCATAATCACTTGGCTGCACAGTCACTAATAACTGATTGTCATTTTCTACAAGTTTTAAATGGTTATCCTCAAATATCATAAGTTTTAATCTCCAAAATATCCCCATTTCCTAACGGAAAATTAACTAACATCTCGTAGCGATTTAAAGTTATCGCCTTATTTTTCAAGCAAAGTTCCCAAGCTTGATCTTCCTTTTCAACAAAACCCAGCCGAGACAAAATATGTAATTCTCTTAATAACTCTTCTAGCCTAATAAGAGACAAACCTCGCGAAATTCGTAAATCAATTTGCTTATCTTGATAAGCAATTGTAATATCAATGTTGTCGAATGCCATGACGTTTCCTTCCCAAATAAATTCCCAATCCTGTCATCAAAATAAAAAAGCAAAAAACAGCAATCGAATTCAAATACGATTTCTTCTGAGATTGGTTCTCTTTAGCAACTTTATAACTCTCATCAACATGATAATTAACAAATTGCTTTGACGTCACCTTCTCAGTATCTAAGCGATAATAAATTGTCTTTTTATTATCCTTCTTAAAAACAGAATGATTTGCAGTTGTTAGCATCTTCTTTTCTTTTTGATGTTCCTTATCAACAACTTCTTGTGTGCGATTTAAGAAAAGATTCGGCGCATAAAGCTCCTCAATGCTATTACCTGCTGACTTCTGTTTCGTGTTAGAAATAGAGTCCGTATTTAAATTTAGATTGCCGTTTTCTGCAAAAACGATGTGTGTGCTTAATAATAAACACAAAATATAAATCCCCATTATCCCTTTTTTCATTTTCCTAAATGTCTATATTAAAATTCCCTTTCATGTGTGTCTCATAATTATACCACTTTTTAAGCTATCTACCAATAGCAAAATAAGCCTTTTCACTCAAATATTTTGCCATATAAAACGATATCATAGGACCAATTTATTTATTCACCCGATGAAATAAAATTTATTTTTTGCGGTTTATACTTTACAAAAAAAAATAAAAGCGTATAATTTAGAAAAAAATAAATTTTAAAGGAGATTTTTATGGCCGCTATTAGCGTAACACCAGAACAACTTAAGGAGCAAGCTCAAGTTTACACTCGTTCAAAAGAACAAATTGAGCAAGCTATCCAATCTGTAAACAGCATGAACAGTCAAATTGCTGAAGAATGGAAAGGTCAAGCTTTCAACGCTTACCTTGAACAATACAACCAACTTTACACTCAAGTTCAAAAATTTAAAGAGTTGCTTGCAAGTATCAATCAACAATTAAACAACTATGCTGAAACTGTTGCAGAACGTGACGCACAAGACTCTGCTTCATTCGGACTTAACTAATTTGTTCTGGCAAGGTGGACTGGGAGACTGTTAAAAATATCATTAACAGAATCCACCTTTTCCAAAATTTGATTTCAACAGCTACTGTAAACCTAAGTTTACAGTAGTTTTTTTATCTTTACACTCTATATTTTTATAATATATAAAATTTTTATACATTATGCTTGACTTTTCGATTAAGCTAATTTATAGTTTATATATAAAATAATTATATATAAAAATTTTATATATTGTCAGAAAGGAATTTGCTATGTATTTTCCAACTTCTGCGACGGTTATTGAATTTCTTATCCTAGCGATTGTTGATAAAGAAGATTCTTACGGTTACGCTATTAGTCACACTATCAAAAAGGTAGCTAACATCAAAGAATCAACACTTTATCCCATCTTAAAGAAACTCGAAAAAGCAGGTTATTTAAACACCTACCAACAAGAATACCAAGGTCGCAAACGTAAATATTACACCACTACAGAAAGCGGTAAACAGCAGCTCACCTTTCTAAAGGGTGAGTGGCAATTGTACACCACTAAAATCGATGACATTGTCGAAGGGAGATTAGAGGATGACGAAAAGTGAGTATTTGGCAAAATTAGATAAATACCTCAAAAAATTGCCAAAAGAGGATTATCTGGAAGCAATGGACTATTTCAGAGAATATTTCGATGAAGCTGGTCCTGAAAACGAAGAAGAAGTTATTGCTGAACTTGGAGCACCAAAAGATGCAGCTCATGATATTATCAGTCGATTACTCGATGAAAAAATCGTTGAGGATGAAAAATCCCCTAAAAACAGAGCTGTCATTATCTGGATTGCTATCTTAGCTATTCTAGCTAGCCCAGTTGCCCTACCACTCATTTTGGCACTACTTATGGTTATTATTACCATTTTGGCGATTGGGATTGCCATTATAGCTATGGTACTAGCTCTAGGAGTTGCCCTTTTAACATCTGGCGTTTACATGTTGGTTGACAGTTGGTCTTACCTCAGTATCGCCCCATCAACAACAGCCTTGGGAGTTGGCTTGGGACTTCTATCACTCGGATTAGCACTACTAGCTCTTTTAGCTGCTGGTGCTGTTGGGAAATTCGCAGTAAAAAGTATCAGCAAATTAATTCAAAAAGCGGCAAGTAAAAGGAGAAAATCATGAAAAAGTGGACAAAAATTGTTTTAGGTATCGGGATTGGAGCTAGTTTAGCAGGAGCCGGGCTAGCTGGCGTCGGCTTAGCAACTGGAGGTTTAACAAAACTCAACCAAAAATACGAAGTGAAAGCTAAAATCAAACACCACAAAGCAACCCTTGAAACATTTGATAAAATTGATATCAATGCAACAGCTTTTGATGTCACAATCGCAAAAGAAAACATTGACAAGCCTTTTATCTCCTACTCTGACAGTAAAAAACTTCCTGTTTCTTACCAAGTCACTAAAGATGGGACATTAGCTGTTAAACAAACAGGCAGCTGGAATGGTAACCACAGATCTTCCATTAACCTTATCAGTTTAGCTGACCTTATTAACCTAGCGAAAACTGGGACAGTAACCAATAAACATACCATTATTATCTCTGTTCCTGAAAATACAGACATTCAGTCCATCAAAACTAACCTAAAAGTTGGTGACCTCCAAGTAAAAAATATCCATGCTGATTACGCTAATATCGAACTCAATGCTGGAGATTTGGATTTTACCAATTGTGCCTTTAAATCAGGAAAAAGTACACTCTCTGTCGGGGACGCTTACTTCCAAGATTCTGATTTTACCAACTTCTCTCTAACAACCAACACGGGTGATATTGATATTGAAAATGGTAAATTAACCGACTCAAGTATTAACCTTTCAATCGGAGATTTTTCAGCCAATGCTATTTCATTTGAAGGTATAAATAACTTATCTAATTCAACCGGCGACATCGACATCACTTTAGCTGATAAAAACCTTACTGTACAATCAAGCCATAGTATGGGAGACAGTGATATCTCAAGTTCCCTAATTCCTTCAACCAAAAACATCCTAAAAGTTGACGGTAATACCGGTGACATTACTATTAATTAAACTAAAAAGGTGCCGTGTCGGCACCTTTTTTATATCTTAAAATAAAAATGTTAATAAGGCTAAAATAGCTAAACCACCTTGTTTAATAATAATTTTTCGATCAGCAGTCACACTACCATAAAGAGCTGCCAGAACAACATTCAAAAGGAAAATGACCACAACAGTTGCATTTCCTGTAAAGATACCGTAAAGCAAAAAGACAGCAATCAAACCATTATAAATTCCTTGGTTTTTAAATAGATTGGTTACAGATTCACGTTGCAGCTCTTCTTCTGACATGTTAAAGACACGCGCTGTTGCTTTAGACTGTGTCGCAAATGTCTCTAAATACATAATATAAAAATGTTCCAAAGCTACTAAAGCAGCTAAAATCAGTGTAATAATTGACATATTTTCTCCTCTTTCTCATAATCTACAGATTTTACACACCTGTAAACTCATCGTAAACGTTTCTAAATTAATCGACTTTTGTTAAGTATACAAAAGCTTAAGACATTCTTCAAATGATTTGCCTACAAAAAAACAGAGGATAGGAAACCTATCACTCTGCATCTTGTTTTCTATAAATGACAAGACCTAAGACCATGAAGGCAAGAAGGAAACCAGTTAGAACAGCTACTTCTTTGCCGTTTGAGCATGTCATTGAAATGGTTTGACGTAAACCTAAAACAATGTAAGACATTGGCATATATGGATGTACAACTTGGAAGAATTTCGGACTAAGTTCAATTGGATATGATCCACCTGCAGACCCTACTTGTAAGAGCAACATAAGCAATGAAGCAAATGAACCATAGCGGTTATCCCAACCGACCAAGGCTGTAACAAGTGCCATCAATGTCCATCCACTCAAGATGATGAAGAGAAGTGTTTGCCAACCATAGTTAGCTTCAACTCCAAGAAATTGGATAGCTACATAAAGAATGATTGAACCTGCTGTTGAAATCAAACCATTGATGAATAATTTTTGTTTTGCCCATTCAAAGCGATTCTTAACAGGACGACCAGATAATGAATCAGCGAAGATTACGTTTGTTGAAAGAGCAACAACCATAAGTGACACAGCAATCATGTAAGGCGCCATACCAATACCATTTGTTTTCACGCTATCTTTATCCTTAGCTGTTGTAGAAACAGGTTCAGAAACAAGTTTTGCATTCTTACCATCCACAGAGACAAGTGATAATTGGTGACTTGCATCAGAAAGTGACGTTGTCAATGTTGTCAACCCATTTGTCAATGTTGTCAACCCATTTGTCAATGTGCCACTACCAGCAGCCAATTTGCTTGAACCAGAAGCTAATTCTTGTGCCCCTGATTGTAATTGCTTAGCACCACTATTTAGCTTATCATTGTTTGAAGCTAACTTGTTAGCACCTGATGCTGCTTCACTTGCACCGCTTCTTAACTCATCACTTTTAGAATCGAGTTGATTAGCGCCATCTGTTGCTTTTTTAACACCGCCAGCTACTGCCTTACCACCGCTCACTAATTCTTCATTTTTCGCAGCTAAAGCTGAAGTTGCAAATTGAGCTTGAGCAAGACCATTACTTAATTCAGGACTCTTAGTAACTAATTGTCCTAATCCAGATTGTAAAACACCAGCACCAGCAATTAATTGAGCATTATTAGAAACAAGTGCATCGCTACCTGAGCTCAATTGAGAAGCTACAGATAGTAACGCTTCATTATTACCAGTTATTTGGTTAGCTCCTGCAGTTAATTGTTCAACAGCTGCTGTATAGCTAGAAATACCTGAAACCAAAGCTGGAATACCTTGATCTGATGTCAAACCGGCTTTAAATTGTGTCAAACCATTTACTAATTGTTGACTTCCTGCACTAGCAGTTGAAGCATTCGCTTTTAAGGCAGCTACTTTATCAAGAAGAGATGATAAATTCGTTAATTGTGCTGATAAATCTTGAAGTGAGGCAAGCTGTGTTTGAATACCTGAAATTTGACTTGTTAAATTATTTGCAGTTGTTGCACCAGCACTATTAGTGATAGCAGCATCAATTTCAGCTTGTTGTTCTGGGCTAAGACCTTGGTAAGCAGACGTTGACTGTACTGCTGCCAAGTCTGAACTGTTAATAGATGAAATCGCTGAACTCATCGCAGACAAATTTTGTCCAAGTTGATTTAGATTATTAAGATTTTCTTGTAATCGTGAAGTGTCTGGCAAGCTTGTATTATTTAGTTCATTTTGAATGGCTTGTAAGCCGTTATTTAGGCTAGTCGCACCTGCAATCAATTGATCTAGATTATTGCTACTTTCTGTTTGTAATTGATTAATACCATCAGTTAAATCTTTAGATTTAGCATTTAATTGAGTCAAACCTGCTGAAAGCTGACTTACGCCGTTAGTATATGAAGTTACTGCTGTTTCAAAGGCAGATTGACCTGCTGAGATTTTTGAAACACCATTGGTATAGGTCATCAAACCTCCTGATAAAGCATTCATACCAACCGAGGCCTGATTAACACCGCCTGCATATGCATTAAAACCTTGCGTCAATCGAGGCATTCCATTGGCGACTTGACCTTCAACAGTGGTATACTCTGACACACCTGCTGATAATTTATTAGCACCAGCCAATAACTCTGGTAACCCTGCTGATAATTGTCCTACACCATTAGTATATGCTGAAACACCTCCAGAGAGTTTGTCAAGACCAGGTGCTAGTTTTCCAACACCAGCTGTATATTCACCAAGACCATTGGCAAGTGTTGTTGAGCCATCAGCAAGTTGTTGGCTTCCTGATGCGGCTTTATTAAGGTTATCTGTAATGGTTTGGCTACCTGATTCAAGCTTTTGACTTCCATCAACCAGTTGTGTTCCACCATCACTAGCCTTTTTCAAACCATCTTGAAGACTAGTCATACTTTTGAAGACTGCTTTCGTATAAGTCTTCGTGATATTTTCTGAGACAGTATCCTTAAGCTTAGTCATTGCTGATTCACTCATTTTTGAAGCAACCACACTACGACCAGCTGTTGTCTGATATTTAATGTTTAGTTTCTTCGGTTTATCTGTTAGCAAGCTTGAAGCTTTCTCTGACAAATCTTCTGGCAAAGTGATAACCATATAGTAGTCACCATCTTTTAAGCCTTTATCAGCTTTTTTCTGACTAACAAAATGATAATCGAGAGCTTTATTTTTAGACATGCTGTCTACCATGTCGTCACCGATTGTTAATTTCTTGTCATTAAGCGTTGCTGTCTTGTCTTCATTTACAACTGCCACTGGTAAGTTATCTAAACTACCGTAAGGGTCCCACATAGAGCCTATAAATGACAAGTTATAAAGAGCTGGCACAAGCGCAACCCCAATCATTGTTACCCAAAGTTTGGGACTTTTAATAAGTGCTTTTAATTCTTCTAACATATTTTCTCCTAATTTAGACACACTGTTCAAAAATTATGATAAAATATATTATACAAGGATATGAAATAATTTCAAGACAAAAGAAGGAGATTTTGGACACTCTGTCTAAAAGTGTTCAAAAGAAATTGTTTATGGCACATGACAACCGCAAAGCAAACACTAAGAGGGCTATTCAAGAAGCTATGGTTAGCCTCTTAAAAACAGAAAGTTTTGATGATATTACAACGATTAAGTTGGCCAAAGAAGCTGGTATTAGCCGCTCTAGCTTCTACACTCATTACAAGGATAAGTTTGAGTTAATTGATTCTTGTCAACAAACGCTCTTTAATCAGGTTGAATACATTTTTGAAAAACACGAAGGCAATAAAGCACAAGCCTTTTTGGAAATTTTTGAATTTCTAAAACGTGAGCAGCTCTTATCTGCCTTGATTTCAGCTAACGGAACTCGTGAATTCCAAGCTTTTATCATTAATAAAGTACGTATTTTCATTAATACTGATTTACAAGACCGTTTTGGCCGTGACGAATTAAGCCCTGTCGAGAGAGAGTACAGCAGTATTTACTTCGCCTATGCCTTTTTCGGCCTTTGCCAATCTTGGATTGCTAAAGGTAAAAAAGAATCACCACGCCAAATGACTAATCTCATTCTAAAACTTTTGCCGCTTTAACAAAAACCACCATAACGTGACCTGCACCCCAAAAGTTAGACAAAAAATCTAACGATTGGGGTGCTTTTTGTATGAAATTAACTTATGAAGATAAACTAGAAATCTATAAACTCAGAAAACAAGGTTTGTCTTGGCCTCAGCTGGGTCAAACCTATGATGTTAATCCTAGAAATCTACGTTACATGGTTAAGCTTATGGACCGATATGGCGTAGAGATTGTTAAAAAAAGTAAAAATAGGTATTATTCTCCTGAACTAAAGCAAGAAATTATCAATCAAGTCCTTCTTGAAGGTCGTACTCAATTGTCTGTCTCTCTTGAATATGCTCTTCCTAACATAGGAACACTTTCCAATTGGCTAGCACAATACAAGAAAAATGGGTATACTATTGTTGAGAAAACAAGAGGGAGACCAAGCAAAATGGGGCGTAAACCAAAGAAAACCTGGGAAGAAATGACTGAGCTAGAACGACTTAGAGAGGAAAATGAGCGGTTACGTACTCAGCTGGTTTTCCTAAAAAAGTTGAGAGCAGCTCGCTTGAGGGACGAAGCCAAAATGCGCGAACAACAGCGACAATTAGAGAAATGGTTAGAGGAGGATTCAGACTAGATATCCTTTTAGAATTTTCGGGTTTGGCTCGTTCAACTTACTATTACCACTTGAAACAG
Source organism: Streptococcus ruminicola (assembly GCF_011387195.1). Taxonomy (NCBI): domain Bacteria; kingdom Bacillati; phylum Bacillota; class Bacilli; order Lactobacillales; family Streptococcaceae; genus Streptococcus; species Streptococcus ruminicola. The sequence goes on from NZ_CP046919.1 coordinate 832,334, forward strand.
CTAAATAAGCTTGACAAAAACAAGGTTCTTAAAGCTAAAATCAAGATGATTTATGACGAGCACAAAGGCAACTATGGCTATCGCCGCATCACTTTGGAACTAAGAAACCAAGGCTTTTTGGTCAACCACAAAAAAGTACAACGCTTAATGAAACGTATGAATTTGACTGCACGTATTCGTCGTAAACGTAAATATTCCTCTTACAAGGGTGAAGTTGGTAAGAAAGCTGATAATCTCATCCAACGTCACTTTGAAGCTTCAAAACCTTACGAAAAATGTTACACAGATGTCACAGAATTTGCCATTCCAGCTAGCTCTCAAAAGTTGTACTTATCCCCTGTTTTAGATGGCTATAATAGCGAGATTATCGCTTATCACCTATCAACTTCACCGAATTTAGAACAAATCAAGACTATGTTAACGCAAGCTTTTCCAGATGAACATTATGACAATACGATTCTTCACAGTGACCAAGGCTGGCAATACCAACATCAGTTTTATCATGAATTTCTCAATCAAAAAGGAATTCGTCCATCCATGTCCCGTAAAGGAAACAGCCCAGATAACGGTATGATGGAATCTTTCTTTGGGATTTTAAAATCAGAAATGTTTTATGGCTTTGAGAAAACCTTTAAGTCACTAGATGAACTCAAACGAGCCATTATTCATTACATCGATTATTACAATAATAAACGGATTAAAGTCAAACTAAAAGGACTTAGCCCTGTACAATACAGGACTAAATCCTTTCAATAATTAATTGTCCAACTTTTTGGGGTCAGTACAAACGGTGGCTTTTTTATATTCAATAAAAAACAAAAAAACCACGGAAAAACCGTGGTTTTAAATACTTCAATAAACAGTGAATTAAAGCATTTTGTTGTAGTACTCAACGATAAGAGCTTCGTTGATTTCTGGGTTGATTTCGTCGCGTTCTGGAAGACGAGTCAATGAACCTTCAAGTTTTTCAGCGTCGAATGATACAAATGCTGGACGTCCAAGAGTAGCTTCAACAGCTTCAAGGATAGCAGGTACTTTAGCTGATTTTTCGCGAACTGAGATAACTTGACCTGGAGTTACGCGGTATGAAGGGATATCAACACGTTTACCGTCAACAAGGATGTGACCGTGGTTAACGAATTGACGAGCTTGACGACGAGTAGTTGCAAGACCTAGACGGTAAACAACGTTGTCAAGACGACGTTCCAAAAGAACCATAAAGTTGAAACCAAGAGTTCCACCTTTAACTTTAGTAGCTTGTACGAACAAGTTACGGAATTGTTTTTCACCTACACCGTAAGTGAAACGAAGTTTTTGTTTTTCAGCCAATTGCAAACCGTATTCAGAAAGTTTGCTACGGTTGTTAGGACCGTGTTGACCTGGCACGTAGTTACGACGTGCTAATTCTTTACCTGTACCTGTAAGAGACAAGCCAAGGCGACGAGATTGTTTCCATGATGGACCTGTATAACGTGACATTTAAAATGTCCTCCTATAAAATAAAAATTTTGTAGGAAATAACAATTTAGAGAATCCTGATTCGTGCAGGTGACTTTCATCTAAACAGCCAAGATTACTTTTCCGACTTCTAGAAGCTTTTCTATAGGAAGAAAAGCTGTAGAAGAGCCAACTGTTGACGAGCTTCATACTCTCCCGCTATTATTTCACACGGAATTTAGTTTAACATAAAAAAAAGGCTCTGTAAAGCCTTTTGTATGTTAATTCTTAGATAAAGTTAATCAAAATAACGAATCAATGTTTTTTCAGTTAAAATGTCTGAATAAGTGTATGATTCAACATATGAATTATTAATCGCACCTGGAACATCAGAGTTTTCATTGTATTCAACGATAAACAATGATGGGTAAACTTCAGTCAAACGACCAATTTTATTTTTTTCACGTTTACGACCATTTTCGAGTGTCAATTCAACCAATTGACCTTCGTGGGCTTTAATATCTTCTTTGATTTTTTTCATTTTTGCTACATCTGCAAATGCATCACTCATCTTATCGTTTGCTCCTTATAAAAGTTTTTTGCTTAACGCTCTTCAAATTGCGCAATACTAGAAAATTTATTATATTCCTTTTGGAAGATTAATTTCACCGTTCCACGCGCACCTGAACGGTTTTTCTCCAAGATAACTTCAATCGTATTATCCTCAACAGCATCATCGCTTTCTTCGCCTTCACGACGATAATAATCATCACGGTATAAGAAAGCTACAATATCCGCATCCTGCTCGATAGATCCAGATTCACGAATATCTGACAAAACTGGTCGTTTATCTTGACGTTGTTCAACACCACGAGACAACTGACTCAAGGCAATAACAGGAACCTTCAATTCCTTAGCCAAAATCTTCAATTGACGTGAAATATCAGAGACCTCTTGTTGACGGTTCTCAGGACGTGTCCCTGTAATCAACTGAAGATAGTCAATCACAATCAAACCAAGGCCACCTTCGACCTCTTGTGACAACTTGCGGGCACGTGCACGAATTTCAGTAATCTTGATACCAGGCGTATCATCGATGTAAATTGGTGCTTCAGCTAAGGCACCTTGAGCAATCGTAATGTTATTCCACTCTTGATCGGTTAACTGACCTGTTCTAAGGTGATGAGAATCAACCATTCCTTCAGCAGCCAACATACGGTCAACCAAACTTTCAGCACCCATTTCTAGGGAGAAGATAGCTACTGGTCGATTTTGCTTAGTTCCGACGTTCTGTGCGATATTTAGTGCAAAGGCAGTCTTCCCGACGGCTGGACGTGCTGCCAAAATAACCAATTGATCAGGGTGCAAACCTGTCGTAATCTTATCTAAATCACGGAATCCTGTCGGTAATCCCGTAACATCACTCGTTTGGCGTGAACGGATTTCTAAGTTTTCGTAGTTTACTTTCAAGACATCTGAAATCTTGCGAAAACCACTACGATTACTGTGCTCGTTAATCTCAACAAGAGCTTTTTCAGCACCAGCAATCACATCCTCTGAATCCGTAGCTCCTTCATAAGCTAGATTTACAGTTTCTGTCAATCTAGAGATGATATTACGCAGCATTGCTTTTTCAGCAACAATCTTAGCGTAATACTCCGCATTGGCACTTGTTGGAACACTGTTGACCAACTCAACAATATAAGACAAGCCACCAATATTTTGCAAATCTCCTTGATCATCAAGAATGGTTCTCACTGTTGTAGCATCAATAGCCTCATTACGATCACTTAAGGTAATCATAGCTTTAAAAATCACTCGGTGTGAGTATTTATAAAAATCATCTGGGCTAACAAATTCACGAACAGTGATGAGTTTATCTGGCGAGATAAAAATAGAACCTAATACAGATTGCTCTGCTAATAAATCCTGTGGCTGAACTCTCAATTCTGGCTCTTCTGCCAAACTTTTCACCTCCCCTAATAAGCTCGAATACGAATTATGCTTCTTTAATGTTTAATTTGATTTCAGCGGTTACTTCTTTATGTAATTTCACAGGTACTTCGACAGAACCAATTGCACGAATTGGGTGATCTAAAGTAATAGAACGTTTGTTAATTTTTAGACCGAATTGTTTTGACAATTCTTCTGCAATTTTCTTAGCTGTAATTGAACCAAAAGTACGTCCATCTGGACCAACTTTTTCAGTGAATTTAACAACAGTTTCTTCTTTTTCAAGTTCTGCTTTAAGAGCTTTTGCTTCGGCCAAAACTTCAGCTTGCGCTTTTTCTTCTGACTTTTGTTTTCCTTTCAATTCACCAATGGCTTGATTAGTAGCTTCTTTAGCAAGATTTTTCTTAATCAAAAAGTTTTGAGCGTATCCAGTTGGAACTTCTTTAATTTCGCCTTTTTTACCTTTTCCTTTAACATCTGCTAGAAAAATTACTTTCATTATTCTGCCTCCATATTTTCTCTTAAATCATTTTCAATCACATCAAGTAAAGCACTCTCTGCTTGGCTCACTGACATATTTTCCAACTGACATGCAGCTAGGGTAAAGTGACCGCCACCACCGAGTTCTTCCATCATGCGCTGAACATTAATCTTACTACGGCTACGCGCTGAAATAGCAACTTTATTTGGAGCAACTTGCACCAAAACAAATGTCGCCTCAATACCAGCTAAAGATAGCATGGTATCAGCCGCCTTACTAGCAACCACTTTACTATAATTGACACCATCACGCCCGCTAGCAATGATAATGTTATCGTAAATTTTTCGGCCTCTAAGGATTAATTCATTAACCAATCGATATTCCTCAAAATCCGTTTGAGAAATATTTTGAATTTCAATACTATCACTTCCGTGAGCTCGAAGATAACTTGCAACATCAAATGTTCGACTTGTAACGCTAGCTGAAAAATTCTTCGTATCAAGCATAATACCTGCCATCAAGACACTCGCTTGAATTTTACTCAAACGCTTCTTAGCATTCTGGAATTGAATCAATTCTGTAACTAACTCACTAGCACTACTTGCTCCACTTTCAATGAAAGTGAGAACAGCATTTTCTGGGAAGTTTTCATCACGACGATGATGGTCTACAACAATCACATCTGTAAACTTATTGTAAAGCTTTTGCGATAAGGTCAAATCAATCTTAGAATGATCGACCATAATTAACAATGAGCGTTCTGTCATCATTGACATCGCCTGCTTAATAGTAATAAGTCGTGTCTTAGCATCTTCTTGCAATCTTTTAACAGCACGCGTAATATCAGGACTCATCTCATCTGGATTGTATACAACATAAGATTCTTTGTTGATATTACTTGCGAAAAATTGCATCCCTACAGCTGAACCAAGAGCATCCATATCTATGTTGCGATGACCTACAACAAAAACTCGGTCAACACCTTTGATATGGTCTGAGATAGCTGTCATCATGGCACGCGTACGCGTACGTGTACGCTTGACGGTAGATACTGAGCCACCACCAAAATACAATGGTTTCTTATGCTCGTCGTTTTCACAAATAACAACCTGATCACCACCACGAACAAGTGCCGTATTCAAATTCTGCAAAGCTACTTGTCCAATTTGTTGATGATTGTCATCACCATAAGAAACGCCCATACTAAGCGTTAATGGCAAATTATGTTCTTCTTTAGCTTGTTTTCGAAAAGCTTCCAAAACATCAAATTTATCGTCAATCAAACTACTCAACACAGCATAATCTGTGAAAAAGTAGAAACGGTCCATGTTGACACGACGATAAAAAATATTTTTTGACTTTGTAAAATTCGAAATAAAGTTGGCGATGAAGCTATTGATTTGTGAAATATCAGCATCTGACAAATCATCTGTCACATCATCATAATTGTCGATGGAAATAATCCCAATAACTGGACGCAAAAAGGCTGCATCCCCCAACTGACGATTTCCCATAGATGTATCAAAGAAATAGAAAATCCCTGTTGAAGAATCGATGTAAGATGAGTACTTATTGCCATTTAACTCAAATGTCTGAGTGGCGTCCCCTTCTCGCTTAGCCCCAATAATTCTACGAATGACGTCATCCTCAAACTCTCCTTCTTCACTAGTGAAAATGAGCTCTGCATATGGATTAAACCATTCTACCTCATTTGTTTCTTGATCAAACTGAACAACACCAACTGGCATTTGTTCTAGAAGATGTTTTAAACCGACTTCTGTTTGGTTGTTTAATAATTCAATTTGTTCAAGTTCCGATAACTCGTAATTTTCTTTTTGGTAGTAAAGCAAAGCTACAAGTAAAGAAAGCGCCAAAAAGATTGCAGCTAAGATAGCTGACTCCGTCTGAAAAAGTCTGACACAGATAGCCAAGATGCCAAATAAAATAAGGCCAATCATGACTAAGTGGATAGTTGCAAATCGAAATCTTTTCATTGGTTAACCTCTTAGCTTACAATTATACCATAAAATAGGCTTAATTTATAGTAGGAAAGCAGAAAAGCAACCCCAGTCAATAAGGGCTGCTTTCTTGTTTTAATGATGCTTAATCTTCTTGATTGCGATGGTGTTTTTGTTTACCTTCCAAGTAAACCATCAAGATAGAAATATCAGCTGGGTTAACCCCTGAAATACGGCTTGCTTGTCCGATAGTTTCAGGATTAATTTTCTTGAATTTTTGACGAGCTTCTGTCGCAATAGAATCGATATCATCCCAATCAATATTAGCAGGGATACGTTTTTCTTCCATGCGTTTCATCTTAGCCACTTGATCAAGCGCTTTGTTGATGTATCCTTCGTATTTGATTTCAGTTTCCAAAAGTTCAATTACTTTGCTATCTAGTTTTTCTTCCGCAGGACCGACAAAACTTGTTGCAATTTCATAATTGATTTCTGGACGACGCATGAATTCTTTAGCTGTCAAGGCATCTGTCAATGGTTTGAAACCAAGCGCTTCAATACGTGCATTAGTTTCCTTGATAGGCTTGATTTTAAGACTTGACAACCTTGTCAACTCATTGTCAAATTGACGTTTACGGTTCAAGTAACGTTCATAACGTTCTTCATCGACCAAACCAACACGGTGACCAATTTCAGTCAAACGCATATCAGCATTATCATGACGCAAAATCAAACGATATTCTGCACGACTTGTCAACAAACGATAAGGTTCCAAAGTTCCTTTTGTTACCAAATCATCAATCATAACACCAATGTAAGCATCACTACGTTTTAGAATCATTTCTGGTTTACCTTGAACTTTAAGAGCGGCATTGATACCAGCAACAATCCCTTGTCCTGCAGCTTCTTCATAACCTGAAGTACCATTGGTTTGACCTGCGGTAAAGAGTCCAGAAATTTTCTTAGTTTCAAGTGTTGCACGTAATTGGTGTGGCAAAACGATATCGTACTCAATCGCATATCCTGTACGCATCATTTCGGCATTTTCAAGCCCTTTAATAGAATGAATCAATTCTTTTTGAACATCCTCAGGAAGACTTGTTGACAATCCTTGAATGTAAACTTCTTCAGTTTCACGTCCTTCTGGTTCTAGGAAAAGTTGGTGACGTTCTTTGTCCGCAAATCGAACAATTTTATCTTCGATAGATGGGCAATAACGAGGACCTACACCTTTAACAATACCTGAGAACATTGGGGCACGATAAAGGTTTTTATTGATAATATCGTGACTTGTTTGGTTAGTATATGTCAACCAGCAAGGAATTTGATCTTTGAGATAATCTTCATCATTTGACATGAATGAGAAATGATTTGGTTTTTCGTCACCTGGTTGAATTTCTGTTTCGTCATAATTGATAGAACTTGCTTTAACGCGTGGTGGTGTTCCTGTTTTGAAACGACCAATTTCAAGACCAAGTTCTTTCAAGTTGTCAGCAAGTCCGATAGAAGCCAAGCTGTTATTAGGACCAGATGAATATTTGAGTTCTCCTAAAATGATTTCTCCACGAAGAGCTGTACCTGTAGTGATAACAACTGCTTTGGCTGAAAATTTCTGGTTAGTAGCTGTACGAACACCAACAACTTTTCCATCTTCAACTAAAACTTCTTCAATCATTGATTGACGCAGAGTCAAGTTTTCTTGTTGTTCAACAGTATGCTTCATTGTACGTGAATAAAGGGCCTTATCAGCTTGAGCACGAAGAGCACGCACAGCTGGACCTTTACCAGTATTAAGCATTTTCATTTGGATGTAAGTCTTGTCAATGTTTTTACCCATTTCGCCACCAAGGGCATCGATTTCACGAACGACAATCCCTTTAGCAGAACCTCCGATTGCAGGGTTACATGGCATAAAGGATAACATTTCCAAGTTGATTGTAGCGAGCATTGTTTTACAACCCATACGAGCTGCAGCCAAACTAGCTTCGACACCAGCATGCCCTGCACCAACAACAATTACATCATAATTTTCAGCAAATTCATGTGTCATGATTTTAATTACAATATCAAGTAAAACTTAGCCAACTTTCAATCAAACAAAATGGTCAAAAAATTAGCTAACCTACTTAAAGCATTCCTTTCCAAATATAAAATGATTTCTAAAACACAAAAATGATCAAAGCTTTGAAAATGTAAACCAAAAAGGCCTACAATTCCCATGAGCTTTGACCATCATCGTCATTGTTATGATTATTGTATCAAATTGAGTTAAAAAGTCAATTTAATTGCTGATAATTTTTCAAGCAATATTGACCAAAATTAGACAACAATTGTCAACCTTTCTTTACAAAGTTATCAATTAGATGTATTGGCAAGCAACGCCATTTTTATAAGCCATATCGATGATTCCGCCACCTAAACATTCTTCACCGTCGTAGAATACAACAGCTTGACCTGGTGTGATAGCACGTTGTGGTTCAGCAAAGACAACTTCTGCTTTGTCACCTTTAACATGAACTGTAACTTTTGAATCAGGTTGGCGATAACGGAATTTTGCAGTAACTTCCATTGTAAATTCTTCAGGCATATCACGTGTAAAGTGAATACTTGAAGCGTCAAGGCTAGTTGACATTAATGATTCATGGTAGAAACCTTGGCCAACGTAAAGAATATTTTTTGAAAGGTCTTTTCCGACAACAAACCAAGGAGCATTGTCGCCACCTTGTTGGCCACCAATACCAAGACCGCCACGTTGACCGATTGTGTAATACATCAAGCCAGCGTGTTCACCCATATCACGGCCATCAACAGTCATCATGCGACCTTTTTGAGCTGGCAAATATTGACTAAGGAATTGTTTAAAGTTCTTTTCACCAATAAAGCAAATTCCTGTTGAATCTTTTTTCTTAGCTGTTGCAAGTCCCGCGCGTTCAGCAATTTTACGCACTTCTGGTTTTTCCAAGTGACCAAGTGGGAACATTACTTTTTGCAATTGTTCTTGTGACAATTGACTCAAGAAATAAGTTTGGTCTTTGTTATTATCTGCACCACGAAGCATGTGAACTGTACCATCTTCATCGCGAGAGACTTGTGCGTAGTGCCCAGTTGCCACATAATCAGCACCAAGTGTCATAGCGTAGTCAAGGAAGGCTTTAAATTTGATTTCCTTATTACACATTACATCTGGATTTGGCGTACGTCCTGCACGGTATTCCGCAAGGAAGTATTCGAAGACACGATCCCAGTACTCTTTTTCAAAGTTAACAGAGTAATACGGAATGCCGATTTGGTCAGCAACAGCTGCTACGTCTTTGTAATCTTCGGTTGCTGTACACACACCGAACTCATCTGTGTCATCCCAGTTTTTCATGAAAACACCAATAACGTCGTAACCTTGTTCTTTCAAAAGAAGAGCAGTTACAGACGAATCAACGCCTCCACTCATACCAACAACAACACGTGTTTTTGAATTATCTGTCATGATAATCCTCCCATCAAGATATTTTTTTCGAACATAGGCTTGAAGGGCCCAGTTTTTCAAAAATCGATTTGAAGGTCGATTTTGAGCGCAGGAATCCACGCGAAGACTATTATAACATGAATTTCCAGTTATGTAAGGCATTTAGACTTATTTTTAAATCTTTTTCTCATTTTCTATAAAAGTAAGCGATTTATTATCGTTTACCCAATTCCTTTCCTTTGTTATAATAAGTAAGCATAGATTCTAGAAGGAGTAGATATGAAAAATCTAAAATTCCAATCCGTCTTTGATATTATCGGACCTGTTATGATTGGCCCATCAAGCAGCCACACTGCTGGTGCTGTTCGTATTGGAAAAATTGTTAACTCTATTTTCGGAGAAATTCCTGATTCCGTAACATTTCATTTATATAATTCATTTGCTAAAACTTACCGTGGACACGGAACTGATAAAGCACTCGTTGCTGGTATCCTAGGAATGGATACTGACAATCCAGATATTAAAAATTCATTAGAAATCGCTCACCAAAAAGGGGTACGCATTTATTGGGATATTTTAAAGGACAGTAATGCCCCTCACCCAAATACTGCTAAGATTACCGTTGAAAAAGGTGATAAAAACATGAGTATCACAGGTGTGTCAATTGGTGGAGGAAATATTGAAGTTACTGAACTCAATGGCTTCTCTGTTTCTCTTAAAATGAATACCCCTACTCTCATTATCGTTCACCAAGATATTCCTGGTATGATTGCAAAAGTAACAGATATTCTTTCTGAACACAATATCAACATTGCTCAAATGAATGTGACCCGCGAACGCGCTGGTGAAAAAGCCATTATGATTATCGAAGTTGATTCACGTGATTGTCATAAAGCTGTGGAACAGATCCAGCATATTCCGCACCTACACAATGTCAATTTCTTTGACTAGAAAGGAAAAGAATGTTTTATTCTATTAAAGAATTAGTCGAACAGGCCGATAAAGACTTTAACGGCAATATTGCTGAGCTAATGATTTCCACAGAAACAGAATTGAGCGGACGTAGCCGTGATGAAATTATTCATATCATGAAGAAAAATCTTCAAGTTATGAAAAATTCTGTTACTGATGGACTCACTCCTAGTAAATCCATTAGTGGGCTGACAGGCGGAGATGCTGTCAAGATGGATGCCTACTTGAAATCAGGTAAAACCTTGTCTGATACAACCGTTTTAACAGCTGTCCGAAACGCAATTGCTGTCAACGAACTAAACGCCAAAATGGGGCTTGTCTGTGCCACTCCAACAGCAGGCTCTGCTGGATGCCTACCTGCTGTCTTAACAACGGCTATTGATAAATTAAACCTCTCTGAAAAAGAGCAGTTAGAGTTCTTATTCACTGCTGGTGCCTTTGGGCTGGTTATTGGAAATAACGCTTCTATTTCTGGTGCTGAAGGTGGCTGTCAAGCCGAAGTCGGTTCTGCTTCAGCCATGAGCGCAGCTGCTCTTGTCAAAGCTGCTGGAGGATCTGCTTACCAAGCTAGTCAAGCTGTAGCCTTTGTCATCAAAAATATGCTAGGTTTAATCTGTGACCCTGTCGCTGGCCTTGTTGAGGTTCCTTGTGTTAAGCGTAATGCACTTGGATCTAGTTTTGCCTTAGTTGCTGCTGACATGGCCCTGGCTGGCATTGAATCACAGATTCCGGTTGACGAAGTTGTTGATGCCATGTACCAAGTAGGCTCTAGCTTACCAACAGCCTTTCGAGAAACTGCTGAAGGTGGCTTAGCTGCTACACCTACTGGTCGTCGCTTACAAGCCAAAATCTTTGGCGAATAGACGATAGTATTCGAATACTATTTGTTTGGTTCCTTGCTAATTGACGTATTTGTCAATCATTATTGACAAAATTTACAGGAGAGTAAACATGAAATCTATCTTATTTGACCTTGATGGAACACTAGTAAATTCAAGTCCTGGTATTAAAGCAGCATTTAATTATGCTTTTGAAAAGTTACAACTACCTTTACAAACTGACAAACAGTTGTCAACATTTATCGGACCTCCTCTAGAAGTCACTTTTGGTCATTATTTTGAGCAAGCCGACGAGGTTAATCATGCTATCAAAACTTTTAGAGATTACTATGGTGAAAAAGGAGTCCACCAAGTCTCTCTTTACACTGGTATCGCAGAAGCTCTACAAGAATTAAATGACTTAAATTACTCACTATTTGTTACCACAAGTAAACACCAACCTATGGCTAACTTGATGTTAACAGAGCTTGGTATTATTTCACACTTTAAAAAAGTTTATGGGTCTACTCCCGAGCACTTCCATAAAGCTGATGTGATTAAGGCCTGTCTAACTGAACAAGGCATTCAAGCGCATGAAGCTGTTATCATTGGTGATACGAAGTTCGATATGATTGGTGGGCAAAAAACAGGAGTTCGCAGACTTGGGGTAACCTGGGGATTTGGTAGCCTAGAAAGTTTACAAGAACATGGGGCAGAAAGCATCTGTCACCATCCATATGATATTAAAAAAGCACTATCATCTTTATAGGATGATTAGTGCTTTTTCTTCTATTAAATTAGTATCCCCAAGCTGATAGTCCTTGAGTATTGTAAACTTTAATTGCTGTTGCAATTTGATCTTGAACTGTTGCAGTTGATCCCCAACCTGGCATAGTCTGGAATAAACCAGATGCTCCTGAAGCATTGGCAACCGTTGGATCTCCATTAGATTCACGTGCAATGATAGCTTCCCAAGTTGATTGTGGAACACCTGTTGCGGCAGCCATTTGGGCAGCAGCATCTGAACCAACAGCACCTGCTGTATTACCATTTGAAGCTACTGAAGGTGCCGTTTGGGCTGTCGTTGAAGATGGTGTAGTCGCAGCTACAGTCGTTGTATTATCAATAGCTGGAGCAGCCTCAGCATAACTTGCTTCTGATTCTTGAACCTCTTCGGTAGAAGATGCCTCAACTTCTTCAGTTTCTTCTGATGAGCTACTGCTAGACTCTTCTGAGTCTGCTGCAGTTGAACTGATACTTGTTGATGACACTTCAGAGCTTTCAGAACTTGTTGATACAACTTTCGCAGCTCCGGCTTCTGAGCGAGTTGTAATAGTTTCTGCGAATGCTTCTATTTTTGGAATAAGGACAACAACCATCGCTACAACTAAAATAGCTCCAAGGATGCTGACAATAATATTTCTAATTTTTCTATGTTTTGCTTTAGTAATCCTACTATACATGTTAAATAAATATATACCTCTCTAGAACTCCTGTTTCCTATCATATAATTTATTTATTACTCGCAGATTGAAAATATGTTAAAAATATTACAGAGATATTGAGATTAACCTCGTTTTTACTATGAAAACGCTAAAATTAAAGCTTTTGTAGGCATAAAAAAAGCTTGAAGATAAATTCTTCAAGCTTATCTATCTAATACTGGTAATTCGCTAAATAGTAAATAATATTAACTCTAAGAAAAGTCTCTTATCTTAGTACCAACCGTTGGCATTCCAGAATGCAAGGGCTGCTGACCATGAACCGTAACGTCCTGCTACGTATGAATCGGCAACACGTTCTTGGTTTTCAGCTGACAAGTCACCATTTAGGTATGACATTGTCAATTGGTAACGACCATAGTATTGACCGTTTTGAGCTGTGTAGCTACCGCTTGATTCGCGTTGAGCAATGATTTCTTTAGCTTGAGCGTCTGAAGTACCCAAGTTTGATGAGTAAGAAGTAGTTGTTGTTTCAGCTTGTGCTGCTGGTGCTGCTGCCGCTGAGTTATCTGTAGCAGCTGGAGCTGCTTCTACGGCTGCAGTTTCAGTTGTAGTTGCTGCTGCAGTAGCTTCTGAATCTAGTTCCAAGATTTGACCTACAGTGATGAAGTCAACGTTAGCGATTTTGTTAGTTGAAGCCAATTTTTCAACTGTAGTGTTGTAAGTTACAGCAATTTCAGAAAGTGTATCACCTGATTTTACTGTGTATGAATCAGCGTTAGCAACTGCTGGGGCAATAAGTGCTGCTGCTGCGGCTACACCGGCAAGACCAAGTTTAATAGATTTCGATTTAGTTTTAAAAATATTTGTTTGCATTATATGCTCCTTTTTTGTTTCAAAAATTAGTACAGGCTATATAATACAGACTTAATGTTACTCTGGCTTTAGAGTTATATTAAAAATATTACAATTAGATTCTTATAATATAAAGAAAACGCCTACAGATTAGGCGTTTTAGCTTTCTTTAAGATAAAATAAGAGAATTCCTAAAATTATGACAAGCAAAATGGTCACCGAATCTTTGATTTTCCATTGTAAAATTCGGTATTTTGTACGCCCATCTCCGCCTTGATAGCCACGTGCTTCCATAGCAAGAGCCAAAGCATCTGCACGTTTAAAGCTTGATGCAAAGAGCGGAATAAGGATTGGAATGATTGATTTAACCTTTTGAATGAGATTTCCTTCACCAAAATCAACCCCACGCGCTCGCTGAGCTTTCATAATGCGTGTCGTATCATCCATCAATGTTGGGACAAAACGTAAGCTCAAAGACAGCATTAAGCCGATTTCGTGAGCAGGAACCTTAAAACGAACAAATGGCTTCAACAATGATTCCACAGCATCAGCAAGACTTAAAGGCGTTGTCGTCAAGGTTAATAGCGTTGAAAAGAAGATAATCAAAACAAAACGCATGAAAATTAATATTGCTTGATTAAACCCATAGCTAGTAATTTTCAAAATACCAAATTGGAAATAGGTCTCACCACCGTGTGTAAAGAACATTTGAAACAGGGTCGTGAATAAAATAATTCCAATCATCGGACGAACTCCTTTTAAGAAGAAGCTAAGTTTAATCTTCGATAGGAAGACAACCCCTAAAGTAAAAGCAATCATCAATAGATTGGTCACAAGGTTATTGGCCCAGAAAACAATGATAATGTATAAAATCATTGAAAGAAGTTTACTACGAGGGTCTAAACGGTGAATTAACGAATCTCCAGGTACATAACGACCAAGTATTAATTTATCCATGTTTCACCACCTCTGCAAATTCTTCTATAGTAATTGGTAAAGTTTCTAAATGTAAGCCGCGTTTGACAAGTTGTTGAGCAAATTTCGTAATTTTAGGAACACCAAGTTGTTTACTTTCAAGAAATGCAACATCTTGGAAGACTTCTTTAGGGTAGCCTGAGCGGACCAATTTGCCACCTTCAAGAACATTAACATAATCAGCATAATTGGCAACATCATCCATTAAATGAGTCACTAAAACAATTGTCATGCCATTTTGATGCAATTCTTTAAATAAAGTCATCAATTCACGGCGTCCCTTAGGGTCTAGGCCAGCAGTCGGTTCATCTAAAACCAAAACCTCTGGTTCCATAGCTAGAATCCCAGCAATAGCCACACGACGCATTTGACCACCAGATAGCTCAAAAGGATTCTTTTCAAAAAATTCTTCATGAATTCCTACCATGGCAAGTTTTTCACGTGCTAACTGTTCAGCTTCTTCTATAGAAACACCAAAATTTTGTGGTCCAAATGCCACATCTTTAAGAACTGTTTCCTCAAAAAGTTGGCTTTCAGGAAATTGAAAGACCAGTCCAACCTTTTTACGGACGGGTTTTATTTCTTTATTTTTTGAGTTTGCCGTAATCTTAATATCATCAACAATAACAGCCCCTTCTGTAGGGACGTTAAGGCCATTCAAAAGTTGCATGATTGTTGACTTACCTGACCCAGTGTGGCCGATAAAGGCTGTATATGAGCCTTCTTTTATAGTAAGATTAATGTCAAAAAGGGCACGCCCTTCAAAAGGTGTCCCCGCTTGATATGTATAATTTACGCCTTCAAGAGTAATTCCCATAACTGATCTTCTAATTCCTTTTCCGTAAGATAATTCTCTGTAAATTCAAACCCTTTGTCTTTTAAAGTAGAGATAAGATTGGCTGAAAAAGGAATATCCAATCCCAAAGTCAATAATTCTTCTCCTCTAGCAAAAAGTTCGCGTGGGGTTGAGCTTGACTCAACTTTTCCTTTTTTCATGACTAAGACACGATCACTAAGCGCAACCTCATCCAAATCATGAGTGATAGACACAACGGTCATATTATATTGATCACGAATCTCTTTGATTGTTTGAATTAATTCTAAGCGTCCTTCTGGATCAAGCATACTAGTCGCTTCATCCAAAATAATAATATTAGGACGCATGGCAATAGCACCTGCAATAGCCACACGTTGTTTTTGTCCACCTGACAAACGAGCTGGTTCACGGTCAGCAAAAGCTGACATGCCAACTAATTCAAGGGCTTCTTTGACACGTGCTTGCATCTCTTCTAATGGAATTCCCTTGTTTTCTAACCCAAATGCGACATCGTCTTCAACTGTCGCACCAACAAATTGGTTATCTGGATTTTGAAAAACCATTCCAATTTTATGACGAATGTTCCACACGTTTTCTTCAGTTAAGAGTTCTCCCTCAACAAAGATTTGACCTGATTCAGCTGCTAAAAGCCCATCAATTAAACGAACTGTGGTTGATTTTCCTGAACCATTATGGCCAATAATGGATAACCATTCTCCCTGTTTCACGTGAAACGATAAATCATCTAAGGTGTAATGTTCTTGATGATCAGTATATTTGAATTTTAAATGTTTGACGTCAATACTATTTGTCATTTAAATGTGTCCTTAAAGAGGAATCCTGCCCCTTTGAAATAATCATATCCTGAGTAAATTGTGAAAATCAAAGCGACATAAAGCAAAAGTGTTCCAATCATTGAAAAATGCAAAAGTAAGAAAATAATTGAAAACATTTGAGTAAATGTTTTGATTTTACCAGGCATAGCAGCTGCTAAAACTGTTCCACCATTTTCAACAAGTAGTAAACGAAGACCAGTTACTGCTAACTCACGACAAATAATAATCGCAGCAATCCATGCAGGAACCATTCCCAATTCAACTAACATAATAAACGCTGTCATCACTAACATTTTATCAGCCAATGGATCAGCAAATTTACCAAAGTTTGTAACAACTTGCCATTTTCTTGCAAGGTATCCATCTAAGTAGTCTGTAATACTTGCTAGCGCAAAAACAACTGCTGCAACAGCATGTCCAGCCACGCTATTCCAGATACAAAGAATCAAGATAAATACTGGAATCAAAACAATACGACCTAATGTTAACAAATTAGGAATGTTTTCTTTTTTTGTAAAATCGATTTTCATTTTCCTACCTTATTATTGAATATTAATTGTAATGTAACTTAATGTTGTGCTTGTCAAAGCTGATGTATCTACTGCTTGACCATTGATTGCAACGTTAACGCCTGCAGTGACTCCTAGTGTAATCACAGATGTTTTTGTACCTGCAGGAAGGGTTGCTGAATAGCTTGAAACTCCTGTTGAAGAAAGAAGTGTTCCAGCATCGCCAGCTTCTGAATTGCTTACAGAAACCCAACTGCTATCAGCACCAGCTAAGCTGATGTCAACTGTCAAACTATCTGTAACATTTGATAGATTAACCGTTAAATTGCTTCCACCTCCTTCAGTTTCCATCTTCAATGATTTTTCTTCAGATGAAGAAGATTCACTGGTTGATGAACTTTCTGGAGTTGATGAGCTACTTGATGATGAACTGTGAACAACAGAGTAGCTTGGCTTGGCTTGATTGCTATCACTTTGAAGCTGTGTCCAAGTGACAAATGAAACAAAAGCTAAAATTCCTAAGGCAACTAAGCAAAGCAGAATAATCGGAAGATAAGTTGCTGTTTTTTCTGAACTTTTATAACGACTTGAACGTGAACCAACACCAAAATCATCTGTCTGTTCAGGCTCAGGTTTAGGTTTAGAAACTGAAACTGGAGCTGTTTTAGCTACTTTTTTATGACTTGGTACGATTGTAATTTTCTCATCCTCAGCAACTACTGGTGCTGTTTCAATACTTGATGCAAATACTTGTGCTCGATAGCGCTTTAATAGTTCTGCTGCATCTACATCTACCAATTCCGCATATTGTTGAAGGTAAGTTTCAACTTCATCTTTAGGAATTAATTTAAATTTTTCTAACTCTAATGCTAAAAGATGTGGTGAAGGAATTGCTGTTTTTTCTTCAACATCTTCTAGTGTCAAGTTTTTGGCAACTCGACCTTTTCTTAAGATTTCACCAATCGTTTCTTCTCTCATACAAGGTTTCCTTTAATAAAATATAATCAGATTTATTATAGCAAATTTTAACAAGTATTTCGATTTTATTTTGGAAGGATTGTGAATTCTGTCGCGTCTGATTGACTTAAGAAATCATTTCCTCTTTTAAGAACTTCTTTAAAACTTAAAGTCTTTAATAATTTAGGAACCGCTAAATAAGTTTCCTCATCAGCAAGATGATTGATAAATTGCGCCGAAAGGTTATCAATTGAATCTAGACTCTTGAAAAAGTCTCCATACAATTCTTTTTTAACAATTTCAAAATGTTCTTCTGACAAATCCTCCAAATCACTAGACATTGCTACTTTGCTTAAATATTGTCGTAGATTCGTTGCCATAGCAATCGGCACTGACGTATCTAGAGAAATAATCAAAAATTGGAAATTTTGATAAACTTCAATCTCAAAATCAAATGAGTCATCAATCTGACCACTCTCATAAAGTTCTTGATAACGTCTTGAGGTCCAACCCAAAATCATTGCAAAAAATAATCTCAAGGCTAATTCTTGACGTAAGGTAGATTCCCCTTCTGGTAAAGCAGGACCTCTTAAGCCAATAGCTAGCTTAGGTTGTGTCACTTCCATTTGAACCGATGCCTTCGGCACAACAGATTCGTAAGCCAATTCTTGACGCTCAAGACGATGAGCTGCCTTATTTTTTCCTTTTTGACTTTCTTGAATTTGCTTAAAAATGTCATCCTTATCAAAATTACCAACGACTAAGAGTGTCATCTCCTGTGGAGAATAAAAAACATCATGATTTTCTTTCAAGTCCGCTACTGAAATATTGGCAATACTTTCTTGAGTTCCAGCAATATCTTGAGCAAGAGCCGTTTTAGGATATAAATTCTCAAGAATTCCTTGATAAAGACGATAATCCGCATCGTCTTGGTACATGTCAATCTCTTGACCAATAATCGATTTTTCTCGCTCAATTGACTCATCTGTAAAGGCAGTATCTGCCACAAAATGCTGCAACAAGTCTAAGTTTTCATTTAAATGATCTACCGTTGAAAAATAGAAACATGTTTTGTCAAAGGTTGTAAAGGCATTGCTATTTGCACCGGCGTTTGTAAATAGCTCAGAAACATCTTGCCCATCTTCTAATTCAAACAACTTATGTTCTAGAAAGTGAGCAATCCCTTCCATGTAATGTTTATCTTTTTTATCTAGTGTAAACTTGTTGTCAAGGGAACCAAAATTAACAACCAACATGCCACAAGACTCTTGAAAATCAGTCTTGGGAATCAAAAAAACTTTCAATCCATTTTCCAATACAGCAGTATACAAAGTTTCACCAAGTTCAGGGAAAACTTTTTCAACTAATTTTGTCACTTACTTTCCCTCCAAAAAATACAGTGCTTGCAGTTTAATCTTTCTAGTTAGTTGCATTACATCAGCTTTACTAATCTTGTCAATGTTGTCAATCATATCGTCAACGCTGTAATGATTCTTCAAATATTGACCATTGTAACTACGTTCAATCAATACTTTTGGAGAGTCTCCTGCCAATTTTAAATTAACTTGCAGCATTTTCTTCGTTTGTTTAAGGAGTGCTTCCGAAAAGCGACCCGTCTTAATCGTTGAAAATTGTTTATTAATTAATTGCATCGCTCGATTGCGATTCTTCTTGTCAATACCAGCGTAAACATTCAGTAAACCTGTAAAGATGTCAAAATGACTTCCAATGGTATAAGCAAGCCCTTCTTTCTCACGAACCTCTGTAAATAAGCGAGAATGAGCAAAGCCTCCAAACAAGCCATTAAAGACAAGAAGTGTAAAGTAATCCTTGTCACCATATCTAGTTGGAAAAGAATAACCTAACTGCAAAACAGATTGATTGACTTCTCTGACTTCTAATTTTTCTTGAACGATGTTGCTAAATTCTTGTTGGTAGTCAAATACTAAATCTTTTTGACGGTCTTCAAAAGGAAATCGATTGAACAATTGTAACATGCGATAATCATCAAACTCCCCTAATAAAAAGATGTCCAAACGATCTTCACGAAGCATCTTTTGAAATTCTTGAAAAGCTGTGTAAGAATTTTCAGCAACTGCTAATTCAGCTGTCCCATATTTTGATGTTTGAAAAGCTGGGTTCGTAAAGAAAAGTTTTTTAAGACCCAGCTCACTACTATAAAAGCTATCATCCTTATCAGCTTTTAAATAATTAATTAAATTTGCTTGCTCAAGCTCAAATAATTTAGACTGATATTGCTCAACTGTTACAAGTGGTGAGAAAAGAACTTGATATAAAAATTCAATCACTTCTTCCAAGAGATTTTCTTTAGTCATCACATACTGATTTTTCATGAAAGCTAGTTCAATATCAACAATATGAACCAATCCCTTAGTTGATACCTTGGTTGACAAAGTCGCTCCATAAAGGCTTGCCAAACGCTCTCTAAAACGCTGTGCCGTCGGGTATTTCTCATTAGCCGTTGCTAAAATCTGAGCCACCAAAACACGTCTGGCTACCGTTTTTTGGCTGAACTCTCCTGAAAACCGAAAGGTAATGTGGTTCATTTTGAATTTTTCATTTTTGATTAGATGTAATTCAACACCATCAACTATTTTCATTACAAATTCCTTACTAAAACACTTTATTAGCTAAAATTATACCACGTTTATGTTATAATTACTTGAATTATAAAATGGAGAAAACGATGGAATACAAATTATTTGATGACTATATTACCTTACAAGCTTTACTAAAAGAACTAGGTATTATCCAAAGCGGTGGTGCTATTAAAGCCTATTTAGCAGAAACAACCGTTCTCTTCAACGGTGAAGATGAAAAACGTCGTGGTAAAAAAATTCGTCTCGGTGATGTTGTAAGCATTCCAGAAGACGGTATCACTATCGACATTATCGCGCCGACAGATGAAGAAAAGAAAGAACATCTTGAAGCCTTAGCTGAAAAAGCTCGTGTTGCTGCTATCGTTAAAGAATTAAACGCTAAAAATAAAAAAGATAAGAAACAAAATCAAGCGAAAAAACAAGCAAAGCCAACTAAAGAACGCAAACCCGTTCGCTTCCCAGGAACTTAAGCATGTGGATTCAAAAAATAGCCTTAAAAAATTATCGTAATTATTTAACCAATGAGCTTGAATTTTCTCCCGGGCTAAATGTCTTTATCGGGAAAAACGCTCAAGGAAAAACAAATTTCTTAGAAGCTATTTATTTCTTATCTTTAACACGTAGCCACCGTACACGTTCCGACAAAGAGCTAATTCACTTTCAAGAAAAAGAACTTCGTGTCTCAGGTGTTCTGCAACGCTCAAGTGGAACAGTTCCTTTGGAAATCAATCTATCAAGTAAAGGACGAGTCACTAAAGTTAATCACCTCAAACAAGCTAAATTATCCGACTATATCGGAGTGATGACAGTCGTCTTATTTGCACCTGAAGATTTACAACTCATCAAAGGAGCTCCGAGTTTACGTCGTAAGTTTATTGATATTGATTTAGGTCAAATCAAACCTGTCTACCTATCTGATTTGTCTAATTACAATCATGTCCTTAAACAACGTAATACTTACCTAAAAACCGCTGAAAAAGTTGACATCAACTTTTTAGCAGTCCTTGATGAGCAATTAGCTGATTTTGGTAGCCGCGTCATGGAACATCGCTTAGATTTCGTCTCTAATCTCGAAAAAGAAGCCGACCGCTATCACTATGCCATCTCTAATGGCCTAGAACATTTGAAAATTCGCTATCTATCATCTGTGCCATTCCAAGAAAAAAGTGATATCAAAGAATACTTCTTAAAAACATTGGAAAAGAATCGCAAACGTGATATCTTCAAAAAAAATACTGGTGCTGGACCTCATCGTGATGATTTGGAATTTTTCATCAACGATATGCCTGCCAATTTTGGTAGCCAAGGACAACACCGAAGTTTGATTTTATCTCTTAAGATGGCTGAAATTGAACTCATTAAGAATGTCACTGGTGATTATCCAATTCTACTTCTTGACGATGTCATGAGTGAATTAGATAACTACCGACAAACAGAATTGTTAAAAATGATTATTGCTGAAAATGTTCAAACTTTTATCACAACGACAAGTCTTGAACACCTTTCAAAACTTCCAGAAGAGTTGAAAATTTTCACTGTTAATCAAGGAACTATTGAAGAAAACTAAAAAAGCTGGCCTAAGCCAGCTTTTTTATGTGTTTACAACTGAATTGACAATGTTGTCAATGATAATTAGTAAGATTTAACAATTCCTAATAATACAGCACCAAGAACAAAGCATGCAATACCAATTACCAACCAACGCATTTCTTTACGTGTTTTAGTTTCACCCAAGAAGAGGATACCACCCATAATTGAAATGATAACACCAAGTTGTGAGAAACTAAAGGCAATAGCAAGACCTGCTTTAGCAGCAGCAAGAAGCATGAAGATGTTACCAACACCCCACATCAAACCAACGATAGCGTTTTTGATAACAACTGTTTCAAATTTAACGTTAAATTTCATGAACATCACAGCACCAAGAACCATACCTACAGCCATTGGGAAGATAACAGCTAAAGCATCGAATTTCATGATGTTGTTAAACAAGATAGTGTATGAAAGGTAACCAACTGTTGAGTAAGTCAAAGCACGGAAACCTTTACCAAAGTCAGTAAGTACACTTGCTTCAACTTTTTCAGCATCACGTTTACTTGTGAAGTAGAAACCGATAACCAAAAGAAGCAAAGCAATAATACCAAGTGTGTATTGAACCGGTTTGCTCCATTCACCAAAGACAATGGCACCAATCAAACTACCAAATACAAGTTGAGCACCACTTGACAATGGGTTACCTACTGAAACACCCATGTATTGCATTGCGCGGAATTGACCGTTTTGCCCCATAGACCAGAGCATACCACCGATAATTCCGACAACCCAAAGTGATACTGACATTTCTGGTTGAACAAACAACCATACAACAAAGGCAAATAAAAGTGCCCCTAAAGTCATTCCTAATGTTTGTTGATCTGGTTTACCTCCAATTTTGTTGCTGACAAACCCGATACTTCCCCATGCTACCATGGGAATTAATGCAAATAAAATACCCTGCATTTTTTCTCCTTTACGATATGTTTTACAGATTAGTAAACGTTGTTTACACTGTTGTAAATATATAATTAATCATTCGCCATTTTATGAAAACGCTTTTTCAGAAAAGTAAAAGAAAATTTCATGTTTTTTGCGAACATAGTTACATATTCTATCATAAAGCCTACTATTTTGTAAAGGCCTACACAAAAAAATCTCTGATAAGTTTGCAAACTTATCAGAGATTTAATTATTAATCTCAGTTTATCTTAGTGTACTGAGTAGTTTGGTGCTTCATTTGTAATTTGAACATCGTGTGGGTGACTTTCAATCAAACCAGCTCCTGACATTTCAACAAATTGAGCTTTTTCATGAAGAGCTGAGATATCTTCAGCACCAACATAACCCATACCAGCTCGAATACCACCAAGAATTTGGAAGACGATATCGGCTACAGCACCTTTATAAGCTACACGACCTTCAATTCCTTCTGGAACAAGTTTGTTAGCTTCGTTAACAGAACCTTGGAAGTAACGGTCGCTTGAACCTTTCTTCATAGCTGCAATTGATCCCATACCACGGTAAGTTTTAAATTTACGACCTTGGTAGATTTCAGTTTCACCTGGTGCTTCATCTGTACCAGCGAACATAGAACCAAGCATTACAGCATTACCACCTGCTGCCAAGGCTTTAACGATATCACCTGAGTATTTGATACCACCATCGGCGATGATTGTTTTACCATATTCACGCGCAACAGCCGCTGCGTCATAAATAGCAGTAATTTGAGGAACACCAACACCTGCAACAACACGAGTTGTACAGATTGAACCAGGACCGATTCCGACTTTAACAACGTCAACACCAGCTTCGTAAAGGGCACGTGCACCTTCTGCAGTTGCTACGTTACCAGCAATCAATGTACGTTCTGGGAAGTGTTGACGGATTTCAGCGATTTTACGAAGAACACCAGCTGAGTGACCGTGAGCAGTATCAATAACAATAGCATCTGCACCTGCTTCAAAGAGGGCTTCAGCACGCTCGAATGTATCTGAAGTAACACCGACAGCACCTGCAACCAAAAGACGACCGAATTCATCTTTAGCGGCATTAGGGAATTCAATAACTTTTTCAATATCTTTGATAGTGATAAGACCTGACAAACGTCCAGCTTCATCAACCAAAGGCAATTTTTCAATACGGTGTTCGTGAAGAATGCGTTCTGCAGTTTCCAAATCAGTTCCAACAGGAGCTGTTACCAATTTTTCACTTGTCATGTGTGCAGAAATTGGAGCATGGTAATCTGAGATGAAACGCATATCACGGTTTGTGATAATCCCTACCAATTTACGATTTTCAAGGGTTTCAACAATCGGAACACCACTAATGCGGTAACGTTGCATCAACTCTTCTGCTTCAGAGACAGAATGTTTAGGTGTTAAGAAGAAAGGATCAATAATAACACCATTTTCTGAACGTTTTACTTTACGGATTTCTTCTGCTTGTTCTTGAATTGACATATTTTTGTGAACAACACCAAGACCACCCGCACGTGCAATAGCAATTGCCATTTTACTGTCAGTAACAGTATCCATAGCAGCTGTCACGATAGGAATGTTCAATGTCAAATTTTTTGCAAGTTTTGTTTGCATGTTAACTTCATTTGGAAGAACATGACTTTCAGCAGGAATGAGTAGTACGTCATCAAAAGTGTAACCTTTTTTCAAAAATTTAGTGTCCCAATTTGACATTAAATAACCCTCTTTTCTATATATTTGTAGGGGATTTTTAACCCTAGCTAATTTTTTATTGTTACTATAATAACACGCTAAATTCATTTGTCAACAAATTAAATTCAATTTTTTTCCAAAAATTCTTTCCTATATTAGACTGATTATTTTTGCAATTCTCATTTAAAACAAATGTTGTTATCTACCAAAAAAACTCCAAGGCATCGCCTCAGAGTTCTGTTTATTTTAGAAATAGTTGATTCCCATAGCTGCTTTAACTTCAGCAAGTGTTTGTCCGGCAACTTCACGCGCAGCTTGACTACCTTTTTCAAGCATATTGAAAACTTCGCCCATATCTTTAGCGTATTCCAAACGGCGTTCACGAATTGGTGCTAACTCACGTTCAAGAATTTCAAGAAGGTAACGTTTTGTTTTCACATCACCAAGACCACCACGTTGGTAGTGTTCTTTCATAGCTGCGATATCTGCTTGGTCTTCTTCGCGTCCAAAGATGTCAAGGTAATGGAAGACCATATTTCCTTCAATTTGTCCTGGATCTTCAACACGGATGTGATTAGGGTCTGTATACATGCTCATTACTTTTTTACGAACAGTATCAGCATCATCTGATAGGTAGATACCATTACCAAGAGATTTAGACATTTTAGCGTTACCATCTAAACCTGGCAAGCGACCAGCTGCTTCATTTTTAGGGAAAATACCTTCTGGCTCAACCAAAACATCTGTTTTGTAAGTGTGATTGAAACTACGTACAATTTCGCGTGTTTGTTCAATCATTGGTTTTTGGTCATTTCCGACTGGCACATAGTTAGCTTTAAAAGCAGTAATATCTGCAGCTTGTGAAATTGGGTAAACCAAAAATCCTGTTGGAATTGAGCTACCAAATCCTTTTTGAGCAATTTCTGTTTTAACAGTAGGATTACGCTCTAGACGTGACAATGAAACAAGGTTCATGTAGTACATTGTCAATTCAGCCAATTCAGGAATTTGACTTTGAATGAAAATCGTTGATTTAGCTGGATCAAGTCCTACTGACAAGTAGTCCAAAGCAACGTTTCCAACTGATTCTCTGATAATTTCAGACTCTTTAGCGTGGTCTGTCAAAGCTTGTTGGTCTGCCAAAAAGACAAACATATCATACTTATCTTCATTTTGTAGAAGAACACGATTTTTTAGACTTCCAACATAGTGTCCTAGGTGCAATTTACCTGTTGGACGGTCACCTGTTAAAATAATTGGTTTTGCCATATTATCACCTCAAAATTAATTTCAAAAGTAAAAAATAGCCCCACGTAGTTAAACTACGTGAGGGCGTTGTCAATACGCGGTACCACCTCAATTGATAGAACTAGCCTACCATCTCTTACCACTATATAAAAATTTACACGGTTCATGTAAAGATTATTCTTTTTTACCATCAGTCCATTCATGTAAGCTTACTACTGATTCACAGCACCATCAGCTCTCTAAAAGTACGCGTTTACATTACTCTTCTGAATCTTCTTCATTTTATGAAATTATAAGGTCTTTGTCAAGTTTATACAGTATTTTAGGCGCTTTTATATCCGAGGTATAATTATACATTTTGTGTTTTAATCAAATTAAAAAGATTAGAAGCTGTGTTTTGGAAGCACTCCTTTTACTCAAAAATCTTGACGTTAAGCTGCTTCTTTGCCATAATATAATCGTTTGTTTTTGTTATAACTAAAGAGGATTAAATTATGAAAAAAAGACTGATTGATTTTGGACTCGTAACTATAGGAGCCTTTATTGCTGCCGTTGGTTTCAATTGCTTTTTCCTTGAAAATCATATTGCGTCTGGTGGCGTTGTCGGATTAGCGGTTAGTTTAAAAGCTTTGTTTGGCTGGAATCCTGGTAATTTTGTTATGATTACTAACGTTCCATTATTGTTAGCTTGTTTACTTTTCTTAGGAAAAGAAACCTTCCTTAAAACCATTTATGGGGCATGGATTTATTCTATTTTCGTCAAAGTGACTGAAAATCTGCCAAACCTGACTCATAATCCACTACTAGCTGCGATTTTCGGAGCTATTATCTGTGGTTCTGGTTTAGGGATTGTTTTCTGGGGAAATTCTTCAACCGGTGGTACAGGTATCATCACTCAAATTCTCCACAAATACACACCGCTTCCTTTAGCAGTAGCCATGACTATTGTCGATGGATGTAGTGTCGCTATGGGATTTATTGCTTTTGATCCTGATACAGTAATGTATTCAATTATTGCCTTACTCGTCATTGGGTATGTAGTTAATAGTATCCAAACTGGTGTTACCTCATCTCGCAATTTGATGATTATCTCACCTAAAAATGACTTGATTAAAAACTATATCTCCACAGAAGCTGACCGTGGTGTCACTGAAATTCCTGTTACTGGTGGTTTTTCTGGCGACCATCAAACCATGTTGATGACAACTGTTTCTCGCCAAGAAGTTCCACGTTTAGAAAAAAATATTCAAAAAATCGATGAAGCTGCCTTTATCGTTGTGATGCCAGCTACACAAGTTATGGGACGTGGTTTCAGCCTTAAAAAATACTACAAGCTCAACGAAAAAGACGCCATTTTACCAATGTAACCCAAACGTAACTCAAAGCCCCACTTCTCTAATTGAAAATTGGGGCTTTTTCATGTACAATGAGCTTATAGATAAATAATATGAGGTGAAAAATTGCTTACAGTTTCTGATGTATCACTACGTTTCAGCGATAGAAAACTGTTTGATGAGGTTAACATCAACTTTACAGCTGGAAATACCTATGGTTTAATCGGTGCCAACGGTGCAGGAAAATCTACATTTTTAAAAATCTTGGCAGGAGATATTGAACCAACAACAGGTCATGTTTCCCTTGGTCCAGACGAACGTCTATCTGTTCTTCGTCAAAATCACTTTGACTACGAAGAAGAACGTGCGATTGATGTTGTTATCATGGGGAATGAACGCCTTTATAATATCATGAAAGAAAAAGACGCTATCTACATGAAACCTGACTTTTCAGATGAAGATGGTGTCCGCGCAGCAGAATTAGAAAGTGAATTCGCTGAGCTTGGCGGTTGGGAAGCTGAGAGTGAAGCTTCACAATTGCTCCAAAACCTTAATATTCCAGAAGACCTTCACTACCAAAACATGAGCGAACTTGCTAATGGTGACAAGGTGAAAGTTCTCCTTGCCAAAGCTCTTTTTGGTAAACCAGATGTTCTTCTTCTTGACGAACCAACCAACGGTCTTGATATCCAATCCATCACTTGGTTAGAAGATTTCTTGATTGACTTTGAAAATACAGTCATCGTCGTATCCCATGACCGTCACTTCTTGAACAAAGTATGTACACACATGGCTGACCTTGATTTTGGTAAAATCAAACTTTACGTCGGTAACTATGATTTCTGGAAACAATCATCTGAACTTGCTGCTCGCTTGCAAGCTGACCGCAACGCTAAAGCAGAAGAAAAAATCAAAGAATTGCAAGAATTCGTTGCTCGCTTCTCTGCCAACGCTTCTAAATCAAAACAAGCCACTTCTCGTAAGAAAATGCTTGATAAAATCGAACTTGAAGAAATTGTTCCATCAAGTCGTAAATACCCATTCATTAACTTCAAAGCTGAGCGTGAACTTGGTAAAGACCTTCTAACAGTCGAAAACTTATCTGTTAAAATCGATGGTGAGACTGTTCTTGATAATATCAGCTTTATCCTACGTCCAGGCGATAAAACAGCCTTCATCGGACAAAATGATATCCAAACAACAGCTCTTATTCGTGCATTGATGGATGATATCGAATACGAAGGAACTATCAAATGGGGTGTCACAACTAGTCGCTCTTACCTTCCAAAAGATAACTCACGTGATTTTGCTTCAGGGGAATCAATCCTTGAATGGCTTCGTCAATTTGCTTCTAAAGAAGAAGACGATAACACATTCCTTCGTGGATTCCTAGGTCGCATGCTCTTCTCTGGAGATGAAGTTAACAAATCAGTTAGCGTTCTTTCAGGGGGAGAAAAAGTGCGCGTGATGCTTTCTAAATTGATGCTTCTCAAATCAAACGTTCTTGTCCTTGATGACCCGACTAACCACTTAGACTTGGAATCAATCTCAAGCTTGAATGATGGCTTGAAAGACTTCAAAGAATCTATCATCTTTGCGAGTCACGACCACGAGTTCATCCAAACACTTGCTAACCACATCGTTGTCATTTCTAAAAATGGTGTGATTGACCGTATCGATGAAACTTATGATGAATTCCTTGAAAATGAAGAAGTTCAAGCAAAAGTTAAAGAACTTTGGAAAGACTAATCATCTTGTCGTAATCTAAACCGACATTACCATATTTTACATTATAGAAAAGAAACAGGTTGGGATTTTTATCTCAACCTGTCTTACTAACATTATGAAACTAAAATCTTTTAAACTAACAAATAACACCATTTACTACCTAACAGCATTCTTCTTGCCTTTCGTGATTTTATTTCTAGCCCTTTTGGCTGAAAATATTTCCTTTAATGGTGAGACAACTATTTTAGCTAGTGATGGCTTTCACCAATACGTTATTTTCGCTGAAAATTTACGAAATATTTTACATGGTTCAGATAGCCTTTTTTATACTTTTACCAGTGGGCTGGGATTAAATTTTTATGCTTTAATCAGCTATTATCTTGGTAGTTTCTTCTCACCTTTTGTCTACTTTTTCAGCCTTAAGAGCATGCCCGATGCTATTTATCTCTTTACCCTGCTAAAAATTGCTTGCATGGGATTAACTAGCTTTTATAGCCTACGCCAACTTTATCCAAAGGTATTAAAACCATTTACCGTTATCCTCTCAAGCTCATATGCGCTGATGAGCTTTGCTATTAGCCAGATTGAGATTAATATGTGGCTGGATGTTTTCATCCTTTTGCCGCTCATTATTCTAGGACTTAATCGATTACTAAATCAGAAAAAATTCATCTTATACTACCTGACGTTAACCATTCTCTTTATTCAAAATTACTACTTTGGGTATATGGTTGCTATTTTCCTTGTGCTTTATTTTCTTGTTCAAATCAGTAAAGAAAGCCGCTTGAAAGTAATTGGACGTCAATTGCTAGACTTTACAGCAGTGTCAACCTTAGCTGGATTATCTAGTTGCGTGATGCTATTACCTACTTACTTAGACCTGTCAACGCACGGCGAAAAATTTTCTACCTTTACAGAATGGTTTACAGAGAATTCGTGGATTCTAGACTTGTTTGCCAAAAACTTTGTTGGTGCTTATGACACAACAAAATTTGGCTCAATTCCTATGATTTATGTAGGTATTTTCCCTTTAATCTTAGCTATTATCTTCTTTACCATCAAGTCAATCAAATGGCAAACACGTTTAGCTTACGGTATTGTTTTACTACTCATTATTGCTAGTTTTTACCTTGAACCATTAGATTTAATGTGGCAGGGAATGCACTCACCTAATATGTTCCTTCACCGTTATTCTTGGGCATTTTCACTAATGGTGATTCTTCTGGCAGCAGAAACGTTATCACGTCTCAAAGAATTAACTGTTAAGCATTACCTTGTTGGTATTGTTCCACTAGGACTTGGCTTTTTAGCTACGGTACTGTTCAAAAATCATTATCAATTTTTAGAAGCACCACAAATCATTATCACCTTTTCTTTCTTGGCAGCCTACGCCATTATATTAATTAGCTGCGCTAAACAGTACTTGACTTTTAATTTATTTATTAGCTTTACAGTTCTCTTTACAGTATTTGAAACCTCACTTAACACCTATTATCAAATTACAGCCCTAAATAACGAATGGGTCTTTCCTTCTCGTCAAAGTTATGAGCTTAATTTGACAGATACTGAAAAACTCATTCAAAAAAGTCAAAGCCTAAACACGACATTTTATCGTACCGAGGAGCTCCTTCCTCAAACAGGTAATGACAGCATGAAATACAATTATCATGGTATTTCTCAGTTCTCATCTATTCGAAACACGACATCCAGCAGCACGCTTGATCGACTTGGCTTTAAGTCAACTGGAACAAATCTAAACCTTCGTTATCAAAATAATACCTTACTAATGGATAGTTTATTTGCTGTCAAATACAATCTTTCAGAAACTGATGTCAACAAATTTGGATTCCGTTACCTTGATAACTCTGGTAATACATCACTATATGAAAATCAATACGCTAGCCAATTAGCAATTCTAACCAATGGTCTTTACAAAGATGTTGACTTCAGTGTCAACACGCTTGACAACCAAACTAACTGGATGAACAATCTCACTGGCTTATCTGAAAAATACTTCACGCGTGTGGCTTCCCAATTATCAGGAGGAGCTAATCTTCT
The DNA here is from genome assembly GCF_011387195.1 of Streptococcus ruminicola. Lineage (NCBI taxonomy): Bacteria > Bacillati > Bacillota > Bacilli > Lactobacillales > Streptococcaceae > Streptococcus > Streptococcus ruminicola. Next base: position 862,998 of record NZ_CP046919.1, read on the forward strand.
AAATGGTCGTGTAACCACTAGTAACGACGGACAATTAAATTCGCATGCTGATTATAACCTTACTGTCGCTCCAAACACCCAGCTTTATATCAGCGTTCCAAATATCACCTTCTCTAATGAAAATAGCCAGAAGGTCCAAATTACTGTCAACGGTAAAACGGCAGAATATACAACTGATAATGCCTACACTTTCTTTGATCTTGGATATTTTGAAGACAGTCAAACTTTGCATGTTACTCTTTCATTTCCTGAAAATAACCAAGTATCATTTAACCAACCGAACTTTTATGCCCTAGATACGACAAGCTATCAAAAAGCTATGGAAATCATTAATCATCAAAAGGTTAAAGTTACTACCAATAAAAACACTGTAACGGCTACCTACAAAGCTGACAAAGCTTCGTCACTCCTATTTACTATCCCATACGATAAAGGTTGGACAGCCACTCAAAACGGCAAAAAAATCACTTTATCAAAAGCTCAAGACGGCTTTATGAAAGTTGATGTAAAATCTGGAAAAGGCAAAGTCATTCTGACTTATCTGCCTACAGGTTTTAAAGAAGGAGCGAGGTTATCATCAGTTGGGCTCCTCCTATTTATCTGTTACAATATCGCTAGAAAACGAAAAAAATAAAAAGTATCCAAGGGATACTTTTTTTGTTCACTTGATTATCTAGAAAACAATAAATAAACACCAAAAGAGCTAGAACAATTGTTCTAGCTCTTTTTAGGCAATAAAAAATCCTAAGTAAAACTTAGGAAGGTGTCTTATCACTCCGGCAGTAGGACTCGAACCTACGACATCATGATTAACAGTCATGCGCTACTACCAACTGAGCTATGCCGGATAAACAAAAAAACTGCTAGGCAGTAGTTTTATAGTCCGTACGGGATTCGAACCCGTGTTACCGCCGTGAAAAGGCGGTGTCTTAACCCCTTGACCAACGGACCAGAAGTTTTAGGATTTCCCCTCAACACTCTTATTATTATACCAGATATTTTTTCTTTGTCTATAGTTTTTTTCAATTTTTTTTACTTTTTTTGGAGTTTTTTTGCACTAAATTATCGCCAAAAAATTCAAACAATTTTAACGTGCTAAAAAGCCTTTAATATCAAGCATTTACAGGTGAACTTTCGGTAAAGAAGAAAATTGTTTACTAGTAAAAAAGTAATTTTTTCTTTTACTTATTCTTTACTTTTCAAAAACCAGGCAGGCCAACGTAAAGTACGATTTTTAGTTGACAGAAAAGCTGTTATTTTGATAGAATGATTAAGTTGATATGGTCTCATAGCTCAGCTGGATAGAGCATTCGCCTTCTAAGCGAACGGTCGCAGGTTCGAATCCTGCTGGGATCAAATCTAAAGCCGGCTTTAGCCGGCTTTTTTTATTTTCTCCACTAGTAGTGTTTCACATGAAACTAGAAAAAGCTGTTCAAATATTGAACAGCTTTTTACTTATGATAAGGACTTCCTTGTTGTATCATGAAAGCTCGATAAATTTGCTCAGCTAAAACTAAGCGCATTAACTGATGAGGTAAAGTTAGTAAACCAAAACTCATTTTTAAATTTGCACGTTTTTTTACCTTGTCAGCTAAACCTAGGCTACCTCCAATGACAAATACAATGTCTGAATAACCTCTCAAAGTGGCATCAGCGATAATCTTACTAAATTCTTCTGATGGGAATTGTTTACCTTCAATAGCTAAAACAATGACATAATCTCGCTCAGAGATTTTAGCTAAAATACGGTCACCCTCTTTTTCCATGATTTGGTGATTTTGCGCCTCACTCGCATTATCTGGTGTTTTTTCATCGGGCAACTCAACAATTTCAAATTTGGCAAAGCGACTCATGCGTTTTCCGTATTCTGCAATACCATCTTTTAGGTATTTTTCTTTTAATTTTCCAACAGCAATAATTTTTACTTTCATGCTTTCTATTTTACCACATATTCACAAGCTTTTCACACATTATCCACATGTTAACAATCTGTAATTAGGCTCAACATCGCTATATTTTAAGGATTTTTGAACAAATTTCAAAAGTTTTCCACAACCTGTGGATTACTTTATTTTTTTTATCTTTTAAGGTATAATTAAGTCGTTTTTTATATGCTATCTGTGAATAAAAAAAGGGAGGAAGAGACGTGAAAAAAATAAAATTTCGAAAAGTCAATTACAAAAAAATCCTTAAACCACTCTCAGTTATTTTAGTGGGATTCATTGGAGGAGTTGCTGGGACCTTACTCATTTTGAATATGGCTGGCATCTCAATCAATAATGTTAGTGGTTCAAGTGCAAAAACTACAACAAGTAAAGTAAGTTACTCAAATACTAATGATACGACGAAAGCTGTCGAAAAAGTGGGAGAAGCAGTCGTATCAGTCATCAATTATCAATCAAATAGCTCTTCAAATGATTTGTATATGCAAATGTTTGGAGGCAATTTAGACAATAACACTAATAATAATGGATCAGATAGTGATTTAAGCATCGCTAGTGAAGGTTCAGGGGTTATTTACAAAAAAGACGGCAATTCTGCTTACGTCGTTACTAATAACCACGTTGTCGATGGTGCTAGCCAAATCGAAATCATGCTTTCTGACGGTACAAAAGTAGTCGGTGAATTAGTCGGTGCCGATACATACTCAGATATCGCCGTTGTCAAAATTGCTTCTGATAAAGTCACAACGGTAGCTGAATTTGCTGATTCAGATAAAATTACTGTTGGTGAAACAGCCATTGCTATTGGTAGCCCTCTAGGTACTGATTACGCTAACTCAGTAACCCAAGGAATTGTCTCAAGTCTAAGCCGTACAGTTACAATGACTAACGACGATGGCGAAACAATTTCAACTAATGCTATCCAAACTGATGCCGCTATTAACCCAGGTAACTCTGGTGGTGCTTTGATTAACATTGAAGGACAAGTGATCGGTATTAATTCAAGTAAAATTTCTTCTACCTCAGATTCTGGATCAGGTAATTCTGTAGAAGGTATGGGATTTGCTATTCCAGCTAATGATGTGGTTAAAATTATTAATCAATTAGAAGCAAACGGAAAAGTTATCCGTCCAGCACTTGGCATCACAATGGCTAACCTAAGCGATTTATCAACAACAACAATCAGTCGCCTAAATATTCCAACTAGCGTCACAGCTGGTATCGTCGTTGCTTCAGTTCAATCAGGTATGCCTGCTGAAGGAGCACTTAAAAAATACGATGTCATCACAGCTATCGATGATAAAGATGTTTCTTCTATCACAGATCTTCAAAGTGTCCTTTACGGTCATTCAACTGGAGATTCTATTAAAGTAACCTTCTATCGTGGTACTGATAAGAAAACAGAAACTATTAAACTAACGAAAACAACACAAGACCTCTCTTCATCATCAAATCAATAATTTAACTTAAAACTAAAAACTAATGAGGCTGAGCTTCTCAGCTTCATTTTTTAAAGGGAAAAAACTATGATTGAAACACTTAATCTCATACCTATTGACGATATTGCACCAAATCCTTATCAACCTCGCTTGAAATTTAAGCCAGAAGAATTAGAAGAACTTTCTCGCTCAATAAAGGCAAACGGCCTCATACAGCCGATAATCGTCCGTAAATCAGATATTTTTGGTTACGAGCTCATTGCAGGCGAAAGACGTCTTAAAGCATCAAAAATGGCTGGTTTAAGCGAAATTCCTGCAATTATAAAAGATATTACTAATAAAGAAAGCATGCAGCTTGCTATTGTTGAAAATTTGCAGCGCTCTGACCTCAATCCTATTGAAGAAGCCAAGGCTTATCAGCAATTGCTCGATAAAAACCAAATGACTCACGAAGAGTTGGCACAATTTATGGGAAAATCACGACCATATATCACTAATTGCTTGCGCTTATTGAATTTACCGACGATTATTTCTCATGCCGTCGAAAAAGGTGAACTTTCTCAAGGACACGCGCGTGTGCTACTGACACTTAAGGACGAAAAAGAGCAGGAGAAGTGGTACCAAAAAATTCTGAGCGAAGATATGAGCGTTCGCAAACTCGAACAAGCTGTAAAATCTACTAAAAAGAAAAAAACATCTCCTAAAGTAAGCAAAAAAGATATTTTTATCCGTCATCAAGAAGAAGAATTATCAAAATTATTAGGTCTCCCCGTCACCTTATCACTTTCTAAAAGTGGCTTTAAAGGAGACTTACAATTACATTTTCAATCAGAAGAAGACTTAAACAGAATTATCAACAGGCTAAAATAGCTTGTGAATTTCTCATTTTCAATTTCATAGTTTTCCACAAGAAAAAGCGGCCAAAATCACTGATTTTAGGCCTTTTTCTATGTTTTCCACACCCTGTGGAAAACTCCTATAAACAGTGTGGATTTTTTATTTTCACAGTTGTGGAAAACTTTGAGATTTTATGTTAAAATAATTTATGAATTATCCACAAAAAGGAATAGACTATGACTGAAAATGAACAAATTTTTTGGAATAGGGTCCTTGAACTGGCAAAAAGTCAACTAAAACAAGCCACTTATGAATTTTTTGTTTTAGATGCTCGATTAATTCAAATTGAGCAAAATACGGCGACGATTTACCTGGATCCTATGAAAGAACTCTTTTGGGATAAAAATTTAAAACCAATCATTTTAACGGCTGGTTTTGAGGTTTATAATGCTGAAATTGTCGTGAACTATGTCTTTGAAGAAGATTTAGCTAAACAAGCAGTAGAAGAACCAACTTCCCAAGTTCTCCAACCCCCACAAAAGAGTCACCTGCCACAGGTTGATTCAGATTTAAATACAAAGTATACTTTTGACAACTTTGTCCAAGGTGATGAAAACCGTTGGGCCTTTTCTGCGTCTTATGCCGTTGCGGACGCTCCTGGGACTACTTACAACCCTTTATTTATCTGGGGTGGACCTGGACTCGGAAAAACTCACTTGCTAAATGCCATTGGTAATGCGGTATTACAAAATAATCCTAAAGCGCGCGTGAAGTACATCACAGCTGAAAATTTCATCAATGAATTTGTTATCCATATTCGATTGGATACTATGGAAGAATTGAAAGAAAAATTCCGTAATCTTGATGTTTTGCTGATTGATGACATTCAATCGCTCGCCAAAAAAACACTATCTGGTACGCAAGAAGAGTTTTTCAATACTTTCAACGCTCTTTACGATAACAACAAACAAATCGTACTAACCAGTGACCGCACGCCAGATCACCTCGATAATCTGGAACAACGTTTGGTCACGCGCTTCAAATGGGGCTTGACAATCAATATCACGCCGCCTGATTTTGAAACACGCGTGGCAATTTTGACCAATAAAACGCAAGAATACGATTTTGTGTTCCCGCAGGATACCATTGAATATCTTGCTGGACAATTTGATTCTAACGTCCGTGACCTAGAAGGTGCTTTAAAGGATATTAGCCTTGTCGCAAGTATTAAAAAAGTCCAAACGATTACCGTCGACATTGCTGCTGAGGCTATCCGAGCACGTAAACAAGATGGCCCTAAAATGACTGTCATTCCAATTGATGAAATTCAAAGTCAAGTTGGGAAATTCTACGGTGTCACTGTTAAGGAAATCAAGGCAACAAAACGTACGCAAGATATTGTTCTAGCACGTCAGGTAGCTATGTATTTGGCACGTGAGATGACCGATAACTCACTTCCAAAAATCGGAAAAGAATTTGGTGGTCGTGATCACTCTACCGTTCTTCATGCCTATAACAAAATCAAAAATATGCTGGCTCAAGACGATAGTTTGCGAATCGAAATTGAAACCATCAAAAACAAGATTAGATAAGTCTTGTGGATAAGTAGCAAAAAAATTCGTAATTTATCCACAGGTTGTTAACAACTCTTTTCCAGCGATTTTTCAGGCGTTTTAAGAGTTATCAACAGTATAAACAAGACCTACTACTACTACTAACTTAATACTTATAAATTAAAGGAGTTATCTTCATGATAAAATTCTCAATTAATAAATCCTTCTTTCTTCAAGCATTGAATGCTACCAAGAGAGCAATCTCTTCGAAGAATGCTATTCCTGTTTTATCTACTATCAAAATTGAAGTTCAAAATAGTAACATTACCTTAACAGGTTCAAATGGACAAATTTCAATTGAAAATACTATTCCAACTTCTAATGAAAATGCAGGTCTTTTGATTACTTCACCAGGTGCTGTACTATTAGAAGCAAATTTCTTTATTAATATCGTTTCAAGTCTTCCAGATGTTACTTTAGATTTTGAAGAAATTGAACATCATCAAATCGTTTTGACAAGTGGTAAATCAGAAATCACTCTTAAAGGTAAAGATGTTGACCTTTATCCACGTCTTCAAGAAATGGCTACTGAAAATCCTCTTGTTATTGAAACAAAACTATTGAAGTCAATTATTACAGAAACTGCTTTTGCAGCTAGCCTTCAAGAAAGTCGTCCAATCTTGACTGGTGTTCACATGGTGCTTAGCGACCATAAAGATTTTAAAGCAGTAGCAACTGACTCACACCGCATGAGCCAACGTAAATTAACTTTAGACAATACTTCAAACGACTTTAACGTTGTTATCCCAAGTAAATCTCTTCGTGAATTTTCAGCAGTCTTCACAGATGATATCGAAACAGTAGAAGTCTTCTTCTCAGACAGCCAAATGCTTTTCAGAAGTGACTACATTAGCTTCTATACACGTCTTTTAGAAGGAAATTACCCTGATACAGATCGTTTGTTGACAAATTCATTTGAAACAGAAGTAACCTTCAATACAGGTGCTCTTCGTTCAGCTATGGAACGTGCTCACTTGATTTCAAATGCCACACAAAATGGTACTGTTAAACTTGAAATTACAAATAACAGCGTTTCAGCACACGTTAACTCTCCTGAAGTTGGTAAAGTTAACGAAGAATTGGATATCATTGATCAATCAGGTAGCGATTTGACTATTAGCTTTAATCCAACTTATTTGATTGAAGCTCTTAAAGCCTTGAAGAGTGAAACAGTTGTTATTCGCTTTATCTCACCAGTTCGTCCATTTACGTTGATGCCAGGTGATGATGCTGAAAACTTTATCCAATTAATCACACCGGTTCGTACAAACTAAAATTATTTAAGGAAACTTTAAGGATGAATTCGTATACTATAATCATCCTAAAACTTTTCTTTTTCATAATCTCCAGCAAGGGCACTGTCTATACAGTGCTCTTGCTTTTTATGTTATAATATTTCTTGATATGACACTTTATATTATTGCTAATCCTCATTCAGGAAATCGTAGTGCCAAAGAAGTTATTACAAGGTTGAAAAATGAGTTGAATCAAGAGATGACTGTTTTTCTGACGCGGTATCCAGATGACGAAGAAAATCAAGTCAATGATGTTTTAGAGACCTTTCAACCTGAGAAAGATAGATTATTGATTCTTGGTGGTGATGGTACCTTATCCAAAGTTTTATATTACCTGCCAGCAGATATTCCATTTGCTTATTATCCAATGGGGTCAGGAAATGATTTTGCGCGTGCCCTTGGATTGAAAAAAGATTTAACACACCTTGTTGAATCGACTAAGCAAGCTCCAAAAGAAATTACAGTTTATACTTACCAAAAAGGTCTAGTCTTAAACAGTTTAGATTTGGGTTTTGCTTCTTGGGTTATTAATCATGTTGAACAGTCTCAGCTAAAAGCTAAACTGAACAAATATCATTTAGGAAAATTAACTTACATCCTAACAGCAATTCAATGTTTGATTAAGAAACCAGCTTTTGCTTCACTTTGTCTAGAGACAGAAGCAGGAGAAGTCCTTGAACTTAGAAATCAATTTTTCTTTTCGTTGGCAAACAATACTTACTTTGGTGGTGGTGTTATGATTTGGCCACATGCCACAGCTTATTTGGAACAGCTGGATTGTGTGTATGCTAAAGGTGAAACTTTATGGGAACGTGTGCTTGTTTTATTAAGTTTGGTGTTTAAGGTGCATGAACGCTCACCTTATTTACAGCATCAACCTTATAAAAGTGTGACCATTAAAAATCCTGAAAAAAGTTTAATTGAGATTGATGGTGAAATTGTGTCGCTTGATGAAGTCACACTAATGCCGCAAAAACGTTATATTTATTTGTAAAGGAGAAATCATGTACGAAATCGGAAGTCTTGTTGAGATGAAGAAACCTCATGCGTGTACCGTTAAAGCAACTGGCAAAAAAGCCAACGAATGGGAAGTCGTTCGTATTGGAGCAGATATTAAAATTCGTTGTACAAACTGTGATCATATTGTCATGATGAGCCGTCATGATTTTGAACGCAAGTTGAAGAAAGTATTATAATATTTAAAATCATTAAGTCTGCGCATATAGCGGGCTTTTTTGTTTGATTTTATGCTATAATAGTTGTGATTGAATAAATTTAACGGAGACTAATAAAATATGGCTTTAACAGCAGGTATTGTTGGTTTACCAAACGTCGGAAAATCAACTCTTTTTAATGCGATTACTAAAGCAGGTGCGGAAGCTGCTAACTATCCTTTCGCGACAATCGATCCTAATGTTGGTATGGTAGAAGTTCCTGATGAACGTCTACAAAAATTAACTGAACTTATCACACCTAAAAAAACAGTTCCAACAACATTTGAATTTACTGATATTGCAGGTATCGTAAAAGGGGCTTCTCGTGGTGAAGGTCTTGGTAACAAATTCCTTGCTAACATCCGTGAAGTTGATGCGATTGTTCACGTTGTTCGTGCTTTTGATGACGAGAACGTTATGCGTGAACAAGGGCGTGAAGATGCCTTCGTTGACCCACTTGCTGACATCGATACAATCAACTTGGAATTGATTCTTGCTGACTTGGAATCTGTTAACAAACGTTATGCGCGTGTCGAAAAAGTAGCACGTACACAAAAAGACAAAGATTCTGTTGCAGAATTTAACGTTCTTCAAAAAATCAAACCAGTACTTGAAGATGGTAAATCAGCTCGTACAATTGAATTTACAGAAGATGAACAAAAAATTGTTAAACAATTGTTCCTTTTGACAACAAAACCAGTTCTTTACGTAGCAAACGTCGATGAAGATAAAGTTGCTAATCCAGACGATATCGAATACGTAAAACAAATTCGTGAATTCGCAGCAACTGAAAATGCTGAAGTTGTTGTTATCTCAGCGCGTGCAGAGGAAGAAATCTCTGAACTTGATGACGAAGACAAAGCATTCTTCCTTGAAGACCTTGGTTTGACTGAATCTGGTGTCGACAAATTGACTCGTGCAGCTTACCACTTGCTAGGTCTTGGAACTTACTTCACTGCAGGTGAAAAAGAAGTTCGCGCTTGGACATTCAAACGTGGTATTAAAGCTCCTCAAGCAGCTGGTATCATTCACTCTGACTTCGAACGTGGATTTATCCGTGCGATTACAATGTCTTATGATGATTTAATCAAATACGGTTCAGAAAAAGCTGTTAAAGAGGCAGGTCGTCTTCGTGAAGAAGGGAAAGAATATGTGGTTCAAGATGGTGACATCATGGAATTCCGCTTTAACGTATAAGCTAACTAATAATTGAAAATCAAATGAGGTTGGAAAAATTTTTTCCAGCCCTTTTGACATTTGAAAGGAAAAAATAATGGTAAAAATGATCGTTGGTCTGGGAAATCCAGGCAGTAAATATCACGAAACACGCCACAATATCGGATTTATGGCAATTGATCGTCTAGCTAAAGATTTGAATGTGACTTTTTCGGAAGACAAAAACTTCAAAGCAGAAGTTGGCTCTGCCTTTATCAATGGTGAAAAAGTGTACTTGGTCAAACCAACTACATTTATGAATAATTCAGGAATTGCGGTACATGCTTTGCTGACTTATTATAATATTGCCATTGAAAATTTTATGGTGATTTATGATGACCTAGATATGGAAGTCGGGCGTATTCGTCTTCGTCAAAAAGGATCAGCTGGTGGTCATAATGGTATCAAGTCAATTATTGCACACACAGGGACACAAGCGTTTGACCGTATTAAAGTTGGGATTGGACGTCCTAAACAAGGTCGTTCAGTTGTTGACCATGTGCTTGGAAAATTTGACAAGGATGACTACATCACAGTCACTAACACACTAGAAAAAGTTAATGATGCTGTTCAATTTTATTTACAGGAAGCTGATTTTGTAAAAACAATGCAAAAATTTAATGGGTAAATCTATGAATATTATCGATTTATTTAGCCAAAATAAGCTAATCCAAAGTTGGCATGCAGGCGTGTCTAATCTTGGTAGACAGCTTATTATGGGCTTGTCAGGAGCAAGTAGAGCTCTTGCTATAGCTTCAGCTTATCAAGCTAATGAAGAAAAAATAGTGATTATCACCTCAACTCAAAATGAAGTTGAAAAATTGGCTAGTGATTTATCTAGTTTGATTGGTGAGGATAAGGTTTATACGTTTTTTGCGGATGATGTTGCTGCTGCAGAATTCATTTTTGCTTCGATGGATAAAGCTCATTCTCGCTTAGAAGCTTTGAATTTTTTACAAGATAAAAAACAATCAGGTATCTTGATTACGAGTCTAGTTGGTACTCGTGTTTTGTTGCCAAATCCTAAAACTTACTCAGAAAGTCAATTGAATTTTCTTGTCGGAGAGGATTACAACCTTGACAAGGTTGTAAAGGTCTTGTCAAACGTTGGTTACCAAAAAGTTTCTCAGGTTTTGAATCCTGGCGAGTTTAGCCGACGTGGTGATATTGTCGATATCTATGAGATTACAGCAGATTATCCGTACCGCTTGGAATTCTTTGGTGATGAAGTTGATGGTATTCGTCAATTTGATGCACAGACTCAAAAATCTCTTAGTAATGTTGAACAAGTAACGATTTATCCAGCAGATGAGTTGATTTTATCAGAAGAGGACTTTGCTAGAGCTAGTCAAGCTTTTGAGAGGTATCTTGAAACTGCAAAGGATGACCAACAAGCTTATTTGAGTGAACTTTACGCAGCCACACAAGAGCAGTATAGACATCAAGATATTAGACGTTTTTTGTCTCTCTTTTATGCTAAAGAGTGGACACTTCTCGATTATATTCCAAAAGGGACACCAGTCTTCTTTGATGATTTTCAAAAGCTGGTTGACCGCAATGCTAAGTTTGATTTAGAGGTTGCTAATCTATTGACAGAAGATTTACAACGTGGTAAAGCTGTGTCAAGTTTGGTTTACTTTGCTGATATTTATAAGGAATTACGTCAATACCAACCAGCAACCTTCTTTTCAAACTTCCATAAAGGATTGGGAAATCTGAAATTTGATAAATTACACAATTTCACCCAATACCCGATGCAAGAATTCTTTAATCAATTTCCACTTTTGATTGATGAGATTAATCGTTATCAAAAATCAAAAGCTACTATTTTAGTTCAATCAGATACCCCGCACGGTTTAGAACGTCTGCAAGAGAACCTGCAAGAATATGGTTTGGATTTGCCGATAGTTGATGCAAATGATTTACAAGAACATCAAGCGCAATTAGTAGTCGGCAATTTATCAAATGGTTTTTACTTTGCTGACGATAAAATTGTTTTAATCACTGAGCACGAAATTTATCATAAAAAAGTCAAACGTCGTATTCGTCGTTCAAATATCAGCAATGCAGAACGTTTGAAAGATTACAATGAGCTTTCTAAGGGTGATTATGTGGTTCACCATGTTCACGGAATTGGTCAATTTTTAGGGATTGAAACTATTGAAATTCATGGGGTGCATCGTGACTATTTAACGATTCAATACCAAGGTTCTTCAACGATCTCTCTTCCTGTAGAACAAATTGAAAGTCTATCAAAATATGTTTCTGCTGATGGTAAAGAGCCGAAAATCAATAAGTTAAACGATGGACGTTTCCAAAAAACGAAACAAAAAGTTTCTAAACAAGTTGAAGATATTGCTGATGATTTGTTGAAACTATATGCGGAACGCAGTCAATTGAAAGGTTTTGCCTTCTCACCAGATGATGATTTACAAAAAGAGTTTGATGACGACTTTGCTTACGTAGAGACAGAAGACCAACTTCGTTCCATTAAAGAAATCAAACACGATATGGAAGAAGAAAAACCAATGGACCGACTTTTGGTTGGTGATGTTGGTTTTGGTAAAACAGAGGTTGCCATGCGTGCCGCCTTTAAGGCTGTTAAAGACCACAAACAAGTAGCCGTTCTGGTGCCGACTACTGTGCTTGCTCAGCAACACTTTACAAATTTCTCAGAGCGTTTTGAGAATTATCCTGTAGCGGTTGATGTACTTAGTCGTTTCCAAAGTAAAAAAGAGCAGACAGCCACTTTGGAAAAATTGAAAAAAGGTCAAGTTGATATTATTATCGGAACTCACCGATTGTTATCAAAAGATGTAGAGTTTGCAGATTTGGGCTTGATTATTATCGATGAAGAGCAACGTTTTGGCGTTAAACACAAAGAAAAATTAAAAGAGCTTAAGACTAAAGTTGATGTTTTAACCTTAACAGCAACTCCAATTCCTCGTACACTTCACATGTCTATGCTTGGTATCCGTGATTTATCTGTGATTGAAACACCACCGACAAATCGTTACCCTGTTCAGACTTATGTCTTGGAAACTAATCCTGGATTGATTCGCGAAGCCATTATTCGTGAAATTGATCGTGGTGGTCAAGTTTTCTACGTTTACAATCGCGTTGACACGATTGATCAAAAGGTTTCTGAGTTACAAGAATTGGTGCCTGAAGCAAGTATTGGATTTGTTCATGGTCAAATGAGTGAAATTCAGCTTGAAAACACCTTGATGGACTTTATTGAAGGTGTTTACGATGTTCTCGTTGCCACAACGATTATTGAGACAGGTGTTGATATTTCTAACGTCAATACCTTGTTCATTGAAAATGCTGACCACATGGGCTTGTCAACCTTGTATCAACTTCGTGGTCGTGTTGGTCGTTCTAATCGTATTGCCTATGCTTATCTCATGTATCGCCCAGATAAGATTTTGACCGAAGTCTCTGAAAAACGCTTAGATGCCATCAAAGGATTTACAGAGCTTGGTTCTGGGTTCAAAATTGCCATGCGTGACTTATCTATTCGTGGTGCAGGAAATATCTTAGGTGCTTCACAGAGCGGTTTTATTGATTCTGTCGGTTTTGAGATGTATTCTCAATTATTAGAAGAAGCGATTGCTAAGAAACAAGGTAAATCTCAGGCACGTCGTAAGAGTAATGCTGAGATTAACCTACAAATTGATGCTTATCTTCCAAGTGAGTACATTGATGACGAGCGTCAAAAAATTGAGATTTACAAACGTATCCGTGAAATTGAGAGCCTTAAAGATTACCAAAGTTTACAAGATGAGTTGATTGACCGTTTTGGAGAATACCCAGATCAGGTCGCTTACCTTCTTGAGATTGGTCTTGTGAAATCCTACATGGACAATGCCTTTACAGAACTTGTTGAACGTAAAGATAATAATCTTTTGGTGCGTTTTGAAAAAGCTTCGCTACAACATTATTTGACTCAAGATTATTTTGAGGCTCTTTCTAAGACAGACTTGAAAGCCCGAATCGGTGAAAACCAAGGTAGAATTGAAATTACCTTTAATGTTAGAGGTAAAAAGGACTATGAAATTTTAGAAGAACTCCAAAAATTTGGTAGCATGCTAGCTGAGATTAAAGCCAGAAAAGCTAAAGAAGACTAAATGTCAAAGCCTTTTGACAGTAGAAAGCTAGTTTAGCAAAGAGATTTTATGGTAAACTTTTTGGTAAAGTTTAGACTGGTATTGTCAAGGAGGCCAAAATGGAACTTGAACGCAGATTAGCTGAATTGAGAAAAGAAAAAAATGTCTCTCAAGAAGAGCTAGCAGAAAAACTTTATGTTTCACGTCAAACAATTTCTAATTGGGAGAGAGGCAAGACTTACCCAGATATCAATTCACTTTTGTTGATGGCTAATTATTTTGATGTTTCCTTAGATCATCTAATTAAAGGAGATGTTGATATTATGAAACATCAGGTGGACCAGTCGCAATTTAAGAAATGGCTTATCCTTGGAGGAATTTCTTGGTTTATTTTTTCAGTTGTGTTTGGAACACGTTATTTATTTGATAAAGGGCAAGTAGTTGCCATTTTGACTTTATTAGTAATGCCAGTTGCTTATTCTCTTTTTCAAATATTATATATTGTAAAAAGTCGCGAACTTCAGACTTATACAGACATTCTCAATTTTTTTAATCCAGAGAAAAAGGTTAAGATAAACTTTTTTAGAGAGGTGTGGTTTGTCTTTAGTTTGTTAACTGTCACTTGGCTTATTTTCTTTGTTGGAGTTGTCGTTTCTACCCTAGTTTTTTATTAAAACACCGTCTATCTAACTTTAGTAGAACTAAGAGAGCGCAAGCTCTCTTTTTATTACATTATCTTAACAAACAGATTGAAAACATCTATTTTCTGAAAAAAAGTGATAAAATAGAAAAGATTGCGAGGTAGAATATTATGAGATTAGATAAATATTTAAAAGTATCCCGTATTATAAAACGCCGTCCAGTTGCTAAAGAAGTAGCTGATAAAGGGCGTATTAAAGTAAATGGTATCTTAGCTAAATCATCAACTGATTTAAAAATTAACGACGAAGTTGAAATTCGTTTTGGAAATAAATTACTGACAGTGCGCGTTTTGGAAATGAAAGATAGTACCAAAAAAGAAGACGCCACTAAGATGTATGAAATTATTAATGAAACAAGGATAGAAGCGGATGGAGAAGCCTAATATCGTTCAATTGAACAATCAATACATCAATGATGAAAACACCAAAAAACGTTACATGGAAGAAGAAAATCGTAAACGTAATCGTTTTATGGGATGGATTTTGATTGTTGTTATGTTGTTGTTTATTTTGCCAACTTACAACCTAGTTAAAAGTTACCAAACATTACAAGAGCGTAAAGATAAAGTTGTGTCACTTCAGAAAACTTACGACAATCTTGTTGTAGAAACAGACGCTGAAAAAGTTTTGGCAAATCGCTTAAAAGACGAGAACTATGTTGAAAAGTATGCTCGTGCAAAATATTATTTATCACGCTCAGGCGAAACGGTTTACCCATTGCCAAATCTATTACCAAAATAATATGGAAAATTTAATCGAAACTATTGAAAAATTTTTAGCTTATTCTGATGAAAAGCTAGAAGAATTGGCTGAAGAAAATCAAAAATTACGAGAAGAAAATCATCAATCAACTAAAAAAGAATGAAAGGAGGAGCCAATGAAAAGATTATTCGCAGTGATGCTAATACCATTTTTATTGACTTCTCTTTCTGTTGTTAGTACTGAAAAAAATGTAGAATTAAGTAACGCTGATAAATATCAATTAACTGCTGGTGTCGCGGCATCGACAACTTACTTTGATGCTTTACCATCAAATCCTGTCCTTGCCCAAACCAGTGATGTTTATAAAGATAGTAATTTGACGGTTGCTTCAAGAACAATTGCTGCTAACAGCCAATTAGATATTGATAGAATTCTAATCAATGATAATTCACAACCAGTATTTGAGTTATCTGATGGTAATTATATTGAAGCTAGTCATCAATTAATTTATGATGATGTCATTCTTAGTCAGGAAACAGTTTCAAAAAATTATTGGTTAAAGGATGATTTTCAAGTTTATCAAACACCATATGTTGTTGGAACTCAAGAAGTAAAAACAGATTTAAACGCTTATTCAGCAGTTACCGTTTCTCAAAAAGCGACAACTTATCATGGAACTTATTATAAAGTTGATGGTAAAGGATGGATTAGTAGTGATTCTCTTTCTGATACAGATAACCGTATGGAAAAAGTGCAGCAGGTTCTTAATCAGAAATATAATAAAAGTAACTACTCAATTTACGTTAAACAACTATCAACACAAGAAACAGCAGGGATTAATTCTGATACGACAATGTATGCAGCTAGTGTTGCTAAGCTAGCGACCCTTTACTACGTTGAAGAAAAAATTCAAGATGGCAGTGTTAAAATGGACGATAAGTTAAAATATACTGCCGATGTTAATACTTTTGCTAAAGCTTACAATCCAAGCGGTAGCGGAAAAATTAGCAAAACTGCTGATGACAAAGATTACAGCGTTGAAGATTTATTAAAAGCTGTTTGTCAGAATTCTGATAACGTTGCAACCAATATTTTAGGCTATTATATTGCCAAACAATATGGTGATTATTTCACATCAGATATTAGTGCTATAACTAATACAAATTTCGATATGAAGTCACGTGAAATGTCATCTAAAACTGCCGCTGATTTAATGGAAGCTATCTATCAGCAAAATGGAGATATCATTTCGTATTTATCATCAACTGCTTTTGATAATGCACGTATCTCTAGAGATATTAATGTTCAGGTAGCTCATAAAATCGGTGATGCTTATGATTACAGACACGATGTTGCTATCGTTTATGCTAATCAACCGTTCATCTTGTCAATTTTTACAGATAAAGCTTCTTATGACGATATTTCAAATATCGCTAATGACGTTTACAACATTTTGAAATAAGTGAAGTCTTATGTATGATAAATTAGTAAAAGAAATTCAAAAACAGGCATATTTTACCAAACATAAAAAAGTTTTAATAGCTGTCTCAGGTGGAGTAGATTCTATGAATCTGCTACACTTTTTGTATATATATCGAAAAAAATTAGACATAGAGATTGCTATTGCTCATGTCAATCATAAACAGCGTATTGAGTCAGATACTGAGGAAGCTTATTTACGCGAGTGGGCAGAAAACCATCAGGTACCAATTCACGTTGCTTATTTTTCGGGGACTTTTTCTGAAAAAGCTGCGCGTGATTTTCGTTACAGCTTTTTTAAAGAGATGATGAATGAGCACCATTATACAGCTCTTGTAACGGCTCACCATGCAGATGATCAAGCTGAAACTATTTTTATGCGTCTTTTACGTGGTAGTCGCTTGCGTCATTTATCTGGAATGCAACCAGTTAATGCATTTGGTAACGGTGAGTTGATTCGTCCTTTATTGACTTATTCGAAGAGGGATTTACCTGATATCTTCCACTTTGAGGATGATACCAATCGCTCTTTAAATTTTTTGAGAAATCGTATTAGGAATCGTTATTTTCCAATTTTAGAGGAAGAAAATCCTAAATTTAAACAAGCTCTCCGCTATCTTGGTCATGAAAGCCAACAACTCTTTCAAGCATTCCAAGATTTAACACAAGGTATTGATACGACAAACTGTTCTCAATTTTTGTCTCAGACACCATCAGTTCAGACTGTGCTATTTCAGAATTATCTTGAAAATTTTCCTGATTTACAAGTGTCTCATGGGCAGTTTGAAGAGATGTTGCACCTCTTAAGAAATAAATCAAATGCTACTTATCACGTGAAGTCAGATTATTGGTTGATTAAAGACTATAAAACATTCCAAATTAAAAAAATCAGCCCTAAGACCGATGGGGAACTAGTTCAAAAGATGCTAGAATATAACAGCATAGTCAATTATGGTCAGTATCGATTTCAATTTGCTGGCAAAGATAGGGAAGGCATAGCCGTTTACAGTTTACATCCTATTCTTTTAAGACGGAGACAGGAAGGGGACCGTATTGATTTTGGAGATTTTTCGAAAAAATTGCGCAGGCTTTTTATTGATGAAAAAATTCCAAGTCAGGAACGTGCAAATGCCATTATCGGCGAACAGGATGGAAAAATAATTTTTGTCCAGGTTGCTGATAAAACTTATTTGAGAAAACCCTCTAAACATGATATAATGGAGGGCAAATTGTATATTGAAAAAATTAGAAATAGGTGATGTCATGCTTGAACAAGATATTGAAAAAGTGTTGTATTCTGAAGAGGAGATTATTGCCAAAACCAAAGAATTAGGCGCACAACTTACAAAAGACTATGAAGGTAAAAATCCTCTATTAATTGGTGTTTTGAAAGGTTCTGTTCCTTTTATGGCGGAATTAATCAAACATATCGATACACATGTCGAAATTGATTTTATGGTTGTCTCTAGCTACCACGGTGGAGTGAAAAGTAGTGGTGAGGTGAAAATCCTTAAAGACGTTGATACGAATATTGAAGGTCGTGATGTTGTCTTTATCGAAGATATCATCGACACTGGACGTACTCTAAAATATCTTCGTGATATGTTTAAATACCGTAAAGCAAATTCAGTAAAAATCGCAACCCTTTTTGATAAACCAGAAGGTCGTGTTGTTGACATCGACGCTGATTATGTTTGCTATGATGTTCCAAATGAATTTATCGTAGGGTTTGGTCTTGACTATGCTGAACGTTACCGTAATTTACCATATGTTGGTGTTTTGAAAGAAGAAATCTATTCAAAATAGTAGAAAGTCGTTAGTTAATATATGAAAAATAACAAAAATAATGGCTTTGTCAAAAATTCCTTTATTTATATTCTTGTCATTATTGCGGCCATTACCGCATTTCAATATTATTTGAGAGGAACAAGTACACAAAGTCAACAAATTAATTACTCGACTTTAGTTAAGCAACTTAAAGCGGGTGATATTAAATCGATTACTTACCAGCCAAACGGTAGCATTATTGAAGTAAGTGGTAAGTATTCGAAACCTAAAAAAACAAAATCAAGTGCCTCTCTTCCTTTCCTAGAAGGAAGTAACTCAACATCAGTTACTGAGTTTACATCAATTATTTTACCAAGTGATTCTTCTATTGATACACTTACTAAAGCGGCAGATGATGCAGATGTTGATGTAAATATCAAACAAGAAAGTTCAAGCGGTGCTTGGCTATCTTTGGCATTAACTTATCTTCCACTTATCCTAGTAATTGTCTTCTTCTTCATGATGATGAATCAAGGTGGTAATGGTGCACGTGGTGCGATGAGTTTTGGTAAGAATCGTGCTAAGTCACAAAATAAAGGTGATGTTAAAGTAAGATTCTCAGATGTTGCTGGAGCAGAGGAAGAAAAACAAGAACTTGTTGAAGTTGTTGATTTCTTGAAAAATCCTAAGAAATATAAAGCACTTGGTGCTCGTATTCCAGCCGGAGTCCTTCTTGAAGGCCCTCCAGGAACAGGTAAAACATTACTTGCGAAAGCTGTCGCTGGTGAAGCTGGCGTCCCATTCTTCTCAATTTCAGGTTCTGATTTTGTTGAAATGTTTGTGGGTGTCGGTGCGAGTCGTGTTCGATCACTCTTTGAGGATGCTAAGAAAGCTGAACGTGCGATTATCTTTATCGATGAAATCGATGCTGTTGGTCGCAGACGTGGTGCTGGTATGGGTGGCGGAAATGATGAACGTGAACAAACTCTTAACCAACTCCTTATTGAAATGGATGGTTTTGAAGGAAACGAAAACATCATTGTTATTGCCGCAACTAACCGTAGTGATGTCTTAGACCCTGCTCTTTTGCGTCCAGGACGTTTTGACCGTAAGATTCTTGTAGGAAGTCCAGACGTTAAAGGACGTGAAGCTATTCTTCGAGTACATGCTAAAAACAAACCATTGGCAGAAGATGTTAACTTAAAAGTTGTTGCACAACAAACCCCTGGATTTGTCGGTGCTGATCTTGAAAATGTTTTGAATGAAGCTGCCTTGGTTGCTGCACGTCGCAATAAAACAAAAATTGATGCTTCAGATATTGATGAAGCTGAAGATAGAGTTATTGCAGGTCCTTCTAAGAAAGACCGTACTATTTCACAACGTGAACGTGAAATGGTTGCTTACCATGAAGCTGGACACACAATCGTTGGTTTAGTGCTCTCAAGTGCTCGCGTTGTCCATAAAGTCACAATTGTCCCTCGTGGACGTGCTGGTGGATACATGATTGCTCTTCCGAAAGAAGATCAAATGTTACACTCTAAGTCTGATCTTAAAGAACAGTTAGCTGGTTTGATGGGTGGACGTGTTGCAGAAGAAATCATTTTTAATGCTCAAACAACTGGTGCATCAAATGACTTCGAACAAGCAACTCAATTAGCTCGTGCAATGGTAACTGAATATGGTATGAGTGAAAAACTAGGTCCAGTCCAATATGAAGGTAATCATGCTATTATGGCAGGTCAAGTTTCACCAGAAAAATCATACTCACCTCAAACAGCACAAATGATTGATGATGAAGTTCGCGCGCTTCTAAATGAAGCACGTAATAAAGCGGCTGATATTATTAATAATAATCGTGAAACTCATAAACTTATTGCTGAAGCACTTCTTAAATATGAAACACTTGATGCTGCACAAATTAAATCTATCTATGAAACAGGTAAAGTTCCTGAAGAATTAGAAAATGATACAGAAGAAGCACATGCTCTTTCATATGATGAAGTCAAAGAAAAAATGGATGATTCTGAAGAATAATCTACATAATAGGTAGAAAACAGTCAAAAAAGACAAAAGAAGGCTCATAGAGCCTTCTTTTTTATCTCCTAATAGAAAAGTAGTGCTCAAATAATACGCTTAAAAACGGGCTTATTAGCTGCTAATATAAAGGTAGCTAGAATAAATCAAAAAAAGCCAAAAAAACTGTTGACAGAGGAAATGAAGTTTAGTATACTAAGTAAGCTGTTGTTTGAGGCAGCAAACATTTCAAAAGGCTTTGAAAAAAAGTTCAAAAAACTTCTTGACAAAGTTCATTAGAAATGCTAAACTAATATAGCTGTTGTTCGAGAGAGCGACGGAAACAAGTTTGAAACAAAGTTGAAAAAACTTGAAAAAAGTGTTGACAACGAGTTTCAAATTTGATAGAATATAGAAGTTGTCTCTGATGAGACAAAGACCTTTGAAAACTGAACAATACGAACCAAACGTGCGGGTTACGGAAGTAACCTGTCAAAAACGATAAATCTGTCAGTGACAGAATGAGAACAAGATTAAATGAGAGTTTGATCCTGGCTCAGGACGAACGCTGGCGGCGTGCCTAATACATGCAAGTAGAACGCTGAAGACTTTAGCTTGCTAAAGTTGGAAGAGTTGCGAACGGGTGAGTAACGCGTAGGTAACCTGCCTACTAGCGGGGGATAACTATTGGAAACGATAGCTAATACCGCATAACAGCATTTAACCCATGTTAGATGCTTGAAAGGAGCAATTGCTTCACTAGTAGATGGACCTGCGTTGTATTAGCTAGTTGGTGAGGTAACGGCTCACCAAGGCGACGATACATAGCCGACCTGAGAGGGTGATCGGCCACACTGGGACTGAGACACGGCCCAGACTCCTACGGGAGGCAGCAGTAGGGAATCTTCGGCAATGGGGGCAACCCTGACCGAGCAACGCCGCGTGAGTGAAGAAGGTTTTCGGATCGTAAAGCTCTGTTGTAAGAGAAGAACGTGTGTGAGAGTGGAAAGTTCACACAGTGACGGTAACTTACCAGAAAGGGACGGCTAACTACGTGCCAGCAGCCGCGGTAATACGTAGGTCCCGAGCGTTGTCCGGATTTATTGGGCGTAAAGCGAGCGCAGGCGGTTTAATAAGTCTGAAGTTAAAGGCAGTGGCTTAACCATTGTTCGCTTTGGAAACTGTTAGACTTGAGTGCAGAAGGGGAGAGTGGAATTCCATGTGTAGCGGTGAAATGCGTAGATATATGGAGGAACACCGGTGGCGAAAGCGGCTCTCTGGTCTGTAACTGACGCTGAGGCTCGAAAGCGTGGGGAGCAAACAGGATTAGATACCCTGGTAGTCCACGCCGTAAACGATGAGTGCTAGGTGTTAGGCCCTTTCCGGGGCTTAGTGCCGCAGCTAACGCATTAAGCACTCCGCCTGGGGAGTACGACCGCAAGGTTGAAACTCAAAGGAATTGACGGGGGCCCGCACAAGCGGTGGAGCATGTGGTTTAATTCGAAGCAACGCGAAGAACCTTACCAGGTCTTGACATCCCGATGCTATTCCTAGAGATAGGAAGTTTCTTCGGAACATCGGTGACAGGTGGTGCATGGTTGTCGTCAGCTCGTGTCGTGAGATGTTGGGTTAAGTCCCGCAACGAGCGCAACCCCTATTGTTAGTTGCCATCATTAAGTTGGGCACTCTAGCGAGACTGCCGGTAATAAACCGGAGGAAGGTGGGGATGACGTCAAATCATCATGCCCCTTATGACCTGGGCTACACACGTGCTACAATGGTTGGTACAACGAGTCGCGAGTCGGTGACGGCAAGCAAATCTCTTAAAGCCAATCTCAGTTCGGATTGTAGGCTGCAACTCGCCTACATGAAGTCGGAATCGCTAGTAATCGCGGATCAGCACGCCGCGGTGAATACGTTCCCGGGCCTTGTACACACCGCCCGTCACACCACGAGAGTTTGTAACACCCGAAGTCGGTGAGGTAACCTTTTAGGAGCCAGCCGCCTAAGGTGGGATAGATGATTGGGGTGAAGTCGTAACAAGGTAGCCGTATCGGAAGGTGCGGCTGGATCACCTCCTTTCTAAGGATAAACGGAAGCACGTTTGGAGTATTGTTTAGTTTTGAGAGGTCTTGTGGGGCCTTAGCTCAGCTGGGAGAGCGCCTGCTTTGCACGCAGGAGGTCAGCGGTTCGATCCCGCTAGGCTCCATTGAATCGAAAGATTCAAAAGATTGTCCATTGAAAATTGAATATCTATATCAAATTCCACGATTCAAGAAATTGAATTGTAGATAGTAACAAGAAATAAACCGAAACGCTGTGATTTAATGAGTTTAAGGTCAACAGACCAAAATAAGGTTAAGTTAATAAGGGCGCACGGTGGATGCCTTGGCACTAGAAGCCGATGAAGGACGTGACTAACGACGAAATGCTTTGGGGAGTTGTAAGTAAACATTGATCCAGAGATGTCCGAATGGGGGAACCCGGCATGTAATGCATGTCACTCATTACTGTTAAGGTAATGAAGAGGAAGACGCAGTGAACTGAAACATCTAAGTAGCTGCAGGAAGAGAAAGCAAACGCGATTGCCTTAGTAGCGGCGAGCGAAATGGTAAGAGGGCAAACCGATGTGTTTACACATCGGGGTTGTAGGACTGCGACGTGGGACGACAAGATTATAGAAGAATTACCTGGGAAGGTAAGCCAAAGAGAGTAACAGCCTCGTATTCGAAATAGTCTTTAACCCTAGCAGTATCCTGAGTACGGCGAGACACGAGAAATCTCGTCGGAATCTGGGAGGACCATCTCCTAACCCTAAATACTCTCTAGTGACCGATAGTGAACCAGTACCGTGAGGGAAAGGTGAAAAGCACCCCGGGAGGGGAGTGAAATAGAACCTGAAACCGTGTGCCTACAACAAGTTCGAGCCCGTTAATGGGTGAGAGCGTGCCTTTTGTAGAATGAACCGGCGAGTTACGATATGATGCGAGGTTAAGTTGAAGAGACGGAGCCGTAGGGAAACCGAGTCTTAATAGGGCGCATTAGTATCATGTCGTAGACCCGAAACCATGTGACCTACCCATGAGCAGGGTGAAGGTGAGGTAAAACTCACTGGAGGCCCGAACCAGGGCACGTTGAAAAGTGCTTGGATGACTTGTGGGTAGCGGAGAAATTCCAAACGAACTTGGAGATAGCTGGTTCTCTCCGAAATAGCTTTAGGGCTAGCGTCGATGTTAAGTCTCTTGGAGGTAGAGCACTGTTTGATTGAGGGGTCCATCCCGGATTACCAATATCAGATAAACTCCGAATGCCAATGAGATATAATCGGCAGTCAGACTGCGAGTGCTAAGATCCGTAGTCGAAAGGGAAACAGCCCAGACCACCAGCTAAGGTCCCAAAATATATGTTAAGTGGAAAAGGATGTGGGGTTGCACAGACAACTAGGATGTTAGCTTAGAAGCAGCTATTCATTCAAAGAGTGCGTAATAGCTCACTAGTCGAGTGACCCTGCGCCGAAAATGTACCGGGGCTAAAACATATTACCGAAGCTGTGGATACCTTTTAGGTATGGTAGGAGAGCGTTCTATGTGTGAAGAAGGTGTACCGTGAGGAGCGCTGGAACGCATAGAAGTGAGAATGCCGGTATGAGTAGCGAAAGACAGGTGAGAATCCTGTCCACCGTATGACTAAGGTTTCCAGGGGAAGGCTCGTCCTCCCTGGGTTAGTCGGGACCTAAGGAGAGACCGAAAGGTGTATCCGATGGACAACAGGTTGATATTCCTGTACTAGAGTATATAGTGATGGAGGGACGCAGTAGGCTAACTAAAGCGTGCGATTGGAAGTGCACGTCTAAGCAGTGAGGTGTGATATGAGTCAAATGCTTATATCTATAACATTGAGCTGTGATGGGGAGCGAAGTTAAGTAGCGAAGTTAGTGATGTCACACTGCCAAGAAAAGCTTCTAGCGTTAATTATACTCTACCCGTACCGCAAACCGACACAGGTAGTCGAGGCGAGTAGCCTCAGGTGAGCGAGAGAACTCTCGTTAAGGAACTCGGCAAAATGGCCCCGTAACTTCGGGAGAAGGGGCGCTGGCTTTAAGTCAGCCGCAGTGAATAGGCCCAAGCAACTGTTTATCAAAAACACAGCTCTCTGCTAAATCGTAAGATGATGTATAGGGGGTGACGCCTGCCCGGTGCTGGAAGGTTAAGAGGAGCGCTTAGCATTAGCGAAGGTGTGAATTGAAGCCCCAGTAAACGGCGGCCGTAACTATAACGGTCCTAAGGTAGCGAAATTCCTTGTCGGGTAAGTTCCGACCCGCACGAAAGGCGTAATGATTTGGGCACTGTCTCAACGAGAGACTCGGTGAAATTTTAGTACCTGTGAAGATGCAGGTTACCCGCGACAGGACGGAAAGACCCCATGGAGCTTTACTGCAGTTTGATATTGAGTATCTGTACCACATGTACAGGATAGGTAGGAGCCTATGAAATCGGGACGCTAGTTTCGGTGGAGGCGTTGTTGGGATACTACCCTTGTGTTATGGCTACTCTAACCTAGATAGGTTATCCCTATCGGAGACAGTGTCTGACGGGCAGTTTGACTGGGGCGGTCGCCTCCTAAAAGGTAACGGAGGCGCCCAAAGGTTCCCTCAGAATGGTTGGAAATCATTCGCAGAGTGTAAAGGTATAAGGGAGCTTGACTGCGAGAGCTACAACTCGAGCAGGGACGAAAGTCGGGCTTAGTGATCCGGTGGTTCCGCATGGAAGGGCCATCGCTCAACGGATAAAAGCTACCCTGGGGATAACAGGCTTATCTCCCCCAAGAGTTCACATCGACGGGGAGGTTTGGCACCTCGATGTCGGCTCGTCGCATCCTGGGGCTGTAGTCGGTCCCAAGGGTTGGGCTGTTCGCCCATTAAAGCGGCACGCGAGCTGGGTTCAGAACGTCGTGAGACAGTTCGGTCCCTATCCGTCGCGGGCGTAGGAAATTTGAGAGGATCTGCTCCTAGTACGAGAGGACCAGAGTGGACTTACCGCTGGTGTACCAGTTGTCTTGCCAAAGGCATCGCTGGGTAGCTATGTAGGGAAGGGATAAACGCTGAAAGCATCTAAGTGTGAAGCCCACCTCAAGATGAGATTTCCCATGATTTTATATCAGTAAGAGCCCTGAGAGATGATCAGGTAGATAGGTTAGAAGTGTAAGTGTGGTGACACATGTAGCGGACTAATACTAATAGCTCGAGGACTTATCCAAAAAAGAAACGAGTCAATATTGACAGCGAGTCGGTTTCTTGTTAGAATATATAGGTATTCAATTTTGATTGGATAATCAATCATAGTTAAGTGACGATAGCCTAGGAGATACACCTGTTCCCATGCCGAACACAGAAGTTAAGCCCTAGCACGCCTGATGTAGTTGGGGGTTGCCCCCTGTTAGATATGGTAGTCGCTTAGCAAAAGGGAGTTTAGCTCAGCTGGGAGAGCATCTGCCTTACAAGCAGAGGGTCAGCGGTTCGATCCCGTTAACTCCCATTAACAATGGTATATAAACCAAAAGGTCCCGTGGTGTAGCGGTTATCACGTCGCCCTGTCACGGCGAAGATCGCGGGTTCGATTCCCGTCGGGACCGTTTGACTCGTTAGCTCAGTTGGTAGAGCATCTGACTTTTAATCAGAGGGTCACTGGTTCGAGCCCAGTACGGGTCATATTAATATGCGGGTTTGGCGGAATTGGCAGACGCACCAGATTTAGGATCTGGCGCTTAACGGCGTGGGGGTTCAAGTCCCTTAACCCGCATTAAATAAGAAGTTGCCGGCTTAGCTCAGTTGGTAGAGCATCTGATTTGTAATCAGAGGGTCGCGTGTTCAAGTCATGTAGCCGGCATATAGGATACTCTTTATGCGAACGTAGTTCAGTGGTAGAACATCACCTTGCCAAGGTGGGGGTCGCGGGTTCGAACCCCGTCGTTCGCTTGTTAGAGGCCGGGGTGGCGGAACTGGCAGACGCACAGGACTTAAAATCCTGCGAAGGGTAACCTTCGTACCGGTTCGATTCCGGTCCTCGGCAGTATACAATTTAATATTATGATGCACCCTTGGCTCAACTGGATAGAGTACCTGACTACGAATCAGGCGGTTGCAGGTTCGAATCCTGCAGGGTGCATAATTTCGGGAAGTAGCTCAGCTTGGTAGAGCACTTGGTTTGGGACCAAGGGGTCGCAGGTTCGAATCCTGTCTTCCCGATGTGAATTCTCGAAATCCACAAAGACCTTTGAAAACTGAACAATACGAACCAAACGTGCGGGTTACGGAAGTAACCTGTCAAAAACGATAAATCTGTCAGTGACAGAATGAGAACAAGATTAAATGAGAGTTTGATCCTGGCTCAGGACGAACGCTGGCGGCGTGCCTAATACATGCAAGTAGAACGCTGAAGACTTTAGCTTGCTAAAGTTGGAAGAGTTGCGAACGGGTGAGTAACGCGTAGGTAACCTGCCTACTAGCGGGGGATAACTATTGGAAACGATAGCTAATACCGCATAACAGCATTTAACCCATGTTAGATGCTTGAAAGGAGCAATTGCTTCACTAGTAGATGGACCTGCGTTGTATTAGCTAGTTGGTGAGGTAACGGCTCACCAAGGCGACGATACATAGCCGACCTGAGAGGGTGATCGGCCACACTGGGACTGAGACACGGCCCAGACTCCTACGGGAGGCAGCAGTAGGGAATCTTCGGCAATGGGGGCAACCCTGACCGAGCAACGCCGCGTGAGTGAAGAAGGTTTTCGGATCGTAAAGCTCTGTTGTAAGAGAAGAACGTGTGTGAGAGTGGAAAGTTCACACAGTGACGGTAACTTACCAGAAAGGGACGGCTAACTACGTGCCAGCAGCCGCGGTAATACGTAGGTCCCGAGCGTTGTCCGGATTTATTGGGCGTAAAGCGAGCGCAGGCGGTTTAATAAGTCTGAAGTTAAAGGCAGTGGCTTAACCATTGTTCGCTTTGGAAACTGTTAGACTTGAGTGCAGAAGGGGAGAGTGGAATTCCATGTGTAGCGGTGAAATGCGTAGATATATGGAGGAACACCGGTGGCGAAAGCGGCTCTCTGGTCTGTAACTGACGCTGAGGCTCGAAAGCGTGGGGAGCAAACAGGATTAGATACCCTGGTAGTCCACGCCGTAAACGATGAGTGCTAGGTGTTAGGCCCTTTCCGGGGCTTAGTGCCGCAGCTAACGCATTAAGCACTCCGCCTGGGGAGTACGACCGCAAGGTTGAAACTCAAAGGAATTGACGGGGGCCCGCACAAGCGGTGGAGCATGTGGTTTAATTCGAAGCAACGCGAAGAACCTTACCAGGTCTTGACATCCCGATGCTATTCCTAGAGATAGGAAGTTTCTTCGGAACATCGGTGACAGGTGGTGCATGGTTGTCGTCAGCTCGTGTCGTGAGATGTTGGGTTAAGTCCCGCAACGAGCGCAACCCCTATTGTTAGTTGCCATCATTAAGTTGGGCACTCTAGCGAGACTGCCGGTAATAAACCGGAGGAAGGTGGGGATGACGTCAAATCATCATGCCCCTTATGACCTGGGCTACACACGTGCTACAATGGTTGGTACAACGAGTCGCGAGTCGGTGACGGCAAGCAAATCTCTTAAAGCCAATCTCAGTTCGGATTGTAGGCTGCAACTCGCCTACATGAAGTCGGAATCGCTAGTAATCGCGGATCAGCACGCCGCGGTGAATACGTTCCCGGGCCTTGTACACACCGCCCGTCACACCACGAGAGTTTGTAACACCCGAAGTCGGTGAGGTAACCTTTTAGGAGCCAGCCGCCTAAGGTGGGATAGATGATTGGGGTGAAGTCGTAACAAGGTAGCCGTATCGGAAGGTGCGGCTGGATCACCTCCTTTCTAAGGATAAACGGAAGCACGTTTGGAGTATTGTTTAGTTTTGAGAGGTCTTGTGGGGCCTTAGCTCAGCTGGGAGAGCGCCTGCTTTGCACGCAGGAGGTCAGCGGTTCGATCCCGCTAGGCTCCATTGAATCGAAAGATTCAAAAGATTGTCCATTGAAAATTGAATATCTATATCAAATTCCACGATTCAAGAAATTGAATTGTAGATAGTAACAAGAAATAAACCGAAACGCTGTGATTTAATGAGTTTAAGGTCAACAGACCAAAATAAGGTTAAGTTAATAAGGGCGCACGGTGGATGCCTTGGCACTAGAAGCCGATGAAGGACGTGACTAACGACGAAATGCTTTGGGGAGTTGTAAGTAAACATTGATCCAGAGATGTCCGAATGGGGGAACCCGGCATGTAATGCATGTCACTCATTACTGTTAAGGTAATGAAGAGGAAGACGCAGTGAACTGAAACATCTAAGTAGCTGCAGGAAGAGAAAGCAAACGCGATTGCCTTAGTAGCGGCGAGCGAAATGGTAAGAGGGCAAACCGATGTGTTTACACATCGGGGTTGTAGGACTGCGACGTGGGACGACAAGATTATAGAAGAATTACCTGGGAAGGTAAGCCAAAGAGAGTAACAGCCTCGTATTCGAAATAGTCTTTAACCCTAGCAGTATCCTGAGTACGGCGAGACACGAGAAATCTCGTCGGAATCTGGGAGGACCATCTCCTAACCCTAAATACTCTCTAGTGACCGATAGTGAACCAGTACCGTGAGGGAAAGGTGAAAAGCACCCCGGGAGGGGAGTGAAATAGAACCTGAAACCGTGTGCCTACAACAAGTTCGAGCCCGTTAATGGGTGAGAGCGTGCCTTTTGTAGAATGAACCGGCGAGTTACGATATGATGCGAGGTTAAGTTGAAGAGACGGAGCCGTAGGGAAACCGAGTCTTAATAGGGCGCATTAGTATCATGTCGTAGACCCGAAACCATGTGACCTACCCATGAGCAGGGTGAAGGTGAGGTAAAACTCACTGGAGGCCCGAACCAGGGCACGTTGAAAAGTGCTTGGATGACTTGTGGGTAGCGGAGAAATTCCAAACGAACTTGGAGATAGCTGGTTCTCTCCGAAATAGCTTTAGGGCTAGCGTCGATGTTAAGTCTCTTGGAGGTAGAGCACTGTTTGATTGAGGGGTCCATCCCGGATTACCAATATCAGATAAACTCCGAATGCCAATGAGATATAATCGGCAGTCAGACTGCGAGTGCTAAGATCCGTAGTCGAAAGGGAAACAGCCCAGACCACCAGCTAAGGTCCCAAAATATATGTTAAGTGGAAAAGGATGTGGGGTTGCACAGACAACTAGGATGTTAGCTTAGAAGCAGCTATTCATTCAAAGAGTGCGTAATAGCTCACTAGTCGAGTGACCCTGCGCCGAAAATGTACCGGGGCTAAAACATATTACCGAAGCTGTGGATACCTTTTAGGTATGGTAGGAGAGCGTTCTATGTGTGAAGAAGGTGTACCGTGAGGAGCGCTGGAACGCATAGAAGTGAGAATGCCGGTATGAGTAGCGAAAGACAGGTGAGAATCCTGTCCACCGTATGACTAAGGTTTCCAGGGGAAGGCTCGTCCTCCCTGGGTTAGTCGGGACCTAAGGAGAGACCGAAAGGTGTATCCGATGGACAACAGGTTGATATTCCTGTACTAGAGTATATAGTGATGGAGGGACGCAGTAGGCTAACTAAAGCGTGCGATTGGAAGTGCACGTCTAAGCAGTGAGGTGTGATATGAGTCAAATGCTTATATCTATAACATTGAGCTGTGATGGGGAGCGAAGTTAAGTAGCGAAGTTAGTGATGTCACACTGCCAAGAAAAGCTTCTAGCGTTAATTATACTCTACCCGTACCGCAAACCGACACAGGTAGTCGAGGCGAGTAGCCTCAGGTGAGCGAGAGAACTCTCGTTAAGGAACTCGGCAAAATGGCCCCGTAACTTCGGGAGAAGGGGCGCTGGCTTTAAGTCAGCCGCAGTGAATAGGCCCAAGCAACTGTTTATCAAAAACACAGCTCTCTGCTAAATCGTAAGATGATGTATAGGGGGTGACGCCTGCCCGGTGCTGGAAGGTTAAGAGGAGCGCTTAGCATTAGCGAAGGTGTGAATTGAAGCCCCAGTAAACGGCGGCCGTAACTATAACGGTCCTAAGGTAGCGAAATTCCTTGTCGGGTAAGTTCCGACCCGCACGAAAGGCGTAATGATTTGGGCACTGTCTCAACGAGAGACTCGGTGAAATTTTAGTACCTGTGAAGATGCAGGTTACCCGCGACAGGACGGAAAGACCCCATGGAGCTTTACTGCAGTTTGATATTGAGTATCTGTACCACATGTACAGGATAGGTAGGAGCCTATGAAATCGGGACGCTAGTTTCGGTGGAGGCGTTGTTGGGATACTACCCTTGTGTTATGGCTACTCTAACCTAGATAGGTTATCCCTATCGGAGACAGTGTCTGACGGGCAGTTTGACTGGGGCGGTCGCCTCCTAAAAGGTAACGGAGGCGCCCAAAGGTTCCCTCAGAATGGTTGGAAATCATTCGCAGAGTGTAAAGGTATAAGGGAGCTTGACTGCGAGAGCTACAACTCGAGCAGGGACGAAAGTCGGGCTTAGTGATCCGGTGGTTCCGCATGGAAGGGCCATCGCTCAACGGATAAAAGCTACCCTGGGGATAACAGGCTTATCTCCCCCAAGAGTTCACATCGACGGGGAGGTTTGGCACCTCGATGTCGGCTCGTCGCATCCTGGGGCTGTAGTCGGTCCCAAGGGTTGGGCTGTTCGCCCATTAAAGCGGCACGCGAGCTGGGTTCAGAACGTCGTGAGACAGTTCGGTCCCTATCCGTCGCGGGCGTAGGAAATTTGAGAGGATCTGCTCCTAGTACGAGAGGACCAGAGTGGACTTACCGCTGGTGTACCAGTTGTCTTGCCAAAGGCATCGCTGGGTAGCTATGTAGGGAAGGGATAAACGCTGAAAGCATCTAAGTGTGAAGCCCACCTCAAGATGAGATTTCCCATGATTTTATATCAGTAAGAGCCCTGAGAGATGATCAGGTAGATAGGTTAGAAGTGTAAGTGTGGTGACACATGTAGCGGACTAATACTAATAGCTCGAGGACTTATCCAAAAAAGAAACGAGTCAATATTGACAGCGAGTCGGTTTCTTGTTAGAATATATAGGTATTCAATTTTGATTGGATAATCAATCATAGTTAAGTGACGATAGCCTAGGAGATACACCTGTTCCCATGCCGAACACAGAAGTTAAGCCCTAGCACGCCTGATGTAGTTGGGGGTTGCCCCCTGTTAGATATGGTAGTCGCTTAGCAAAAGGGAGTTTAGCTCAGCTGGGAGAGCATCTGCCTTACAAGCAGAGGGTCAGCGGTTCGATCCCGTTAACTCCCATTAACAATGGTATATAAACCAAAAGGTCCCGTGGTGTAGCGGTTATCACGTCGCCCTGTCACGGCGAAGATCGCGGGTTCGATTCCCGTCGGGACCGTTTGACTCGTTAGCTCAGTTGGTAGAGCATCTGACTTTTAATCAGAGGGTCACTGGTTCGAGCCCAGTACGGGTCATATTAATATGCGGGTTTGGCGGAATTGGCAGACGCACCAGATTTAGGATCTGGCGCTTAACGGCGTGGGGGTTCAAGTCCCTTAACCCGCATTAAATAAGAAGTTGCCGGCTTAGCTCAGTTGGTAGAGCATCTGATTTGTAATCAGAGGGTCGCGTGTTCAAGTCATGTAGCCGGCATATAGGATACTCTTTATGCGAACGTAGTTCAGTGGTAGAACATCACCTTGCCAAGGTGGGGGTCGCGGGTTCGAACCCCGTCGTTCGCTTGTTAGAGGCCGGGGTGGCGGAACTGGCAGACGCACAGGACTTAAAATCCTGCGAAGGGTAACCTTCGTACCGGTTCGATTCCGGTCCTCGGCAGTATACAATTTAATATTATGATGCACCCTTGGCTCAACTGGATAGAGTACCTGACTACGAATCAGGCGGTTGCAGGTTCGAATCCTGCAGGGTGCATAATTTCGGGAAGTAGCTCAGCTTGGTAGAGCACTTGGTTTGGGACCAAGGGGTCGCAGGTTCGAATCCTGTCTTCCCGATTGATGGCGGTGTAGCTCAGCTGGCTAGAGCGTCCGGTTCATACCCGGGAGGTCGGGGGTTCGATCCCCTTCGCCGCTATAGATGATATATGGATGACTTTGGACCTTTAGCTCAACTGGTTAGAGCACTCGGCTCATAACCGAGCGGTCGTAGGTTCGAGTCCTACAAGGTCCATATTGATTTGAAACTTTTTATTATGGAGGATTACCCAAGTCCGGCTGAAGGGAACGGTCTTGAAAACCGTCAGGCGTGTAAAAGCGTGCGTGGGTTCGAATCCCACATCCTCCTTTAATATTGTTAACGCGGGATGGAGCAGCTCGGTAGCTCGTCGGGCTCATAACCCGAAGGTCGTAGGTTCAAATCCTGCTCCCGCAATAGTTTGGCTCGGTAGCTCAGTTGGTAGAGCAATGGATTGAAGCTCCATGTGTCGGCGGTTCGATTCCGTCTCGCGCCATTTAAAATTTAATAAATGCGGGTGTAGTTTAGTGGTAAAACTACAGCCTTCCAAGCTGTTGTCGCGAGTTCGATTCTCGTCACCCGCTTTTTATTTTTTATTTATATTGGTTATTCCAAGTTTCATGGGCGCATAGCTCAGCTGGTTAGAGCGCACGCCTGATAAGCGTGAGGTCGGTGGTTCGAGTCCACTTGTGCCCATACATGGAATGGAGAATTACTCAAGAGGCTGAAGAGGACGGTTTGCTAAATCGTTAGGTCGGGTAACTGGCGCAAGGGTTCGAATCCCTTATTCTCCGTGCTATTTTACAAACGAGATTATCTTTTGATATCTCGTTTATTTTTATATTCTAAGTTAGTTGGTGCACAATTTTGAAAAAATTAAGAATCTCTCGTCTCGTTTTCTTCGCTGTGTTGATTTTATTGGTTCTCTGTCTTTCTTTGGCATTTCTATTTAAGAATGAAGGAATTGTTTCTAGTGTTACTTCTCCAATTCGGAGTGTTGTTGCCAGAGTGGACTCTGTTGTTTCTGCTCCTTTTAGGTCTTTAGATTCTCTTAATGAGGATATCCACGATCTTTTTGATACTTATTCTGAAAATAAAAAATTGAAGAAAAAAGTTGCAGAGCTTGAAAATCAAAGTGAAGTGATTGATTCTTTAAAATCTGAAAATGATCAATTAAATAGTGCTATTAATGTATCATCATCTATTACTACTCAGTTTTCTGCTACAGGAAAAGTTATTGTTAGAAGCCCAGTTTCTTGGTATGATTCTTTGACTGTTAAGTTAGGAAAAAATAATAATGTTGCTAAAAAGATGCTTGCTTTGTCAAATGGGGGACTTATTGGTGTAGTCACTGACGTTTCTTCAACTACTTCAAGTATTGCACTTTTAGCAAATGGTTCTGATTTTAGTATTCCTGTTAAAATTTCAACTGCTTCAGGTGATGTTTTTGGAATTTTAGAATCTTATGATTCAGATAAGAAATGTTTTGTTGTTTCGAATCTAAATTCTTCTACTGATATTAATGAAAATGATAGTGTTGTGACAAGTGGACTTGATGGTGATACTGTTGCAAATATAGCTGTTGGTTCTGTTTCAAGTGTGAAGAATAGTTCAGAGAACTTAGAACGTGTTGTTTATGTAGCACCTGCAGCTGATTTTTCTGATATTTCATATGTAACAATAGTTGGTGATTAAAGTGGCTTTTTTTAAGAACAAATACTTTTTACTTTTTCTGCTTTTTCTCTTGATGTTAATTGATGGTCAGCTTTCTTATTTGATGAGTTCTATCTTCTCATATCATGTGACAATTAGTAGTCATCTACTTTTGCTGGCAATTATTAATTTTTATCATGATAGAAATAAACGCTTTGTATTATTTAGTGCATTAATATTAGGTGCTCTTTATGATATCTATTATTTGAATCGAATTGGTTTGGTTGTTTTCTTACTACCGGTTTTAGTAATTTTTACTAATAAGATTACTAAGAGTATTTTTGCAAGTAATTTTCAAACATTAACCTTCTATATTATTGTTTTGTTTTTGTTTGAAATTGTTGGAGAATCAGCAGCTGTTTTATTAGGAATGACAACGTTATCAATGGCTAATTTTATAGCCTATAGTTTTGCGCCAACCCTTATTTTTAACGTTTTGTTGTATTTGATATTCCAGAAATTGTTTAAAAAAGTATATTTTAACGCTTAGATTACCATAACAAAACATAAATGTAACAATCACGTAATATTAATTGCGTGATTTTTTGGTAAAATAATAATGTCTTATCAAAAAGGAGTAGTTTAATTAATATGAAAAAAAGAATTTTATCAGCTGTTCTTGTCAGTGGTGTGACACTCGGAACAGCGGCCGTAACTGTAAATGCGGACGATTATGATACACAAATTGCTGCACAGGATGCTGTAATCAGCAACCTAACTTCAGAACAAGCTGCAGCTCAAAGTAAAGTTGACGCTATTCAAAGTCAAGTGTCTTCTCTTCAATCACAACAAGCTGATTTGGAAGCACAAAATGCTCAACTTGAAGCTGAATCTCAAAAATTAAGTGAAGAAATTCAAGCTCTTTCAAGCAAAATTGTTGCTCGTAACGAAACTTTGAAAAACCAAGCTCGTAATGCGCAAAAAAATGCTTCAGCTACAAGCTACATCAACACAATCTTGAACTCTAAATCAGTTTCTGATGCTATCAACCGTGTTCAAGCAATTCGTGAAGTAGTTGCTGCAAACAAAAAAATGCTTGATGAACAAGAAGCTGATAAAGCTGCAATTGAACAAAAACAAGCTGAAAACCAAGAAGCTATCAATACAGTAGCTGCTAACAAAGCAACTATCGAACAAAACCAAGCTGCTTTGGCAACACAACAAGCTGAATTGCAAGCTGCTCAATTGGATCTTTCTGCTCAATTGGCAACTGCTGAAGATGAACGTGCTAACCTTGTAGCTCAAAAAGAAGCTGCTGAACAAGCCGCTGCTGAAGCTGCTGCAGCACAAGCTGCTGCCGAAGCACAAGCTGCTGCCGAAGCACAAGCACAAGCTGAATCTGTAGCACAAGCACAAGCTGCTGTTCAAAATGGTACAGCAACAACTGATACAACTACAGATACTTCAGCTCAAGATTCATCTGCTGCAGCACCAGCGCAACAAGCTTCAACTCCAGCTCAAGCAGCACCAGCACAACAAGCTTCAACTTCAGCTCAAAGTGCACCAGCACAAACTGCTGCTAAACCAGCTGCTTCAACTTCATCATCAGCTGCTAAACCATCTTCAGTAACACCAACTGCTAACACAGCAGGTAACACTTACCCAGTAGGTCAATGTACTTGGGGTGTTAAATCACTTGCTTCATGGGTTGGTAACTATTGGGGTAATGCTAACCAATGGATTGCTAGCGCACAAGCTGCTGGTCACTCTGTAGGTACTACACCACAAGCTGGTGCAGTAGCTGTATGGCCATACGATGGTGGTGGTTATGGACACGTTGCATACGTAACAGCTGTTCAAAGCTCAACTAACATCCAAGTTATGGAAGCTAACTACGCTGGTAACTCATCAATCGGTAACTACCGTGGATGGTTCAACCCAACTTCATCAACTTGGGGTGGCGGAACTGTCTACTATATCTACCAATAATAAAACTGTGAGAAGGATTATGTCCTTCTCTTTTTTTGTGTCCCTCTATTTTGCCTGTATTTAGCGGATTTAACGCATTTGTCATTGAAAAAATGATAAAAAAACGTTAAAATGGTAAAGGATAAAAACTTTGGAGGAAATCATGTCTTATTCTGATTTAAAATTGTTTGCCTTATCGTCAAACAAAGAATTAGCAGAAAAAGTAGCTTCGGCTATGGGAATTCAACTCGGAAAATCAACTGTTCGTCAATTTTCTGATGGTGAAATCCAAGTAAACATTGAAGAATCAATTCGCGGCGACCATGTCTTTATTTTACAGTCAACTAGCTCACCAGTTAACGATAACTTGATGGAAATCTTGATTATGGTTGATGCTCTTAAACGCGCTAGTGCTGAAAAAATTAGTGTGGTTATTCCTTACTACGGTTATGCACGTCAAGACCGTAAAGCTCGTTCACGCGAACCGATTACTTCTAAATTAGTCGCAAATATGCTTGAAGTAGCAGGAGTTGATCGTCTTTTGACTGTTGACTTGCATGCTGCACAAATTCAAGGCTTCTTTGATATTCCAGTTGATCACTTGATGGGTGCACCATTGATCGCTGATTACTTTGATCGTCACGGATTGGTTGGAGACGATGTTGTTGTCGTTAGTCCTGACCATGGTGGTGTGACTCGTGCACGTAAATTGGCACAATTCCTCCAAACACCGATTGCTATCATTGATAAACGTCGTAGTGTTACAAAAATGAATACCAGTGAAGTTATGAACATCATTGGTAATGTTAAAGGTAAAAAATGTATCTTGATTGATGATATGATCGATACAGCAGGTACTATTTGTCACGCAGCAGATGCTCTTGCAGAAGCTGGTGCAACTGCGGTTTATGCATCATGTACTCACCCAGTTCTTTCTGGACCTGCTCTTGAAAATATCGAGAAATCAGCAATCCAAAAATTGGTTGTTTTGGATACTATCTATCTTCCAGAAGAACGTTTGATCGATAAGATTGAACAAATTTCAATCGCTGAATTGATTGCTGAAGCAATTACTCGTATTCACGAAAAACGTCCTTTGTCACCATTGTTTGAAATGGGAACAGCTAATAAATAATAATTGACTAAAAGAGTCATAAAAGCCGTTGGTGTAACAGCCAGCGGTTTTTGTATTTAGATATTAACATGTGGATAAGTTTTGGCTGCGATTAGTTGATTGTTGTTGTGGATAACTTGAAAAAGGGTGTATAATTATCAAATTTTATGTATAATAGATGTAATTAGATTTTTGAGGTGAAACTATGAGTTTAACAGATCGTTTTAATAAAAATTTAAATAAGATTGAAGTGTCGTTGATTCGTCAATTTGATCAGTCTATCTCTGACGTGCCAGGCATTATGAAATTGACTCTTGGAGAGCCTGATTTTACGACACCTGATCATGTTAAAGAGGCAGCAAAAGCTGCGATTGATGCCAATCAGTCTCACTATACTGGTATGGCAGGTTTGCCTGCTCTTCGTCAAGCGGCTGCAGATTTTTTGAAGTCTAAGTATCATTTGTCTTATAATCCTGATAATGAAATTTTGGTTACAATTGGGGCAACGGAAGCTTTGTCAGCAACGTTAACGGCTATTTTGGAACCAGGAGATACAGTTCTTTTGCCAGCACCAGCTTATCCTGGTTATGAACCTATTGTTAATCTTGTAGGGGCTGAAATTGTTGAAATTGATACAACAGCTAATGACTTTGTTTTAACACCAGAAATGCTTGAAAAAGCTATTTTGGAACAAGGCGATAAACTAAAAGCCGTTTTACTTAATTACCCAACTAATCCAACTGGGGTAACTTACTCACGTGAACAAATTAAAGCTTTGGCGGATGTGCTTAAGAAATATGATGTTTTTGTGGTTTCAGATGAAGTTTATTCTGAATTAACTTATAGTGATGAACCTCATGTCTCAATTGCAGAATATCTTCCAGAACAAACTATTTTAATTAATGGTCTTTCTAAATCTCACGCTATGACAGGTTGGCGAATTGGTATGATTTTTGCGCCAGCTAATTTTACAGCACAGTTGATTAAGAGTCACCAATACTTGGTTACAGCTGCTGCAACAATGGCACAGTTTGCTGCGATTGAAGCTCTTTCAGTTGGTAAGGATGACGCTCTTCCAATGAAGGCAGAGTATATGAAACGTCGTGATTACATCATTGATAAAATGTCTGCGCTTGGCTTTAAGATTATCAAACCAGATGGTGCCTTTTACATTTTTGCTAAGATTCCAGCTGGCTATGAACAAGATTCATTTAAATTCTGTCAAGATTTTGCGCGTGAAAAAGCTGTTGCTTTCATTCCTGGTGTAGCTTTTGGTAAATATGGTGAAGGCTATCTTCGTTTGTCATATGCAGCTAGCATGGAAACAATCACAACAGCTATGGATCGTTTGAAAGAATTTATGGAAGAACATGCAAAATAAGGAAACTTACGGTCTTGTCCTTTATAATCGTAATTATCGTGAGGATGATAAGTTAGTTAAGATTTTTACTGAAACCAATGGGAAACACATGTTTTTTGTGAAACATGCTAGTAAATCTCGTTTTAATTCGGCTATTCAACCGTTAACGGTAGCTAAATTTATTTTAAAAATCAATGAGACTGGTTTATCTTTTATTGAAGATTATAAGGAAGTTGATTCTTTCAAGGAGATTAATGCGGATTTATTTAAACTATCTTATGCGTCTTATGTGACGTCCCTAGCTGATGCTGCTGTACCAGATGGTGTTGCAGATCCGCAGTTATTTGCCTTTTTAAAGAAGACTCTTTTGTTGATGGAAGAGGGGCTTGACTATGAAATTTTGACTAATATTTTTGAGATTCAGATTTTAGAACGTTTTGGTGTTAGTCTTAATTTTCATGACTGTGCTTTTTGTCATCGTGTAGGGCTTCCTTTTGATTTTTCACACAAGTATTCTGGTTTGCTTTGTCCTGAACATTATGTGAAAGATGAGCATCGCAGTCATTTGGATCCAAATGTTCTTTATCTGGTGGATCGTTTTCAAGCAATTCAATTTGATGATTTGAAGACAATTTCTGTTAAACCAGAGATGAAACGAAAATTACGGTTGTTCATTGATGATATTTATGATAATTACGTTGGTCTTCGTTTGAAGAGTAAGAAATTCATCGATGATTTAGGAACTTGGGGAAATATTATGAAATAAGGTCATTTGATGAGCACCAATTTTAGAGTGTTTATCAGATGACTTTTTTTCTGAAAGCATGCGAGGATTTTCAAAAAATGAAAAAAATCGCGAATCATGCTATAATAAGGCGATAATGTTTTGTGAGGAAATTCATATGAAGAAAATTGCTATTGATGCTATGGGCGGAGATAATGCTCCTAAAGCTATTGTTGAGGGAGTTAATCGTGCCTTGGCTGAATTCTCAGATATTGAGATTCAACTTTATGGAGATGAAGCAAAAATTAAGGAATATTTGACAGCAACAGACCGTGTGTCAATTATTCATACAGATGAAAAAATCAATTCGGACGATGAACCAGCAAAAGCGATTCGTCGTAAAAAGAAAGCTAGTATGGTACTTGGTGCTCAAGCCGTTAAGGAAGGAACAGCAGATGCTGTGATTTCTGCGGGTAATACAGGTGCTCTTTTGGCAGCAGGACTTTTTGTTGTTGGACGTATTAAAGGAATTGATCGTCCAGGTTTGATGTCTACTTTACCAACTCTTGATGGTAAAGGTTATGATATGTTAGACCTTGGTGCGAATGCTGAAAATACCCCTAAACACTTGCACCAATATGCTATTTTAGGGTCATTTTATGCTAAAAATGTTCGTGGTATTGATAAACCTCGAGTTGGTCTATTAAATAATGGGACAGAAGCTACTAAAGGTGATCCACTTCATAAAGAAACTTACGCTCTTCTGGCAGAAGATGATAGTCTAAACTTTGTTGGAAATGTTGAAGCGCGTGATTTGATGAATGGTGTTGCTGATGTTGTGGTATCAGATGGTTTCACAGGAAACGCTGTTCTTAAAACGATGGAAGGAACTGCTCTTAACATTATGGGAAGCTTGAAATCTTCTATTAAATCAGGTGGATGGAAAGCAAAATTAGGAGCCCTTCTACTAAAAGACAGTTTGTATAGTCTAAAAGATACTATGGATTATTCAAGTGCAGGTGGTGCGGTTCTCTTTGGGCTTAAAGCACCTGTTGTGAAATGTCATGGTTCAAGTGACGCGCAAGCTGTTTACTATACTATTAGACAAGCTCGTAAGATGTTAGATACAAATGTTGTTGGTCAATTGGTTGAAGCATTCACACCAAAAGACTAATGAAAAGGGAGGATGAGATGACAAAAGAGGCTATTTTTGAAAGGATTAGTTTCATCATCAAGGAGCAGATGAATAAGCCTGATTTGGAGATTACACAAACAACGAGTCTCCACGATGATTTGGGAGTTGATTCTATTGCTTTGACAGAATTTGTTATCAATCTTGAAGATGAATTCCATTTGGAAATCCCTGATGAAGATGTTGAAGACATGAAATGTATGGGAGAAATGATGGAATATCTCTATAATAGAGTAAAATAAAGAAAAACGTTCGCAAAAAGCGGACGTTTTTAATTTTATTTCATTAAAAAGTCTGTTAAATGTTGAAATTGGTTTGAGCATGTGTTAAAATTTAGTAGAATAAAAGCGAAAGGCGAACAAAAACATGTCACGACAACTAATTTATACGGGAAAAGCTAAAGATATTTACACAACCTCAGAAGATGAGAACTTGATTATTTCAGTCTACAAAGACCAAGCTACTATGCTTAATGGTGCTCGAAAAGAGACTATTAAAGGTAAAGGCGTTCTTAATAATCAAATCTCATCTTTAATTTTTACAAAATTGAATGAAGCAGGTGTAGCCACTCATTTTGTTAAACAATTGTCAGAAACCGAACAATTGAACAAAAAAGTTGATATTGTTCCTCTTGAAGTTGTTTTGCGTAATGTTACAGCAGGTTCATTCTCAAAACGTTTTGGTGTCGAAGAAGGTATCAAATTGGACACACCAATTGTTGAGTTTTATTACAAAAACGATGAATTGGATGACCCATTCATTAATGATGAACATGTGAAATTCCTTGGTATTGCAAGCGATGAAGATATTGCTTACATCAAAGCTGAAACACGTCGTATTAATGAACTTTTGAAAGATTGGTTCAAACAAATCGGACTTACTTTGATTGATTTCAAATTGGAATTTGGTAAAGATAAAGACGGTAAAATCATTCTTGCTGATGAATTTTCACCTGATAACTGCCGTCTTTGGGATGCTGAAGGTCACCACA
The DNA here is from genome assembly GCF_011387195.1 of Streptococcus ruminicola. Classification (NCBI taxonomy): domain Bacteria; kingdom Bacillati; phylum Bacillota; class Bacilli; order Lactobacillales; family Streptococcaceae; genus Streptococcus; species Streptococcus ruminicola. The sequence goes on from NZ_CP046919.1 coordinate 904,360, forward strand.
TGGACAAAGATGTCTTCCGTCGTGATCTTGGTAGCTTAACAGATGTTTATGAAGTTGTTCTTGAAAAACTAAAAGGACTTAAATAATCTGCAACATTTGCTAGTAGGTAAAAGAAGAATTCTAAAAAGGGTAAAAAATGGATAAACGAATTTTCGTTGAGAAAAAATCAAATTTCAATATTAAAGCTCAAGCGCTTGTTAAAGAGCTTAAACATAATCTTCAATTAACAAGTTTGACTGATCTACGTATCATTCAAGTTTATGATGTTTTTGGGCTAGACAAAGCACTTTTTGAACGTGCGGAAAAACATATCTTTTCTGAACAAGTAACAGATAATATTTTGGCTGAAAATGATTTGGTTGCTGAACTTGCTAATTATGCTTTCTTTGCGATTGAATCACTTCCTGGTCAGTTTGACCAACGTGCAGCCTCATCACAAGAAGCCTTGCTTTTGCTTGGTAGCAATAGTGACGTGACTGTTAATACTGCTCAACTTTATCTCGTTAATAAAGATATCGCTGCAGCTGAACTTGATGCGGTTAAGAATTATTTGCTTAATCCTGTTGATTCTCGTTTTAAAGATATTACAACAGGAATTGCCCCACAAGCATTTTCAGAATCTGACAAAACAATTCCAAATCTTGATTTCTTTAAAACTTATACAGCAGCTGAATTTGCTGACTACAAAGCTGAACAAGGTTTGGCGATGGAAGTTGATGACCTTCTTTTCATCCAAGATTATTTCAAATCAATTGGTCGTGTGCCAACTGAAACTGAATTGAAAGTTTTGGACACTTACTGGTCAGACCACTGCCGTCACACAACCTTTGAAACTGAGCTTAAACATATTGATTTCTCAGCGTCTAAATTCCAAAAACAATTGCAAGCAACTTATGATAAATACATTGCTATGCGTGATGAATTAGGTCGCTCTGAAAAACCACAAACATTGATGGATATGGCGACTATCTTTGGTCGTTATGAACGTGCCAATGGTCGTTTGGATGACATGGAAGTTTCAGATGAAATCAATGCATGTTCTGTTGAAATTGAAGTTGATGTGAATGGTGTCAAAGAACCTTGGCTTTTGATGTTCAAGAATGAAACACATAATCACCCAACAGAAATTGAACCATTCGGTGGTGCGGCAACATGTATCGGCGGTGCAATCCGCGATCCATTGTCAGGACGCTCATATGTTTATCAAGCGATGCGTATTTCAGGTGCTGGTGATATCACAACACCAATTGCAGAAACTCGTCTTGGTAAATTGCCACAACAAGTGATTTCTAAAACAGCAGCTCATGGTTATTCTTCATATGGTAACCAAATCGGTCTTGCAACAACTTACGTTAAAGAATACTTCCACCCAGGATTTGTTGCTAAACGTATGGAACTTGGTGCGGTAGTCGGTGCAGCTCCAAAAGGTAACGTTGTTCGTGAAAAACCAGAAGCAGGCGATGTGGTTATCCTTCTTGGAGGTAAAACAGGTCGTGATGGTGTCGGTGGTGCAACTGGTTCATCTAAAGTTCAAACAGTTGAATCTGTTGAAACAGCTGGCGCAGAAGTTCAAAAAGGTAATGCCATCGAAGAACGAAAAATTCAACGCCTTTTCCGTAATGGCAATGTGACTCGCCTCATCAAAAAATCAAATGACTTTGGTGCTGGTGGTGTCTGTGTTGCGATTGGTGAATTGGCTGATGGTCTTGAAATTGACCTTAATAAAGTGCCACTTAAATATCAAGGGCTTAACGGAACTGAAATTGCTATCTCAGAATCACAAGAACGTATGGCTGTTGTAGTTCGTCCGAAAGACGTTGAAGCTTTCGTAGCTGAATGTCACAAAGAAAATATCGATGCTGTTGTTGTTGCGACAGTTACAGAAAAACCAAACCTTGTCATGACTTGGAATGGTCAAACCATTGTCGATATTGAACGTCGTTTCCTTGATACTAACGGTGTGCGCGTGGTCGTTGATGCTGATGTCGTTGACAGTCAAGTTGACATGCCAGAACAACGTACAACTTCAGCAGCAACTCTTGAAACTGATACAACTAAAGTCCTTTCAGACCTTAACCATGCTAGCCAAAAAGGTTTACAAACAATCTTTGATAGCTCTGTTGGTCGTTCAACAGTTAACCATCCAATTGGTGGTCGTTACCAAATCACACCAACAGAAAGTTCTGTTCAAAAACTTCCTGTTCAAAATGGTGTAACAACAACAGCTTCAGTCATGGCTCAAGGATTCAATCCTTACATTGCTGAATGGTCACCATATCACGGTGCTGCTTATGCTGTGATTGAAGCGATAGCACGTTTGGTGGCAACTGGAGCTAACTGGTCTAAAGCACGTTTTTCTTATCAAGAATACTTCCAACGTATGGATAAAAAAGCTGAACGCTTTGGTCAACCTGTCTCAGCTCTTCTTGGTTCAATCGAAGCTCAAATTCAACTTGGTTTACCATCAATTGGTGGTAAAGATTCAATGTCTGGTACTTTTGAAGAATTGACAGTACCACCAACATTGGTTGCTTTTGGGGTAACAACAGCCGATAGCCGTAAAGTTCTTTCACCTGAATTTAAAGCAGCTGGCGAAAATGTTTACTATATTCCAGGTCAAGCTATTTCACAAGATATTGATTTTGACCTAATCAAAGGTAACTTTGCTAAATTTGAAGCCATTCAAAAAGCACATCACATTACAGCAGCGTCAGCTGTTAAATACGGTGGTGTGATGGAAAGCTTGGCACTTGCTAGCTTTGGTAATCATATCGGTGCTAAGGTTGAATTGGCCGAGCTTGCAACAAGCTTGACAGCACAACTTGGTGGCTTTGTCTTTACTTCAGATGAAGAAATTGCTGACGCTATTAAAATTGGTGAAACAACAGCTGACTTTACACTTACTGTCAACGATATCAACCTTGCTGGTGACAAACTTCTTTCAGCCTTTGAAGGAACGCTTGAAGAAGTTTACCCAACTGAATTTGAACAAAGTACTAAGCTTGAAGATGTTCCAGCTGTCGCTTCAGACGCTGTGATTAAGGCAAGTCAAAAAGTTGCTGAACCACTTGTTTACATCCCAGTTTTCCCTGGTACAAACTCAGAATACGATTCAGCTAAAGCCTTTGAACAAGCTGGTGCGAAAGTTAATTTGGTTCCATTTGTCACACTTAATGAAGCAGCAATCGAAGCTTCAGTTGACACAATGGTTGACAACATCAGTAAAGCTAACATTATCTTCTTCGCTGGAGGATTCTCAGCTGCTGATGAACCAGATGGTTCTGCTAAATTTATCGTGAACATCTTGCTTAACCAAAAAGTTCGCGCAGCTATTGATAGCTTCATCGAAAAAGGTGGTCTTATCATTGGTATCTGTAATGGATTCCAAGCCCTTGTTAAATCAGGCCTTCTTCCATACGGTAACTTTGAAGATGCTACTGAAACAAGTCCAACTCTTTTCTACAACGATGCTAACCAACACGTGGCGAAAATGGTTGAAACACGTATTGCAAATACAAACTCACCTTGGCTTGCTGGTGTTGAAGTTGGTGATGTTTACGCTATTCCAGTTTCACATGGTGAAGGTAAATTTGTTGTGACTGATGAAGAGTTTGCTGAACTTCGTGACAACGGACAAATCTTTAGTCAATACGTTGACTTCGATGGCAAACCAAGCATGGATTCTAAATACAATCCAAATGGCTCTGTGAATGCTATTGAAGGTATCACAAGCAAGAACGGACAAATCATCGGTAAGATGGGACACTCAGAACGTTACGAAGATGGACTTTTCCAAAATATTCCAGGAAATAAAGACCAACACTTGTTCCGTAGCGCTGTTGAGTATTTCACTAAAGCTTAATATCCACGATAAATATATTTTATAGAAATGACAATGACAAGGTACGTGAGTACCTTTTGTCAACTTGTCAAAGGAATTTTTAGGTAATAAAAAAGAATGACATACGAAGTTAAATCTCTTAACGAAGAGTGTGGTGTGTTTGGGATTTGGGGACATCCTCAAGCAGCTCACGTTACTTATTTTGGGCTCCACAGTCTTCAACACCGCGGTCAAGAAGGTGCTGGTATCGTCACAAATGATAACGGTAAACTTCTTCAGCACCGTAATACAGGTCTCCTTTCAGATGTGTTTAAAAATCCTGCTGATTTGGAAAAATTGACAGGGACTGCAGCAATTGGTCACGTTCGTTACGCGACAGCAGGTTCAGCATCAATTAACAATATTCAACCTTTTCTTTACAACTTTACAGATGAACAATTTGGTCTTTGCCACAATGGTAATTTGACAAATGCTGTTTCATTGAAAAAAGAATTGGAAAACGAAGGTGCGATTTTTAACGCATCATCAGATACTGAAATTTTGATGCACTTAATTCGACGTAGCCACAATCCAGAGTTTATCGGCAAAGTCAAAGAAGCTCTTAATACTGTTAAAGGTGGCTTTGCTTATCTCTTGATGACAAAAGACAAGTTGATCGCTGCGCTTGATCCAAATGGTTTCCGTCCATTGTCAATCGGTCAAATGGATAACGGTGCTTGGGTTGTTTCAAGTGAAACATGTGCATTTGAAGTAATCGGTGCGAAATGGGTTCGTGATGTAAAACCAGGTGAACTTGTTATCATTGATGACAATGGTATCCAGTATGATACCTACACAACTGATACTCAGCTTGCTATTTGTTCAATGGAATACATTTACTTTGCCCGCCCTGATAGTGACATTTACGGTGTCAATGTTCACACAGCTCGTAAAAATATGGGGAAACGTTTGGCACAAGAGTTTCATCATGAAGCTGATATCGTTGTTGGTGTGCCAAATTCATCGCTTTCAGCAGCCATGGGCTTTGCAGAAGAGTCAGGTCTCCCAAATGAAATGGGCTTGGTGAAAAATCAATACACACAACGTACTTTCATTCAACCAACACAAGAATTGCGTGAGCAAGGTGTTCGTATGAAACTTTCAGCTGTTTCAGGTGTTGTTAAAGGTAAGCGCGTTGTCATGGTAGATGATTCTATCGTACGTGGAACAACATCACGTCGTATCGTTCGTCTTCTTCGTGAAGCAGGTGCGACAGAAGTTCACGTGGCTATTGGTAGTCCAGAGTTGAAATACCCATGTTTCTACGGTATCGACATTCAAAATCGTCGTGAATTGATTTCGGCTAATCATACCAAAGATGAAGTTTGTGAAATTATCGGTGCAGATAGTCTAACTTACTTGTCAATTGATGGTTTGATTGAATCAATCGGTCTTGATACAGATGCTCCAAATGGTGGTCTTTGCGTGGCATACTTTGACGGTAAGTATCCAACACCACTCTATGATTATGAAGAAGCATACCTCAAGAGCTTAGAAGAAAAAACAAGTTTCTATATTCACGAAGTTAATGAGAATAAATAGCTTTTGGTTAGAGGAAATGAGGAACTAATGTTTTCAGATAAATATATTGAAAAAGTTATAGCAACTCACTCACATCTTTGTGTTGGTTTAGATCCGATTTTAGACAAGTATCCAACCTATCTTTTGCAAGAAGCTACAAAAAAGTATGGTAAAACTCCGAAAGGTGCGGCATATGCTATCTTGACTTTTAATAAAATGGTTATTGATTTAATTGATGGTAAGGTGCCTGCTATCAAACCACAGCTTGCCTATTTTGAAAAATATGGTGCAGATGGTTTACAAGCTTTCTGGGATACTGTTGCTTATGCTCATGAAAAAGGATTGTTGGTTATTGCAGATGCCAAGCGTGGGGATATCGGAACGACTTCTGAAGCTTATGCTAAAGCTTTCTTCAAAGGTTCTTGTGATGAATGGATGGATGAAACAAGTTATGTTGATGCTGTTACAGTAAATCCTTTTCTAGGAAGTGATGGGGTGACACCATTTGTAGAAGTTGGTCATGAAACTGGTAATGGAACAATTGTTCTTGTTAAAACTAGCAATCCATCTTCTGGTGAGTTACAAGACATGGAAACAGTTAATGGTGCTACAGTATCAGAACTTGTTTGTGATTACATTAATAATCATGGAACAAAAGTTGGTAAATATGGATATTCTGATTTAGGTGCAGTTATCGGTGCAACTTATCCAGAAGAAGTTGCTAAATTTAGAAAACTATTACCGAACTCATTGTTCTTGATGCCTGGTATTGGATATCAAGGTGGAGATGTCACTTTGCTTGAATCAGCATTTGATGATAAAGGAACTGGTGTTATTATTCCATGTTCAAGAGCTATCAATTATGCTTATCAAGATGTTGATGCTTCTCAAGAAGAAGTTAGAACTGCTATTTCTAAAGCTGTCGATGGTTATAATAAGTTAATCAACGATACTTTGGAAAATTCAAATAAACTTATCTGGAAAAATGTTTAAATAGCTCTGCTATTTCCCAAAAAGGAGAAAATATTATGTCAAAAAATGCTTACGCTCAGTCTGGTGTTGATGTTGAAGCGGGTTATGAAGTTGTTGCACGTATCAAAAAACACGTGGCACGTACTGAACGTGCTGGTGTTATGGGCGCTCTTGGTGGTTTTGGTGGTATGTTTGACCTTACTAAAACTGGCGTTAAAGAACCTGTTTTGATTTCAGGAACTGATGGTGTGGGAACAAAACTCATGCTTGCCATCAAATATGACAAACACGATACCATCGGTCAAGACTGTGTGGCAATGTGTGTTAATGATATCATTGCTGCTGGTGCAGAACCACTTTACTTCTTAGACTACATCGCAACTGGTAAAAATGAGCCTGCAAAACTTGAACAAGTTGTTGCTGGTGTTGCTGAAGGTTGTGTCCAATCTGGTGCAGCTCTTATCGGTGGTGAAACTGCTGAAATGCCTGGCATGTACGGCGAAGATGATTATGATTTGGCTGGTTTTGCAGTAGGTGTTGCTGAAAAATCACAAATCATTGATGGTTCAAAAGTTTCTGATGGCGACGTTCTTCTTGGACTTGCTTCAAGCGGTATCCACTCAAATGGTTACTCACTTGTTCGCCGTGTCTTTGCTGATTATTCAGGTGAAGAAGTTCTTCCAGAACTTGAAGGTAAGAAGTTGAAAGAAGTCCTTCTTGAACCAACTCGTATCTACGTTAAAGCAGTGCTTCCGCTTATCAAAGAAGAGTTGGTTAACGGTATTGCTCACATCACTGGTGGTGGATTCATCGAAAATGTGCCACGTATGTTCGCTGATGACTTGGCTGCTGAAATCGAAGAAGACAAAATTCCAGTTCTTCCAATTTTCAAAGCTCTTGAAAAATATGGTAACATCAAACACGAAGAAATGTTTGAAATCTTCAACATGGGTATTGGTTTGATGATGGCAGTTAGCCCTGACAAAGTTGAACGCGTGAAAGAATTGCTTGACGAACCAGTTTACGAACTTGGTCGCATCGTTAAAAAAGCAGATGCAAGTGTGGTGATTAAATAATGAAAAAAATCGCAGTATTTGCGAGTGGTAATGGGTCAAATTTTCAAGTTATTGCTGAGCAATTTCCTGTTGAGTTTGTCTTTTCAGACCACCGAGATGCTTATGTCTTAGAACGTGCTGAAAAACTCGGTGTGACAGCTCACACATTTGAACTTAAAGAGTTTGATAGTAAAGTAGATTATGAAAAAGCAATTGTAGCTTTGCTTGAAAAATATGACATTGATTTGGTTTGCTTGGCTGGTTATATGAAAATTGTTGGATCGACTTTGTTAAAAGCTTACGAAGGTCGTATTATCAATATTCATCCAGCTTATCTTCCTGAATTTCCAGGCGCTCATGGTATTGATGATGCTTGGGAAGCAGGTGTTGACCAGTCTGGCGTTACCATTCATTGGGTTGACAGTGGTGTCGATACAGGGACAGTGATTAAACAAGTTCGTGTGCCTCGTCTAGCAGGTGATACCATTGAAAGTTTTGAAGCTCGCATTCATGAAAATGAGTATAAGCTTTATCCTGAGGTTTTAGAGAGCTTGGGAGTTGAGAAAAAGTAATCTCAAAAGTTAGATTTTGTGATAACTTTGAAGGTTAAACATAACAGTAACATCTTTTTAAAGGAGAAAAAATGACAAAACGTGCACTAATTAGTGTTTCTGACAAAGCGGGCATTGTTGAATTTGCTCAAGAATTGAAAAAACTTGGCTGGGATATCATCTCAACTGGTGGAACAAAAGTTGCGCTTGATAAAGCAGGTGTTGACACTATTGCGATTGATGATGTGACTGGTTTCCCAGAAATGATGGATGGACGTGTGAAGACACTTCACCCAAATATCCACGGTGGTCTTTTGGCTCGTCGTGACCTTGATAGTCACCTTCAAGCAGCAAAAGATAATCACATCGAATTGATTGACCTTGTTGTGGTTAACCTTTACCCATTTAAAGAAACAATCTTGAAACCAGATGTGACTTACGCTGATGCGGTTGAAAACATTGATATCGGTGGTCCTTCAATGCTTCGCTCTGCAGCTAAAAACCACGCTAGTGTTACAGTTGTCGTTGACCCAGCTGATTACGCTGTTGTTTTGGATGAATTGTCAGCAAATGGTGAAACAACATTTGAAACTCGTCAACGTTTGGCAGCGAAAGTCTTCCGTCACACAGCAGCATACGATGCTTTGATTGCGGAATACTTTACAAAACAAGTTGGTGAAACAAAACCTGAAAAACTTACCATCACTTACGATTTGAAACAACCAATGCGTTATGGTGAAAACCCACAACAAGATGCTGATTTCTACCAAAAAGCTTTGCCAACAGATTACTCAATTGCTTCTGCTAAACAATTGAACGGTAAAGAATTGTCATTTAACAACATTCGCGATGCAGATGCTGCTATCCGCATTATCCGTGATTTCAAAGACCGTCCAACTGTTGTTGCGCTTAAACACATGAACCCATGTGGTATCGGACAAGCTGATGACATTGAAACAGCTTGGGATTACGCTTATGAATCAGACCCTGTTTCAATCTTTGGTGGAATCGTTGTGCTTAACCGCGAAGTTGACGCTGCAACAGCTAAGAAAATGCACGCTATTTTCCTTGAAATCATCATTGCACCAAGCTATTCTGATGAAGCTCTTGAAATTTTGACAACTAAGAAGAAAAATATGCGTATTCTTCAATTGCCATTTGACGCTCAAGAAGCTAGTCAAGTTGAAAAAGAATACACTGGTGTTGTTGGTGGACTTTTGGTTCAAAACCAAGATGTTATCGAAGAAAATCCAGCAGATTGGAAAGTTGTCACAAAACGTCAACCAACTGACCAAGAAAAAGCTGCGCTTGAATTTGCTTGGAAATCAATCAAATATGTTAAATCTAACGGTATCATCGTGACAAATGACCACATGACACTTGGTGTTGGTCCTGGTCAAACAAACCGTGTGGCTTCAGTTCGTATTGCACTTGATCAAGCTAAAGATCGTCTTGACGGTGCTGTTCTTGCTAGTGATGCTTTCTTCCCATTTGCAGATAACGTTGAAGAAATTGCTGCCGCAGGTGTGAAAGCTATCATCCAACCTGGTGGTTCAGTTCGTGACCAAGAATCTATCGACATGGCTGATAAATACGGTATTGCCATGGTATTTACAGGTGTTCGTCACTTCCGCCACTAAGATAAATAGGCAAACTTCCTTTAATAAATATTTCATGAAGCATCTTGGCTAAGGCTAGGATGCTTTTACTTTAAGCTTTTTGAAAGTTATGCTTAAGTCTCACTTAAGTAAGGCTTACTATACTAACAATAACTCCTAAATAAACTTTTTTTCATAATCCAACCAAGTCCCAGTCTATCTAGATTGGGATTTTTTTTATTTTTATGGTATTTTTTCTAAACTTATCACAGGATTTCCATCTATTTCCGAACAAATATGTTATAATATATCTAGATAATTCGTGAAAATATTTTGTTTTTACGTGCTTTGTTGATTTTGGAGCCTAGGCTCCTGTGATTGTTTTCTATTGAGGTATTTTTACTTATGAAACTTTTAGTTGTTGGCTCTGGCGGGCGTGAGCACGCTATTGCTAAGAAGTTGTTGGAATCTCCTCAAGTGAGCCAGGTTTTTGTAGCACCTGGAAATGATGGGATGACACTTGATGGACTTGATTTAGTAAATATCGGAATTTCCGAACATTCTAAGCTTGTTGATTTTGCAAAAGAAAATGAGATCGCTTGGGCATTTATCGGACCTGATGATGCTTTGGCTGCAGGAATCGTCGATGATTTTAATGCCGCAGGCTTGAAAGCCTTCGGTCCAAGTAAAGCAGCTGCGGAGCTTGAATGGTCTAAAGACTTTGCTAAATCAATCATGGCTAAATATCATGTTCCAACAGCAGCTTACAGCACCTTCTCAGATTTTGAGCAAGCAAAGAGTTATATTGAAGAACATGGCGCACCGATTGTTGTTAAAGCTGACGGTTTGGCATTAGGTAAAGGTGTGGTAGTTGCTGAAACAGTTGAGCAAGCTGTGGAAGCGGCACATGAAATGTTGCTTGATAATAAATTTGGTGATTCTGGTGCACGTGTGGTTATTGAAGAATTTCTTGATGGCGAAGAATTCTCATTGTTTGCTTTTGTCAATGGCGATAACTTCTACATCATGCCAACTGCTCAAGACCACAAACGTGCTTTTGATGGTGATAAAGGTCCTAATACTGGTGGTATGGGAGCTTACGCTCCGGTACCACATTTGCCACAAAGTGTTGTTGATACAGCTGTTGAAACAATCGTTAAACCAGTTCTTAACGGAATGATTGCCGAAGGTCGTCCATATCTTGGTGTTCTTTATGCAGGACTTATTTTAACAGCTGATGGTCCTAAAGTTATTGAATTTAATTCACGCTTTGGTGACCCTGAAACTCAAGTTATCTTGCCGCGTTTGACATCTGATTTTGCTCAAAACATTACTGATATTTTAGACGGTAAAGAGCCAGAAATCACTTGGACTGACAAGGGTGTGACTTTGGGTGTGGTAGTTGCCTCAGAAGGTTACCCAGTTGCCTACGAAAAAGGTGTTCGTCTTCCAGAAAAAACATCAGGTGATGTGATTACTTATTACGCAGGAGCTAGGTTCGCTGATGATAAAGTATTGCTTTCAAATGGTGGACGTGTGTACATGCTAGTCACAACAGAGGCTGACGTAAAATCTGCTCAAGATGTTATTTATGCAGAGCTTGCTAAGCAAGATACAACAGGTCTTTTCTATCGCAACGATATCGGAAGTAAAGCTCTTGGACGTTAAACCTAAATGTGTTTTAGTCAGCGCTTGTCTCTTGGGTGAGAAGTGTAAGTATAACGGTGGTCATAATTACAATCAAACTCTGGTTGATTATGTTGCTGACAAAGAAGTGGTAGCCATTTGTCCAGAAGTTTTAGCTGGTCTGCCTACGCCACGAGAACCTGTTGAATTAGTCGATGGACATGTTCTTGATAAAAGAGGAAATTGTTACGATGACCTGTTTGAAAAAGGCATTGAGCGTTGTGTCAATGAGCTTTCTGGCAAACAAATTGACCTAGCAGTTTTACAATCACGCAGTCCATCTTGTGGTGTTAATCAAATTTATGATGGAAACTTTTCTGGTGAAAAAGTGGCAGGTAGTGGTCTTTTTGCCCAAAAATTAAAAGCCCTTGGCTATCCTGTTCTTGATGTTGAAGATATAAAACAATTGGAAGGAAAATAATGAAACCATTAATTTCAGTTATCATGGGAAGCAAATCAGATTGGGCTACCATGAAAAAAACAGCAGAAGTACTTGATGAATTTGGTGTGGCTTATGAGAAGAAAGTTGTTTCAGCTCATCGTACACCAGATTTGATGTTTAAACATGCCGAAGAAGCACGAGGTCGTGGTATCAAGGTGATTATTGCTGGTGCTGGTGGTGCTGCGCATTTACCTGGTATGGTTGCAGCAAAAACAACACTTCCAGTTATTGGTGTTCCTGTGAAGTCACGTGCCCTTAGCGGACTTGATTCTCTTTATTCAATCGTTCAAATGCCTGGTGGTGTCCCTGTGGCAACAATGGCGATTGGTGAGTCAGGAGCTAAAAATGCTGCTCTTACAGCTCTTCGTATTTTAGCAATTGAAGATGCTGCTTTGGCAGAAAAACTAGAAAAATTTGCCATCGAACAAGGCAAAGCTGCGGAGGCATCAACTGATGAACTCGACTAAAACAATTGGTATTATTGGTGGTGGTCAACTAGGTCAAATGATGGCTATCTCAGCTATCTATATGGGACATAAGGTGGTTACACTTGATCCAACGAAAGATTGTCCTGCATCTCGTGTTAGTGATATGATTGTGGCACCTTACGATGACGTTGACGCGATGCGTGAATTGGCAGAGCGCTGTGATGTGCTTACTTATGAGTTTGAAAATGTCGATGCGGATGCTTTGGATGCAGTGGTAAAAGCAAATCAATTACCCCAAGGAACTGATCTGCTTAGAATTTCACAAAATCGTATTTTTGAGAAAAATTTTTTATCTCAAAAAGCTGGTGTTACCGTAGCGCCTTATAAAGTTGTGACATCAAGTCTTGACCTTGAAGATATTGATTTGTCTAAGAATTATGTCTTGAAAACTGCAACTGGCGGTTACGATGGTCATGGTCAAATCGTCATTAAATCAGCCGATGATTTGGAAGCTGCAAATAAATTAGCCAACTCTTGTGAATGTGTGCTAGAAGAATTTGTGAATTTTGACCTTGAAATTTCAGTTATTGTGTCAGGTAATGGCAAGGAGATGACTGTTTTCCCAGTTCAAGAAAATATCCATCGTAACAATATTTTGTCAAAAACTATCGTACCTGCTCGCATTTCTGATGAACTTGCCAAAAAAGCACAAGCTATGGCAATGCAAATTGCTGAAAAATTGGACTTGTCAGGCACACTTTGCGTTGAAATGTTTGCGACATCTGATGATATCATTGTCAATGAAATCGCACCACGTCCACATAATTCAGGACATTACTCAATTGAGGCCTGTGATTTTTCACAATTTGATACACATATTTTAGGAATTCTCGGTTTGCCTCTTCCTAAGATTCACTTGCACCAACCAGCTGTTATGCTTAATGTTCTTGGTCAACATATGGACAAAGCGCAAGCATATGTCAATGAAAATCCTAGCGCTCACCTCCACCTTTATGGTAAACTAGAGGCAAAACATAACCGCAAAATGGGACACATTACTTTGTTTAGTAATGACCCAGATGCCATTGCGGAAATGGGTGAAGGAATGGATTTTTAAGGGATTACCTTGCTACTTATGATTTACCACTTGATTCAGATTTGACAAGCTTACCTCATTATCCATCTGTTGAAATTGGTAAAGAAGATTTTAATTAAATGCGTTAGTTATTATTTGATATATAACTTAAAAAAGGAAAGGAGATAGGGTATTAATCAATTTACTTAATGCCCTTAACATCATAAACATGATCGATCGTTATTCACGCCCTGAGATGGCGGCAATTTGGAGTGAAGAAAACAAATACAAAGCTTGGCTTGAAGTTGAAATTTTGGCTGACGAAGCATGGGCTGAACTAGGCGAAATTCCTAAAGAAGATGTCGCTAAAATCCGTGCCAATGCAAGCTTTGATGTTGACCGTATCTTAGAAATCGAACAACAAACACGCCACGACGTTGTTGCCTTCACACGTGCCGTTTCTGAAAGTCTTGGTCAAGAACGTAAATGGGTTCACTATGGTTTGACATCAACTGACGTTGTTGATACAGCTTACGGTTACCTTTACAAACAAGCTAACGAAATCATCCGCAAAGATTTGCACAATTTCCTTGAAATCATTGCTAACAAAGCTAAAGAACATAAATTTACAATCATGATGGGACGTACTCACGGTGTCCACGCTGAACCAACAACATTTGGTTTGAAATTGGCAACATGGTACAGCGAAATGAAACGTAACATCGAACGTTTCGAACATGCAGCTGCTGGTGTCGAAGCTGGTAAAATTTCAGGTGCTGTTGGTAACTTCGCTAACATCCCACCATTTGTTGAAGCATACGTATGTGAAAAACTTGGTATCCGTGCTCAAGAAATCTCAACACAAGTTCTTCCACGTGACCTTCATGCAGAATACTTTGCAGTTCTTGCAAGTATTGCAACATCAATCGAACGTATGGCAACTGAAATCCGTGGTCTTCAAAAATCTGAACAACGTGAAGTTGAAGAATACTTTGCTAAAGGTCAAAAAGGTAGCTCAGCTATGCCGCACAAACGTAACCCAATCGGTTCAGAAAATATGACAGGTCTTGCACGTGTTATCCGTGGTCACATGATTACAGCTTACGAAAACGTGTCACTTTGGCATGAACGTGATATTTCTCACTCATCTGCTGAACGTATCATTTCACCAGATACAACAATCCTTATCGATTACATGCTTAACCGTTTTGGCAACATTGTGAAAAACTTGACTGTTTTCCCAGAAAACATGATTCGCAACATGGGTTCTACTTTTGGACTTATCTTCAGTCAACGTGTTATGCTTAAATTGATTGAAAAAGGTATGACACGTGAACAAGCTTATGACCTTGTTCAACCTAAGACAGCTTATTCTTGGGACAATCAAGTTGACTTCAAACCACTTCTTGAAGCTGATGAAGAAGTCACTTCACGTTTGACACAAGACGAAATCGATGAATTGTTTAACCCATCTTACTACACTAAACGTGTTGATGAAATCTTTAACCGTATTGGTTTAGGAGATTAATTTAATCAAAAAAGTACCTGAGACGAAAGTCTTGGGTATTTTTTTATTAAATGTTTTATTAGAAAATTTATTATTTTTAATGAAAATAGTTTGTCAAATGAAAGCGGTATGTTAAAATATGAAATAAGCAAATTTTTTTAATAAAACAGGAGATTGAAGTGGAAAAATTTGGGGAGAAGATCCGCTTGATGCGGGAGGAAAAAGGAATCTCACGCGAAGAATTCTGTGGAGATGAAACAGAATTATCGGTAAGACAATTAGCTAGAATTGAGTTGAACCAATCAATACCCAATCTCAGTAAAGCAAGCTTCATTGCCAATCGTCTGGGAGTGAAATTAGGTACCTTAACTGATGGTGACAGTTTAGAATTACCTAAGCGGTATAAAGAGTTGAAGTATTTACTTCTTCGAACACCTACATATGGAGACCAGGTACGACTTGATCGAAAAAATGACTATTTTGATGAGATTGCTGAAGTATTTTATGATGTTATTCCAGAAGAAGAAAGGTTAATCATAGATTGTTTACAGTCAAAATTTGATGTTCATTTTAGTGACGACGTAAATTTTGGTGATGGTATTTTAAATGATTATTTTGATCAAGTTATTCATAAAGAGACTTTTAATATCAATGATTTAATTTTGATTGATCTTTACTTTGCTTGTCTTTCTTCTGCTAAGAAGTTTGAAGGAATTTATGGTTTGGATTTTTACGACGATTTGATGAAAAGGTTGGTAAATCAGAAGCATATTTCACCTGAGACTGATTTAATTTTAAATAATGTATTGTTAAATAATATTGACTTAGCATTCCAATTTAAACGAGAATATTATATTGAGCGTGTTATTGCAATCAGTGAAAAAATTATGACAGAGATTCATGATTTTCAACGTCGTCCGATTTTAAGTTTGGTGGAGTGGAAGTATTATTTGAAATTTAAACATGATTTTGCTTTGGCAGAACAATCATTTACGAATGCAACATTATTTGCACGATTGGTTGGTGATACTTATTTAGAAAATAAACTTAAAGAAGAATGGCAACTTGATATCGATGCTGTAGAGTAGTTTATGTAGATAATAAAAACAACATGACATTTTTGTCATGTTGTTTTTTCTTCGAACCTTTTACAATAATATTAGAAATTAGAGAAAGGGGAGAAGAAGCGAATGTTAAAAGGGATTACAGTATTCTTAACAGGTTGGTGGGGATTATAGACTATTATCAAAACAATTCACTGACAGCTCTTGTTTTGGTATAATAAGGCTATGAGCAGAATTTTAGACAATGATATTATGGGTGATGAAGAGTTTGTGGAACGTACGCTTCGTCCTCAATATTTAAAAGAATATATTGGACAGGATAAGGTTAAAAATCAGCTGAAAATTTTTATTGAAGCTGCAAAATTACGTGATGAATCACTTGACCATGTGCTATTGTTTGGACCTCCGGGTCTTGGTAAGACGACAATGGCATTTGTGATTGCTAACGAATTAGGGGTGAATCTTAAACAAACTTCTGGCCCAGCTATTGAAAAAGCTGGCGATTTGGTTGCTATTTTGAATGATTTGGAACCTGGGGATGTTTTGTTTATCGATGAAATTCATCGTATGCCGATGGCGGTAGAAGAAGTGCTTTATAGCGCTATGGAAGATTTCTATATTGATATTATGATTGGTAATGGTGAGACTAGTCGTAGTGTTCATTTGGATTTGCCACCTTTTACGCTAATTGGAGCAACAACTCGAGCAGGGATGCTTTCGAATCCATTGCGTGCGCGTTTTGGAATTACGGGGCATATGGAATATTATGCGGTTGACGATTTGACAGAAATTGTAGAACGTACGGCTGATATTTTTGAGATGGAAATTGTCCATGAAGCCGCACAAGAATTAGCGCGACGCAGTCGTGGAACGCCACGTATTGCCAATCGCTTGTTAAAACGTGTTCGTGATTATGCCCAAATCATGGGCGATGGTATCATCACAAAAGACATTACAGATAAAGCATTGACGATGCTTGATGTTGATCACGAGGGGCTTGATTATATTGACCAAAAAATCTTGCGTACCATGATTGAAGTTTACAATGGTGGTCCTGTTGGTTTGGGAACTCTTTCTGTTAATATCGCTGAAGAACGTGATACGGTTGAGGATATGTATGAACCTTATTTGATTCAAAAAGGCTTTATTATGCGTACACGTACAGGTCGTGTAGCCACTGCTAAAGCTTATGACCATTTGGGATATCCTTATGCCGAAAAATAAAATATTATCTTAAGGAAAGTTTAAGCAAGTCTTTATATACTATAACCATCCTAAAACTTTTCTTTTTCATAATCTCCGGAAAGAACCTTGGTTTTCCAAGGTTCTTTCTTTGTTTTATAAATGGCTATGGAGTGTGGTATAATTGAGAAAAAGTGCTTATAGGAGCAAGATTATGGATTTAGAAGTTTTACGAAAAGATATGATTGTTAGTCAGAGAAAAGGGCAACCTTTTATTGTTGCGTCCATCATTATCTGGGTTTTAATAACCTTGGTAACTATGATGAAGGTATCACTTCCTTTTCAAAATCTTTTGATTTTTTGTTGTTCATGTCCATTGTTGCCACTTTCTTGGTTTGTTGGGAAATGGCTGAATGTTGATATCTTCTCCAAAGAAAATCCTTTAACGAATCTAGGCTTCTTATTTACTTGCAACCAATTGATTTATTTATTGATTGTTATGTGGGTCTTTAGTGCGGTACCTGAAAAAATGCTTATGGTTTATACAATGGTTTTTGGAGCGCATCTTTTACCCTATTCATGGCTATATAAATCAAGAACATATTTTGTTTTTGCTATTTTGATTCCGATACTTGCACTTGTCTTAGGTCACATGGCGAGCATGACATGTCTTAGTTTAGTGATGGTATTTTTGGAGATTGTTTTTGCCATGCTACTACAAGTTGAGCTAAATGCGAATAAATAATTAAAGGTTCCTAGTTGTTTAAGAACTTTTTATAAAAAACGAGAGGGCCCCGCAAGCGGAGCCCTCTCAGGAGATTATGAAAAAGAAAAGTTTTAGGATTGTCTATATTATAGGAAGCCTGCCTTAATTTTTTCTTAAAGTCAGCAGATAAAGGAATTTGCATGTGATAAGACTTCTTTTTTTGTTATAATGATAAAAGAAGTTTTAAACAATCAGTTACTGACTACGTAGGAGAGAACATGAAAAAAGTTTGTTTTGTTTGCTTAGGAAATATCTGTCGTAGTCCGATGGCTGAATTTGTGATGAAGGATTTAGTTTCTAGTGAAAATCTATTAATTGAAAGTCGTGCGACTTCTAACTGGGAACATGGCAATCCTATTCATCACGGGACACAAGGTATTTTTAAAAAGCATCATGTTGCTTATGATTATCAAAAATCATCACAACAGATTTCTTATCAAGATTTTCGAGATTTTGATGTCATCATTGGGATGGATAGGAATAACGTGGCAGATTTAAAAGAAATGTCACGAGGACGCTTTGATGAAAAAATCTTTCTTTTTGTAGATGGCGGTGTACCAGATCCATGGTTTACAGGTGATTTTGATGCTACCTATGAGTTGGTTAAGCGTGGCTGTGAGCAATGGCTAGCGCGACTAAGAAATTCTTAAAGAGAAGTTGAGTGAAAATGAAAAAAATCAAAATAACCAGAGGACGCCTTGAGCTTCTGACGGTTTTAATTCTTATCATTTGTGGTTTGTCGGTCTTTACTTTATCGGTGAAATCAAAGACAACCTTAACGTATGACAATGGTAAAATCACATACACAGGCTATGTGGTCAATCACCGTATGAATGGTCAAGGTAAGTTGACTTATGAAAATGGTGATCGCTACGAAGGTAATTTTAATGATGGTGTGTTTGAAGGTCAGGGTGTCTTTACTTCACATTCTGGTTGGATTTATAAAGGTGAATTTAAAAATGGTCAACCAGATGGTGAAGGTACTCTAACAGCACAAAATGGTAAGGTATATACAGGAACCTTTAAACAGGGGATTTTTCAAAAATGAGAATAAAATGGTTTTCAATGGTTAGGGTGACTGGGCTTTTCCTAGTTCTGCTCTATCATTTCTTTAAAACGGCCTTTCCAGGTGGTTTTATTGGTGTTGACATTTTCTTTACTTTCTCAGGGTATTTGATTACAGCTTTGCTGATTGATGAGTATTCGAGAAATAAGAAAATCGATCTTTTAGGTTTTTATAAAAGACGTTTTTATCGGATTGTTCCACCGTTAATTTTGATGATTTTGATTGTCATGCCATTTACTTACTTGGTTCGCAGAGACTATGTGGCAAGTATTGGTAGTCAAGTTGCTGCATCAATTGGTTTTACAACAAATTTCTTTGAAATTATCACGGGTGGTAATTACGAAACGCAATTTATCCCACATCTCTTTGTTCACACGTGGAGTTTGGCAATTGAGATGCATTTCTATTTAATTTGGGGATTCTTAGTTTGGTTATTGGGAAGACATCAGGATAATCTAGCAAAATTCCGTAGTTTGATTTTTGCGATTTCGGCAGCCTTTTTTGCTGGAAGTTTCCTAACGATGTTTGTCCGAGCTTTCTTCGTTGATAATGTTTCAACGATTTACTTTTCATCTTTGACGCATAGTTTCCCATTCTTCTTAGGGGCTATGGCGGCAACGATGACTGGTATCAGAGAAACAACTATTCGTTTTAAAAAGAATGTTCGCCTGTGGTCTACAAAACGTAGTATCGTCACAATGCTAGTGAGCGCAGCTCTCTTAGTTTTATTGATGTTTACTTTGAAATTTGACCAACGCATCACTTATTTATTTGGATTTGTTTTAGCAAGTTTATTTGCTACGGTAATGATTTATGCGGCGCGTGTCCTAAATGACCAAACGCCAAATGCAAAAGAACCTGCTATTATCAACTATCTAGCTGATGTTAGTTATGGTGTTTATCTTTTCCACTGGCCATTTTACATTATCTTTACACAGTTGATGTCAAATGGACTGGCTGTTGTGTTGACAGTTATTCTATCTCTAGTATTTTCAACCTTGTCTTATTATGTGATTGAACCATTTCTTGCTGGTAAGCCAGTTAAACCATTTGGTATCTCTTTGGATTTATCTCCTTACAAGAAATGGCTATATGGTAGTTCAGCAGTTCTAGTTTTGATAACTTTGATAACTGTTGCTACAGCACCAGCTATGGGGAATTTTGAAACAGGACTCTTGGTTAACTCACTACAACAATCTCAAACGAATTTGAATCGTACGCATACTGTGACAGCTGGTGATGCGGGAGCTTTAAGCGATGTAACTGTGATTGGAGATTCTGTTGCACTACGTTCAAGTGCTGCGTTCTCAAACTTGCTTTCTAATGCTCAATTAGATGCAGCGGTAAGTCGTAGTTTTGATAATGCGTTTGAAATTTTCCAAAATGAGATTTCGAGCGGAACACTTTCTAAGACAACAGTGCTTGCAATTGGTGTGAATTCACTCGATCATTATCAAGAAGACATTCAACAATTTATTGATGCTTTGCCAGACGGCTATCGCTTGATTATTGTGACGCCTTATAACGCTAGCGATGAAGCGAAAGTTAAGCAGGCGCGTGATTATGAATTGAGTTTACCGAAAACGTACAATTACATTACTATTGCTGATTGGTACAAGACAGCAACGAGTCATCCAGAAATTTGGAATGGTACTGACGGTGTTCACTACAGTGATGCTAATACGACAGGTGCTGACCTCTATGTTAAAACTATTCAAAAAGCAATTGATAAATCTGCTAAGAGACCTGCCAAAGGTGAATCTAATAGTTAATATCAAAAGTCAACTTCGGTTGGCTTTTTTGTGTGTAAAACTACCATTTTATGTTAGAAAATATGACGTCAAAAAATCTGCAAAAACCCCTTTACATCAATAGTTTGTAGCGTTATAATACACGTGACATAAAACGTGAGAAGAAGGGAGCGAAAAAGGTGGCTGAATTGTTCTATGACGTCTTAGCAAGCGTCTGGATTTCTATTGCTGGTGTTGATTCACGTTGGGGAAAATAATCGAATTATAAAAACAAGGAAACTTAGAAAAAACTGATGTTGTCAAAGTTTTCAAATAGTTATTGAGCGTTTGTAGAGTAAGGGATGAAGCTGTTACTTGGTAGGAAATAGCTTTGCCTTACTCTTTTTTTGATAAATTGCATAAATTTGTATAAATTTTCTGATAATTATGATACAATGGGTGCAAGACTATCTATTAATATGAGGAATTTGTGATGACGTTAATTTACCAATCAACTCGCGACGAAAATAACAAAGTGACTGCTAGCCAAGCTATTTTACAAGGATTGGCAACTGACGGCGGACTCTTCACCCCAACGTCACTTCCAGAAGTGGCTTTGGACTTTGATGCTTTAAAAGATGCTTCATACCAAGAAGTGGCTAAACTGGTTCTATCAGCGTTTTTGGATGATTTTACAGAAGAAGAATTAGATTACTGTATCAATTCAGCTTATGATGAAAAATTTGACACATCTGCCATTGCTCCAGTCGTTAAACTAGCAGACCAATATAACCTTGAGCTTTTCCATGGTTCAACGATTGCCTTTAAAGATATGGCTTTGTCAATCTTGCCATACCTTTTGACAACATCAGCTAAAAAACAAGGTGTTGATAATAAAATTGTGATTTTGACAGCGACATCAGGAGATACTGGTAAGGCTGCCATGGCTGGCTTTGCGGATGTTCCAGGAACTGAAATCATTGTCTTTTATCCAAAAGATGGTGTCAGCAAAATTCAAGAACTTCAAATGACTACACAAACTGGTAACAACACGCATGTGGTGGCTATTACTGGTAACTTTGATGATGCTCAAACAGATGTTAAACGTATGTTTAATGACGTGGCTTTACGTGAAAAATTGCTTGCGCACAAGACACAATTCTCATCAGCTAACTCAATGAACGTTGGTCGCTTGGTGCCACAAGTTGTTTACTATGTCTACGCTTATGCACAATTGGTTAAAGCAGGTCATATTAAAGCAGGCGAAAAAGTTAACTTTACAGTACCAACAGGTAACTTTGGTAATATCTTAGCAGCATACTACGCTAGTCAAATTGGTGTTCCAGTTGGTAAATTAATCTGTGCTTCAAATGAAAATAAAGTTTTAACTGATTTCTTCACAACAGGTACATATGATAAAAAACGTGAGTTTAAGGTGACAACAAGTCCATCAATGGATATTTTGGTATCATCTAACTTGGAACGCTTGATTTTCCACCTTTTGGGCAACGATGCTGCTAAAACAAAAGACTTGATGGAAAAACTTGTATCGGAAGGAGAGTACACTCTTTCAGGTGCTAACCAAGCTATTCTTGATATGTTTGAAGCTGGTTTTGCAACGGAAGCTGAAACATCAGCTGAAATCAAACGTGTTTATGATGCTTGTGACTATGTTGAAGACCCACACACAGCTGTTGCGTCAGCTGTTTATCAAAAATACGTTGAACGAACTGGTGATCACACGCCGACTATTATTGCCTCTACAGCAAGTCCTTATAAATTCCCACGTGTTGCCGTAGAAGCTGTTAGTGGACAAGCGCCAGCAGATGACTTTGCTGCGGTAAAAGAACTTGAAAAATTGTCAGGTGTCGCTATTCCAAAAGCTGTCAACGGACTTGAGACAGCTGAGGTTCGCCACAAAACAGTTGTTGCTACAAGTGACATGCAAAAAGCTGTTGAAGATTATTTAGGACTTTAAAAATTATAAAGTAAGAGCTGAGGCTGGTTCTCGGCTTTTCTTTTTGTTACGATAGAATCATGAAACAAACAAAGAAAATTATTCGATTGGCTTTTCCAGCCATGATGGAAAATCTTTTGCAGATGCTTATGGGGGTAGTAGATAACTATCTTGTTGCACAAGTTGGTTTAATTGCTGTCTCTGGGGTCTCTGTAGCTAATAATATTATTACCATTTATCAAGCGATTTTCATTGCTCTTGGTGCGGCGGTCTCAAGTCTAGTTGCCAAAAGTCTTGGGGAAAAGAACGCTCAAAAATCACTTCACTATCAATCTGAGTCTTTATTGATTACTCTTGGATTGAGTTTAGTTCTTGGTCTAGTTTCTCTTGGCTTAGGGAAAACGATTCTAACTTGGCTTGGGACAGATGCGGCAGTCACGCAAGCTGGCGGTCTTTATCTTGCGATTGTCGGTGGTTTGATTGTTAGTTTAGGGCTGATGACGACCTTGAGTGCTTTTTTACGGGCTTTGGGAAAACCACAACTACCAATGTATATCAGTTTGCTGACTAATGTTTTAAATGCAGGTTTATCAGCTGTAGCGGTATTTATTCTGCATTGGGGGATTGTTGGTGTGGCTTGTTCAACAGTTCTGGCACGTTTGGTTGGAACGCTGTTGCTAGCCAGTCAGTTACCGATTAAAAAGATTATCAAAAACATCCGGTGGACACTGGATAGTGATTTAATTAAAATTGCTTTGCCAGCTGCTGGTGAGCGCTTAATGATGCGCGCAGGTGATGTGGTTATTGTGGCAATTATCGTTAAGTTTGGAACGGAAGTGGTAGCTGGTAACGCTATTGGAGAAACGTTGACACAATTTAATTACATGCCAGGGATGGGGGTGGCTACGGCTACAGTAATCCTTGTGGCGCATAGCCTCGGGCAGAAGAATATCCAAGAAATCAAGCAATTGATTAAGGAATCCTATCTAATTTCTGTTGCTCTTATGCTTCTTGTTGGAGCTACGATTTACTTTTCTGGAGGTTACTTAACGCACTTGTTTACCTCTAATCAAGCTGCTCTAGATGCTAGCCTTGTTGTTTTGTTTTATTCGTTCGTTGGTGGGCCGGCAACAGCGGGAACCTTGATATTTACGGCAGCTTGGCAAGGGTTAGGAAATGCAAAACTCCCGTTTTATGCAACGACATTTGGAATGTGGGTTATTCGAATTATTTCGGGTTACGTACTTGGTGTAAGTCTGCGCTTAGGTCTAACTGGAGTGTGGTTAGCGACCGTGGCAGATAATATTTTCCGTTGGATTTTTCTATATATTCTTTACAAGAAATATATGAATTCTTTTCAAGAATCTACTATTAAATAACAAGATTTTTAACCAGATGAAAGTCTGGTTTTTTCATTGTAAAAAATAATAGAAAAAGCTGAAAACATTTTCTTCTAAAAAATCGAAAAAAAGGGAGCAAAATCCTTGCAAACCACTGTTAAATCTGATATTATATACTGGTGCTGTTAATACAGTGACTTTAGCTATGATACAAGAGGTTGCGACACGCTCGGTTGCATTGCCACGCAAAGACGTGTTGGTTTTCTTGAGGAGCTAGCCTATTATCTTAAATAGACGAAAAGGAGAAAAAGATGGCAAACAAAAAAATCCGTATCCGTTTGAAAGCATACGAACATCGTACACTTGACACAGCGGCAGAAAAAATTGTTGAAACTGCAACACGTACAGGTGCTTCAGTAGCTGGACCAGTTCCACTTCCAACTGAACGTAGCTTGTACACAATTATTCGTGCGACTCACAAATACAAAGATTCTCGCGAACAATTTGAAATGCGTACTCACAAACGCTTGATCGATATCATCAACCCAACTCAAAAAACAGTTGACGCTTTGATGAAATTGGATCTTCCAAGTGGTGTTAACGTAGAAATCAAACTTTAATAAGGATTTGATTCTTGAGCACAAAAAACGCTCGTTAAAAACTTTTTTGAGCATAAAAAACGCTCATTAAAAACTTTTTAAATAAATAAAGTAAAGGAAATATTTTCTCATGACAAAAGGAATCTTAGGGAAAAAAGTGGGAATGACTCAAATCTTCACTGAATCTGGTGAATTCATCCCTGTTACTGTCATCGAAGCAACTCCAAACGTTGTGCTTCAAGTGAAAACTGTTGAAACAGACGGTTATGAAGCTGTTCAAGTTGGTTTTGACGACAAACGTGAAGTATTGAGCAACAAACCTGCCAAAGGCCATGTAGCAAAAGCTAACACAGCTCCTAAGCGCTTCATTCGTGAATTCAAAAACATTGAAGGCTTGGAAGTTGGTCAAGAAATCACAGTTGATACATTCGAAGCTGGAGATGTTGTTGATGTAACTGGTACATCTAAAGGTAAAGGTTTCCAAGGTGTTATCAAACGCCATGGTCAAGCTCGTGGACCAATGGCTCACGGTTCTCGTTATCACCGTCGTCCAGGTTCTATGGGACCTGTTGCGCCTAACCGTGTTTTCAAAAACAAACACTTGGCAGGACGTATGGGTGGTAACCGTGTGACAATCCAAAACCTTGAAGTTGTCCAAGTTATCCCAGAGAAAAACGTTATCCTTATCAAAGGTAACGTACCAGGTGCTAAGAAATCTCTTATCACTATCAAATCAGCAGTTAAGGCTGCTAAATAATAAGAAAGGAGAAAACAGTTAAAATGGCAAACGTAAAACTATTTGACCAAACTGGTAAAGAAGTTAGCTCAGTTGAATTGAACGACGCTATCTTCGGTATCGAACCAAACGAATCAGTAGTGTTTGATGTTGTTATCAGCCAACGCGCTAGCCTTCGCCAAGGTACTCACGCAGTTAAAAACCGCTCAGCAGTATCTGGTGGTGGTCGTAAACCATGGCGTCAAAAAGGAACTGGACGCGCTCGTCAAGGTTCTATCCGCTCACCACAATGGCGTGGTGGTGGTGTAGTCTTCGGACCAACTCCACGTTCATACGGATACAAACTTCCACAAAAAGTTCGTCGCCTTGCATTGAAATCAGTTTACTCAGCTAAAGTTGCTGAAGAAAAATTTGTAGCTGTAGAAAGCCTTTCATTTGCAGCTCCAAAAACTGCTGAATTCGCAAACGTACTTTCAGCTCTTAACGTTGACTCAAAAGTACTTGTAATCCTTGAAGAAGGTAATGAATTTGCAGCACTTTCTGCACGTAACCTTCCAAACGTTAAAGTTGCAACTGCAACAACTGCAAGTGTTCTTGATATCGTAAACAGCGACAAACTTCTTGTTACTAAAGAAGCAATCTCTACAATCGAGGAGGTTCTTGCATAATGAATTTGTACGACGTAATCAAAAAACCAGTTATCACTGAAAAATCAATGTACGACCTCGAAGCAGGTAAATATACATTTGAAGTTGACTCTCGTGCGCACAAACTTTTGATCAAACAAGCTGTTGAAGCTGCTTTTGATGGAGTTAAAGTTGCAAACGTGAACACTGTAACAGTTAAACCAAAAGCTAAACGTGTTGGTCGTTACACTGGTTTCACTTCAAAAACTAAAAAAGCTATCATCACTCTTACAGCTGATTCTAAAGCAATCGAGTTGTTTGCAGCTGAAGCTGAATAATCTAAGGAGGAAATAACGTGGGTATTAAAGCTTATAAACCAACGACAAATGGTCGTCGTAATATGACTTCTTTGGATTTTGCTGAAATCACTACAAGCACTCCTGAGAAATCATTGCTTGTTTCACTTAAAAACAAAGCTGGTCGTAACAACAACGGTCGCATCACTGTTCGTCACCAAGGTGGCGGTCACAAACGTCACTACCGTTTGATCGACTTCAAACGTAACAAAGATGGCGTTGAAGCAGTTGTTAAAACTATCGAGTACGATCCAAACCGTACAGCAAACATTGCTCTTGTACACTACACTGATGGTGTGAAAGCTTACATCCTTGCACCTAAAGGTCTTGAAGTTGGTCAACGTATCGTTTCAGGTCCAGATGCAGATATCAAAGTTGGTAACGCACTTCCACTTGCTAACATCCCTGTTGGTACAGTTATTCACAACATCGAACTTCAACCAGGTAAAGGTGCTGAATTGATCCGTGCTGCTGGTGCATCTGCACAAGTTCTTGGTCAAGAAGGTAAATACGTTCTTGTTCGTCTTCAATCAGGCGAAGTTCGTATGATTCTTGGAACTTGCCGTGCTACAATCGGTACAGTTGGTAACGAACAACAAGTCCTTGTTAACCTTGGTAAAGCTGGTCGTAGCCGTTGGATGGGTATCCGTCCTACAGTTCGTGGTTCTGTAATGAACCCTAATGATCACCCACACGGTGGTGGTGAAGGTAAAGCACCAGTTGGACGTAAAGCGCCATCTACTCCTTGGGGTAAACCTGCGCTTGGTCTTAAAACTCGTAACAAAAAAGCTCAATCAGACAAACTTATTATTCGTCGTCGTAACGACAAATAATTTATTAGTCGCTTAGCTTATTAATCATCCGCCAGCTCGGTAGTGTGCATTTATGCACACAGGCCGCTGTGGTACTATAATTTAAAGGAGAAAACTACAAAATGGGACGTAGTCTTAAAAAAGGACCTTTCGTCGATGAGCATTTGATGAAAAAAGTTGAAGCTCAAGCAAACGACGAAAAGAAAAAAGTAATTAAAACTTGGTCACGTCGTTCAACGATTTTCCCAAGTTTCATCGGATATACAATCGCAGTTTATGATGGACGTAAACACGTACCAGTTTACATTCAAGAAGACATGGTAGGTCACAAACTTGGTGAATTCGCACCAACTCGTACTTACAAAGGTCACGCTGCTGACGATAAGAAAACACGTTAATAAGAGGAGGACACAATGGCAGAAATTACTTCAGCTAAAGCAATGGCTCGTACAGTCCGTGTTTCACCTCGTAAAACACGTCTTGTACTTGATCTTATCCGTGGTAAGAACGTTGCTGACGCAATCGCAATCTTGAAATTCACTCCAAACAAAGCAGCTCGTGTAGTTGAGAAAGTTCTTAACTCTGCTATCGCTAACGCAGAAAACAACTTTGGTTTGGAAAAAGCTAACTTGGTAGTATCTGAAACTTTCGCAAACGAAGGACCAACAATGAAACGTTTCCGTCCACGTGCTAAAGGTTCAGCTTCACCAATCAACAAACGCACAACTCACGTAACAGTAGTTGTGTCAGAAAAATAAGGAGGTAAAATCGTGGGTCAAAAAGTACATCCAATTGGTATGCGTGTCGGAATCATCCGTGATTGGGATGCGAAATGGTATGCTGAAAAAGAATACGCGGATTACCTTCATGAAGATCTTGCAATCCGCAAATTCATCCAAACAGAATTGGCAGACGCTTCAGTTTCACGTATTGAAATTGAACGTGCTGTAAACAAAGTAATTGTTTCACTTCACACTGCTAAACCAGGTATGGTTATCGGTAAAGGTGGAGCTAACGTTGACGCTCTTCGCGTTAAACTTAACAAATTGACAGGAAAACAAGTTCACATCAACATCGTTGAAATCAAACAACCTGATTTGGACGCTCACCTTGTTGGTGAAAACATTGCACGTCAACTTGAACAACGTGTTGCTTTCCGTCGTGCTCAAAAACAAGCTATCCAACGTACAATGCGTGCAGGTGCTAAAGGTATTAAAACTCAAGTATCTGGTCGTTTGAACGGTGCTGATATCGCTCGTGCTGAAGGTTACTCAGAAGGAACTGTTCCACTTCACACACTTCGTGCTGATATCGACTACGCTTGGGAAGAAGCTGACACTACTTACGGTAAACTAGGTGTTAAAGTTTGGATCTACCGTGGTGAAGTTCTTCCAGCTCGTAAAAACACTAAAGGAGGCAAATAACAAATGTTAGTACCTAAACGTGTTAAACACCGTCGCGAATTCCGTGGAAAAATGCGCGGTGAAGCTAAAGGTGGTAAAGAAGTCGCATTCGGTGAATACGGTCTTCAAGCTACTACTAGCCACTGGATCACAAACCGTCAAATCGAAGCTGCCCGTATCGCTATGACTCGTTACATGAAACGTGGTGGTAAAGTTTGGATTAAAATCTTCCCACACAAATCATACACTGCTAAAGCTATCGGTGTACGTATGGGTTCTGGTAAAGGGGCACCTGAAGGTTGGGTAGCACCAGTTAAACGTGGTAAAGTTATGTTCGAAATTGCTGGTGTACCTGAAGAAGTTGCACGTGAAGCACTTCGTCTTGCTAGCCACAAATTGCCAGTTAAGACTAAATTCGTGAAACGTGAAGCAGAATAAGGAGAAATCATGAAACTTCAAGAAATTAAAGATTTTGTTAAAGAGCTTCGTGGTCTTTCTCAAGAAGAACTTGCTAAGAAAGAAAACGAACTTAAGAAAGAACTTTTCGATCTTCGTTTCCAAGCTGCAGCAGGTCAACTTGATCAAACTGCTCGTTTGAACGAAGTTAAAAAACAAATTGCACGTGTTAAAACAGTGCAATCTGAAAAGAAATAATAGATTGGGAAAGGAGAAATTCTAATAATGGAACGTAATCAACGTAAAACCCTTGTTGGACGCGTAGTATCTGACAAAATGGATAAAACAATCACTGTTGTAGTTGAAACTAAACGTAACCACCCAGTCTATGGTAAACGTATCAACTATTCTAAAAAATACAAAGCACATGATGAAAACAACGTTGCTAAAGAAGGCGATATCGTTCGTATCATGGAAACTCGTCCACTTTCAGCTACAAAACGCTTCCGTCTTGTAGAAGTTGTGGAAGAAGCTGTTATTATCTAATCAAACTAAAAGGAGAAATTTGAAATGATTCAACAAGAAACTCGCTTGAAAGTTGCTGATAATAGCGGTGCTCGTGAGATCTTGACTATCAAAGTTCTTGGTGGTTCAGGACGTAAATTCGCTAACATCGGTGACGTAATCGTTGCTTCTGTAAAACAAGCTACTCCTGGTGGAGCTGTTAAAAAAGGTGATGTCGTAAAAGCTGTTGTAGTTCGTACTAAAACAGGTGCTCGCCGTCCAGACGGTTCATACATCAAATTTGACGACAACGCTGCAGTAATCATCCGTGACGATAAAACTCCTCGCGGAACTCGTATCTTCGGCCCTGTTGCACGTGAATTGCGTGAAGGTGGCTTCATGAAGATCGTATCACTTGCACCAGAAGTACTTTAATAAGAACACAAACTAAGTCCCCTGCTTTTTGCAGGGTGCCCATTAGGGCGTAAGAAATAATAGGAGAAAAACCAAATGTTTGTAAAAAAAGGCGATAAAGTTCGCGTTATTGCTGGTAAGGACAAAGGCGTTGAAGCTGTAGTTCTTAAAGCCCTTCCTAAAGTCAACAAAGTTGTCGTTGAAGGTGTTGCTATTGTTAAAAAACATCAAAAACCAAACAACGTAAACCCTCAAGGTGCTATCGTGGAAAAAGAAGCACCAATCCATGTGTCTAACGTTCAAGTTCTTGACAAAAATGGTGTTGCAGGACGTGTTGGTTACAAAGTTGTAGACGGCAAAAAAGTTCGTTACAACAAAAAATCAGGCGAAGTGCTTGATTAATCACGAAGGAAAGGAGAAAGTATAAGTAATGGTAAATCGTTTAAAAGAAAAATACACTAACGAAGTAGTTCCTGCTTTGACTGAAAAATTCAACTACACTTCAGTTATGGCTGTCCCAAAAGTTGAGAAAATCGTTCTTAACATGGGTGTTGGTGATGCTGTAAATAATGCTAAAAACCTTGAAAAAGCTGCTGCTGAATTGGCACTTATCTCAGGTCAAAAACCATTGATTACTAAAGCTAAGAAATCAATCGCTGGCTTCCGTCTTCGTGAAGGTGTAGCGATCGGTGCAAAAGTTACCCTTCGTGGTGAACGTATGTACGAATTCTTAGATAAATTGGTAACTGTTTCACTTCCACGTGTTCGTGACTTCCACGGTGTTCCAACAAAATCATTTGATGGACGTGGTAACTACACACTTGGTGTGAAAGAACAATTGATCTTCCCAGAAATCAACTTTGATGATGTTGATAAAGTACGTGGTCTTGATATCGTTATCGTAACTACTGCTAACACTGACGAAGAAGGTCGTGAATTGCTTAAAGGCCTTGGAATGCCTTTTGCAAAATAATTTAGGAGGTAAATCAATTGGCTAAAAAATCTATGATTGCTAAGAATCATCGCCCTGCGAAATTCTCTACGCAAGCTTACACTCGTTGCGAACGTTGTGGCCGTCCACACTCAGTTTACCGCAAATTCAAACTTTGCCGTGTTTGCTTCCGTGAGTTAGCTTACAAAGGACAAATCCCAGGCGTTACCAAAGCTTCTTGGTAAGTCGATGATATAATATTCCTGACTGAACAAGCCATATAGAAGAATTTATCTTCTGTTTGGCAAAGTTCATGATGGGTTCAAGAGTTATTCTTGAAAACAAGCCGTAAGGCACATTAACTAGCAAGTGAACTATTCAAACTACTAGTAAGAGGAGAATATATAATGGTTATGACTGACCCAATTGCAGACTTTTTGACACGCATTCGTAACGCTAACCAAGCAAAACACGAAGTGCTTGAAGTACCTGCATCAAACATTAAAAAAGGTATTGCTGAAATCCTTAAACGCGAAGGTTTCGTGAAAAACGTTGAAGTTATCGAAGATGACAAACAAGGTATCATCCGCGTATTCCTTAAATACGGACAAAACGGTGAACGTGTTATCACTAACTTGAAACGTATCTCTAAACCAGGTCTTCGTGTTTACGCAAAACGTGAAGATGTTCCTAAAGTTCTTAACGGACTTGGAATTGCAATCATTTCTACATCAGAAGGTCTTTTGACTGACAAAGAAGCTCGTCAAAAGAACGTTGGTGGAGAAGTTATTGCTTACGTTTGGTAAGATAAAAAACTTATTTCAATTTTCATTGAGAAAAGTTTCTTACTAAAATTAATGGACTATCAGTACAGTTAATCTGTATGAATAGTTGCCCCGTGAAAACTCGTCGCTTTATGCGGCCTGACAATCTAACAGGAGAAAATAAAAACTATGTCACGTATTGGTAATAAAGTTATCAACTTGCCTGCTGGTGTTGAAGTTACTAACAACAACAATGTAGTAACTGTTAAAGGACCTAAAGGCGAACTCACTCGTGAGTTTGATAAAAACATTGAAATCAAAGTTGAAGGCACTGAAGTTTCACTTCACCGTCCAAACGACTCAAAAGAAATGAAAACAATCCATGGTACAGCTCGTGCTAACTTGAACAACATGGTACTTGGCGTTTCTGAAGGTTTCAAAAAAGAACTTGAAATGCGCGGGGTTGGTTACCGTGCTCAACTTCAAGGTTCAAAACTTGTACTTTCTGTAGGTAAATCTCACCAAGACGAAGTAGAAGCTCCAGAAGGAATTTCATTTGAAGTACCATCTGCAACTTCAATCATCGTTAACGGTATCAGCAAAGAAGTTGTTGGTCAAACAGCTGCTTACATCCGTAGCCTTCGTGCTCCAGAACCTTACAAAGGTAAAGGTATCCGTTACGTTGGTGAATACGTACGTCGTAAAGAAGGTAAAACAGGTAAATAATAGCTTATGGGAGATTTTGCGAGAGTTATTCTCGCAGAACTCATATGCTAACATTTATACAACAATGTCGTTTTGACATTAATCAATTAATTAAGAGGTGAAAATTGTGATTTCGAAACCAGATAAAAACAAAATCCGCCAAAAACGCCACCGTCGCGTTCGCGGTAAACTCTCTGGAACTGCTGATCGCCCACGTTTGAACGTTTTCCGTTCTAATACAGGCATCTACGCTCAAGTTATTGATGACGTAGCGGGTGTAACGCTCGCAAGTGCATCAACTCTTGATAAAGAAGTTTCTAAAGGAACTAAAACAGAACAAGCCGTTGTTGTCGGTAAACTTGTTGCTGAACGCGCAGTAGCTAAAGGTATTTCTGAAGTGGTGTTTGACCGCGGTGGATATCTCTATCACGGACGTGTTAAAGCTTTGGCTGACTCAGCTCGTGAAAACGGATTGAAATTCTAATAGGGAGGACACTAAATAATGGCATTTAAAGATAATGCAGTTGAACTTGAAGAACGCGTTGTTGCGATCAACCGTGTTACAAAAGTTGTTAAAGGTGGACGTCGTCTTCGCTTTGCTGCTCTTGTAGTTGTTGGTGACCGTAATGGTCGTGTAGGTTTCGGTACTGGTAAAGCTCAAGAAGTACCAGAAGCTATTCGTAAAGCTGTTGAAGACGCTAAGAAAAACTTGATCGAAGTACCTATGGTTGGTACAACAATTCCTCACGAAGTTCGTTCAGAATTCGGTGGAGCTAAAGTATTGTTGAAACCTGCTGTAGAAGGTGCTGGGGTTGCCGCTGGTGGTGCTGTTCGTGCCGTCATCGAATTGGCTGGTGTTGCAGATGTTACATCTAAATCACTTGGCTCAAACACTCCAATCAACATTGTTCGCGCAACTGTTGAAGGTTTGAAACAACTTAAACGTGCAGAAGAAGTTGCTGCTCTTCGCGGTATTTCAGTTTCTGACTTAGCTTAAGAAAGGGGATAATAATGGCTCAAATTAAAATTACTTTGACTAAGTCTCCAATCGGACGCATTCCTGCACAACGTAAAACAGTTGCTGCTCTTGGACTTGGTAAATTACATAGCTCAGTTGTCAAAGAAGACACTCCAGCTATCCGTGGAATGGTTACTTCAGTTTCACACTTGGTAACTGTTGAAGATGTTAAATAATTAACATTAAATAAATTTTAGGTTTAAGTCGCAAGGGGTACTCTTGCGACTTAAACTAGATATTAGTATAGGCGAGTTTCTATGGGGAGTCCTTTCCCCTCATAGAGGCGCTAGCATTTTACAAAAAAGGAGAAATTAATAATGAAACTTCATGAACTTAAACCTGCTGAAGGTTCTCGTAAAGTACGTAACCGTGTAGGTCGTGGTACATCATCTGGTAACGGTAAAACTGCAGGACGCGGTCAAAAAGGTCAAAAAGCTCGTAGCGGTGGTAAAGTACGTCTTGGTTTTGAAGGTGGACAAACTCCATTGTTCCGTCGTATGCCAAAACGTGGTTTCTTGAACGTTAACGCTAAAGAATACGCTCTTGTAAACCTTGACCAACTTAACGTTTTCGAAGATGGTACAGAAGTAACTCCAGTTGTTCTTAAAGAAGCTGGAATCATTCGTGCTGAAAAATCAGGCGTTAAAGTTCTTGGTAACGGCGAATTGACTAAAAAATTGACTGTTAAAGCAGCTAAATTCTCAAAATCTGCTGAAGCAGCTATCACTGCAAAAGGTGGTTCAATCGAAGTCATCTAATTAAGGAGGACTCGGTATGTTCTTTAAATTACTTAAAGATGCACTTAAGGTAAAAAATGTTAGAAATAAAATTTTCTTTACACTTTTTATCATCTTTGTTTTCCGTGTTGGAACACATATTACTGTGCCAGGTATCAACGCTAAGAGTCTCGATCAATTAGGTGAACTTCCCTTTCTAAACATGTTGAACCTTGTCTCTGGTAATGCTATGAGCAACTTCTCTGTATTCTCAATGGGTGTTAGCCCGTATATCACAGCATCTATCATTGTTCAACTGTTACAAATGGATATTTTGCCTAAGTTTGTTGAGTGGAGTAAACAAGGTGAAGTTGGTCGTCGTAAGTTAAATCAAGCGACTCGCTACATTTCGCTTGTCTTAGCCTTCATTCAATCGATTGGGATTACAGCAGGATTTAATACTTTATCAAGTATCTCATTGGTTTCTACACCAAATGTGAAAACTTATATCCTGATTGGTGCCTTGCTCACAACAGGTAGTATGATTGTGACATGGCTTGGTGAACAAATCACCGACAAAGGTTTCGGAAATGGTGTTTCAATGATTATCTTTGCGGGTATCATTTCATCAATTCCAAATGCTATTTCAACAATCTACGAAGATTTCTTTGTTAACGTTCGTTCAAGTGATTTAATATCTTCATACATCTTTGTAGCTTTGTTAATCGTAGCAGTATTGGCAATTGTGTTCTTTACAACCTTTGTCCAACAAGCAGAATACAAAATTCCAATCCAATATACAAAACTTGTTCAAGGTGCACCAACAAGTTCTTATCTTCCTTTAAAAATTAATCCGGCTGGCGTCATTCCCGTTATCTTTGCCAGCTCGATTACAACGATTCCAAGTACGATTATTCCGTTGATTTCAAATGGACATGATATTCCTTGGCTTACAACTCTAGAATCATTCTTGAATTACCAAACACCGATCGGAATGGTAATTTACGCAGTACTAATTATTTTATTCTCATTCTTCTATACTTTTGTACAAGTTAATCCTGAAAAAACTGCAGAAAACTTGCAAAAGGGTGCGTCATATATTCCTAGTGTTCGACCTGGACGCGAAACAGAAGAATATTTGTCTTCATTATTGAAGAAATTAGCTACTGTCGGATCAATTTTCTTGGCGTTTATTTCATTAACACCAATTATTGCTCAACAAGCAATGAATCTATCTAGTAGTATTGCCCTTGGAGGAACAAGTCTTCTAATCTTGATTTCAACAGGCATTGAAGGAATGAAACAACTTGAAGGTTATCTCTTGAAGAGACAGTATGTTGGTTTCATGAATACAGCAGAATAGAATATAGGTTGACCTAGTCAACCTTTCTATTTTGTTTTTGAATAAGTTTAGCACTTCGGTGTTAAATTTATTTAAAAATAAAATAAGGAGAGTATCATGAATCTTTTAATCATGGGTTTACCAGGTGCTGGTAAAGGAACTCAAGCTGCGAAAATCGTTGAAAAATTTGGCGTAGCTCACATTTCAACTGGAGACATGTTCCGTGCTGCAATGGCAAACAAAACTGAAATGGGTGTTCTTGCTAAATCATTCATCGATAAAGGTGAACTTGTACCTGACGAAGTAACTAACGGTATTGTTAAAGAACGTTTGGAACAAGCTGATATCGCTGAAAAAGGTTTCTTGCTTGATGGTTACCCACGTACTATTGAACAAGCACACGCTTTGGACGAAACACTTAAAAACTTGGATCTTAAATTAGACGGTGTTATCAACATCGACGTTAATCCAGAAAGCTTGATTGAACGTTTATCAGGTCGTTTCATCTGCCGTTCTTGTGGAGCAACTTATCACAAAGTATTCAATCCAACAAAAGTTGAAGGAACTTGTGATGCATGTGAAGGACACGAATTCTATCAACGTGAAGATGACAAACCTGAAACTGTAAAACGTCGTCTAGATGTTAACATTGCTCAAGGTGCACCAATCATCGAACACTATCGTAAATCTGGTATTGTTTTTGATGTTCAAGGTAACCAAGACATTGATGATGTATTTGCTGACATTGCAAAAGCAATCTCATCATTAAAATAATTTAAGAGTTTCTACTTGCACAAGTAGAAGAGTCGTGATATAATAGGCTAGTCTGGCTTATAATTGTTACCTCTGCACTCAGAGGACATCAAATCGAAATTTAGGGGGTACTTTTGCGTGGCAAAAGAAGATGTGATTGAAATTGAAGGTAAAGTTGTTGAGACGATGCCTAACGCTATGTTTACTGTTGAATTAGAAAATGGACACCAAATCTTGGCAACTGTATCAGGAAAAATCCGTAAAAACTACATTCGTATTTTGGTAGGTGACCGTGTTACTGTTGAAATGAGTCCTTACGATTTAACACGTGGACGTATCACATACCGCTTTAAATAATCGAAATAATTGGAGGGATTAAAAAATGAAGGTAAGACCATCAGTCAAACCAATTTGCGAATACTGTAAAGTTATTCGTCGTAACGGTCGTGTTATGGTAATTTGTCCATCAAATCCAAAACACAAACAACGTCAAGGATAATATAGAAAGGAGAAAAAATGGCTCGTATTGCTGGAGTTGATATTCCAAATGAAAAACGTGTAGTAATTTCACTTACTTATGTATATGGTATCGGTCTTGCAACTTCTAAGAAAATCTTAGCAGCTGCTGGTGTTTCTGAAGACATCCGTGTTAAAGATTTGACATCAGATCAAGAAGATGCTATCCGTCGTGAAGTTGATGCAATCAAAGTTGAAGGTGACCTTCGTCGTGAAGTGAACATGAACATCAAACGCTTGATGGAAATTGGTTCATACCGTGGTATCCGTCACCGTCGTGGACTTCCTGTCCGTGGTCAAAACACTAAAAATAACGCTCGCACTCGTAAAGGTAAAGCTGTTGCGATTGCTGGTAAGAAAAAATAAAATAGGAGGTAAAAAAATTGGCTAAACCAACACGTAAACGTCGTGTGAAAAAGAACATCGAATCTGGTGTTGCTCATATTCACGCTACATTCAATAACACTATTGTTATGATTACAGATGTGCACGGTAATGCAATTGCTTGGTCATCAGCTGGTGCTCTTGGATTCAAAGGTTCTCGTAAATCTACTCCATTCGCTGCACAAATGGCTGCTGAAGCTGCTGCTAAATCTGCACAAGAACATGGTCTTAAAACTGTTGAAGTTACTGTAAAAGGTCCTGGTTCAGGTCGTGAGTCTGCTATTCGTGCTCTTGCTGCTGCTGGTCTTGAAGTGACTTCAATCCGTGACGTTACTCCTGTGCCACACAATGGTGCTCGTCCTCCAAAACGTCGTCGTGTGTAATCATAATTGTTAATAGTAC
This sequence comes from Streptococcus ruminicola, assembly GCF_011387195.1. Lineage (NCBI taxonomy): Bacteria > Bacillati > Bacillota > Bacilli > Lactobacillales > Streptococcaceae > Streptococcus > Streptococcus ruminicola. Next base: position 941,557 of record NZ_CP046919.1, read on the forward strand.
ACAAGATTCGTTTCGAGGGAGTATAATAAATGATTGAGTTTGAAAAACCAATAATAACAAAAATTGATGAAAATAAAGATTACGGCAGATTTGTTATCGAACCACTTGAACGTGGATACGGTACAACTCTAGGTAATTCTCTTCGTCGTGTACTCTTGTCTTCACTCCCAGGTGCGGCAGTAACATCAATTAAAATTGATGGAGTACTCCACGAATTTGACACTATTCCAGGTGTACGCGAAGATGTTATGCAAATCATCCTTAATATTAAAGGACTTGCAGTAAAATCTTATGTTGATGATGAAAAAATTATCGAACTTGACGTTGAAGGTCCAGCAGAAGTTACTGCCGGGGATATTTTAACTGATAGTGATGTTGAAATCGTCAACCCAGACCACTATCTCTTTACAATCGCTGAAGGACACAGTTTGAAAGCAACAATGACTGTTGCTAAAAAACGTGGTTACGTTCCAGCCGAAGGTAATAAAAAAGAAGATGCTCCAGTGGGAACATTGGCTGTAGACTCTATCTACACACCAGTGAAAAAAGTTAATTATCAAGTTGAACCTGCTCGTGTAGGTAGCAATGACGGCTTTGATAAATTAACAATCGAAATCATGACAAATGGCACAATCATTCCTGAAGATGCTTTAGGTCTATCAGCACGCGTTTTGATTGAACACTTGAATCTGTTTACTGACCTTACAGAAGTGGCTAAAAACACTGACGTAATGAAAGAAACTGAAAAAGTTAACGATGAAAAAGTGCTTGACCGTACTATCGAAGAACTTGATTTGTCAGTCCGCTCATATAACTGTCTTAAACGTGCAGGTATCAACACTGTATTTGATTTGACAGAAAAAACTGAGCCTGAAATGATGAAAGTCCGTAACCTTGGTCGTAAGAGCCTTGAAGAAGTCAAAGTTAAACTTGCTGATCTTGGACTCGGACTCAAAAACGATAAATAATATAGGAGGATAAAATGGCTTACCGTAAACTAGGACGCACTAGCTCACAACGTAAAGCAATGCTTCGTGATTTGACAACAGATCTTTTGATTAACGAATCTATTGTAACAACTGAAGCTCGTGCTAAAGAAATCCGTAAAACAGTTGAAAAAATGATTACTTTAGGTAAACGTGGTGACCTTCATGCACGTCGTCAAGCTGCTGCTTTCGTACGTAATGAAATTGCATCTGAAAACTTTGATGAAGCTACTGAAAAATACTCTTCACAAACAGCTCTTCAAAAACTTTTCGATGAAATCGCACCTCGCTATGCAGAACGCAACGGTGGATACACTCGTATTCTTAAAACTGAACCTCGCCGTGGTGACGCTGCTCCAATGGCAATCATTGAATTAGTATAATTTTTATCAATTTTGTTGAGTGTTATGATGATGGAACCTTTTGGTTCTTAGTCTAGCTCTGGTCTACCGCTGGGGATTTTTCCCCAGCGGGAACACTCATCATATTGGTGATTGAGTAACGCTTGTTTACGAAATGTCTCTAGATTAGAAACACTTCGTAAGCAGGCGTTTTTCTATTTAAAAACTGCAACTACCTTCAATTTATGGATAATAGAACCCAATACCATATACTACTCAGCAATAATTTAATGCAATCGAAATAAGAATCTTTTGCATAGACTTTATAATAGCGAGTTTATACCTAAAAATGCCCCCTTTATACGGGAAAGGTAGATTTTTATCAAGGATGTATCAAATAGCTCTTAAAAAGCTCCTGAGACGCTCTGAGGGCGGTTTGGATGAATTTCGCTGTTGGGGGAGTAAAAATCCAAGCGAGAAGCCTGTAGAGACCTTATTTGGTATTTTATGGAGAATAATCGAAGTGTCATCTTTTTAACTGGGAAGGAAATTCTAACGAGCATCGATTTCTTTATTTTGAAAAAAATTGTCGACTAACTAAGCTGTTATTATCAGAAAAAAATATGAAAACGGCTTAGTTATAATGGTGAAGCTCATAAACTCAGTTTATATGACAGTTTTTATGACATTGTTACAAAAAAATATCAAAAAAAGCCAAAAAACCTGTTGACAGTGTAGATGAAGTTTAGTATACTAAGTAAGCTGTTGTTTGAGGCAGCAAACATTTCAAAAGGCTTTGAAAAAAAGTTCAAAAAACTTCTTGACAAAGTTCATTAGAAATGCTAAACTAATATAGCTGTTGTTCGAGAGAGCGACGGAAACAAGTTTGAAACAAAGTTGAAAAAACTTGAAAAAAGTGTTGACAACGAGTTTCAAATTTGATAGAATATAGAAGTTGTCTCGGATGAGACAAAGACCTTTGAAAACTGAACAATACGAACCAAACGTGCGGGTTACGGAAGTAACCTGTCAAAAACGATAAATCTGTCAGTGACAGAATGAGAACAAGATTAAATGAGAGTTTGATCCTGGCTCAGGACGAACGCTGGCGGCGTGCCTAATACATGCAAGTAGAACGCTGAAGACTTTAGCTTGCTAAAGTTGGAAGAGTTGCGAACGGGTGAGTAACGCGTAGGTAACCTGCCTACTAGCGGGGGATAACTATTGGAAACGATAGCTAATACCGCATAACAGCATTTAACCCATGTTAGATGCTTGAAAGGAGCAATTGCTTCACTAGTAGATGGACCTGCGTTGTATTAGCTAGTTGGTGAGGTAACGGCTCACCAAGGCGACGATACATAGCCGACCTGAGAGGGTGATCGGCCACACTGGGACTGAGACACGGCCCAGACTCCTACGGGAGGCAGCAGTAGGGAATCTTCGGCAATGGGGGCAACCCTGACCGAGCAACGCCGCGTGAGTGAAGAAGGTTTTCGGATCGTAAAGCTCTGTTGTAAGAGAAGAACGTGTGTGAGAGTGGAAAGTTCACACAGTGACGGTAACTTACCAGAAAGGGACGGCTAACTACGTGCCAGCAGCCGCGGTAATACGTAGGTCCCGAGCGTTGTCCGGATTTATTGGGCGTAAAGCGAGCGCAGGCGGTTTAATAAGTCTGAAGTTAAAGGCAGTGGCTTAACCATTGTTCGCTTTGGAAACTGTTAGACTTGAGTGCAGAAGGGGAGAGTGGAATTCCATGTGTAGCGGTGAAATGCGTAGATATATGGAGGAACACCGGTGGCGAAAGCGGCTCTCTGGTCTGTAACTGACGCTGAGGCTCGAAAGCGTGGGGAGCAAACAGGATTAGATACCCTGGTAGTCCACGCCGTAAACGATGAGTGCTAGGTGTTAGGCCCTTTCCGGGGCTTAGTGCCGCAGCTAACGCATTAAGCACTCCGCCTGGGGAGTACGACCGCAAGGTTGAAACTCAAAGGAATTGACGGGGGCCCGCACAAGCGGTGGAGCATGTGGTTTAATTCGAAGCAACGCGAAGAACCTTACCAGGTCTTGACATCCCGATGCTATTCCTAGAGATAGGAAGTTTCTTCGGAACATCGGTGACAGGTGGTGCATGGTTGTCGTCAGCTCGTGTCGTGAGATGTTGGGTTAAGTCCCGCAACGAGCGCAACCCCTATTGTTAGTTGCCATCATTAAGTTGGGCACTCTAGCGAGACTGCCGGTAATAAACCGGAGGAAGGTGGGGATGACGTCAAATCATCATGCCCCTTATGACCTGGGCTACACACGTGCTACAATGGTTGGTACAACGAGTCGCGAGTCGGTGACGGCAAGCAAATCTCTTAAAGCCAATCTCAGTTCGGATTGTAGGCTGCAACTCGCCTACATGAAGTCGGAATCGCTAGTAATCGCGGATCAGCACGCCGCGGTGAATACGTTCCCGGGCCTTGTACACACCGCCCGTCACACCACGAGAGTTTGTAACACCCGAAGTCGGTGAGGTAACCTTTTAGGAGCCAGCCGCCTAAGGTGGGATAGATGATTGGGGTGAAGTCGTAACAAGGTAGCCGTATCGGAAGGTGCGGCTGGATCACCTCCTTTCTAAGGATAAACGGAAGCACGTTTGGAGTATTGTTTAGTTTTGAGAGGTCTTGTGGGGCCTTAGCTCAGCTGGGAGAGCGCCTGCTTTGCACGCAGGAGGTCAGCGGTTCGATCCCGCTAGGCTCCATTGAATCGAAAGATTCAAAAGATTGTCCATTGAAAATTGAATATCTATATCAAATTCCACGATTCAAGAAATTGAATTGTAGATAGTAACAAGAAATAAACCGAAACGCTGTGATTTAATGAGTTTAAGGTCAACAGACCAAAATAAGGTTAAGTTAATAAGGGCGCACGGTGGATGCCTTGGCACTAGAAGCCGATGAAGGACGTGACTAACGACGAAATGCTTTGGGGAGTTGTAAGTAAACATTGATCCAGAGATGTCCGAATGGGGGAACCCGGCATGTAATGCATGTCACTCATTACTGTTAAGGTAATGAAGAGGAAGACGCAGTGAACTGAAACATCTAAGTAGCTGCAGGAAGAGAAAGCAAACGCGATTGCCTTAGTAGCGGCGAGCGAAATGGTAAGAGGGCAAACCGATGTGTTTACACATCGGGGTTGTAGGACTGCGACGTGGGACGACAAGATTATAGAAGAATTACCTGGGAAGGTAAGCCAAAGAGAGTAACAGCCTCGTATTCGAAATAGTCTTTAACCCTAGCAGTATCCTGAGTACGGCGAGACACGAGAAATCTCGTCGGAATCTGGGAGGACCATCTCCTAACCCTAAATACTCTCTAGTGACCGATAGTGAACCAGTACCGTGAGGGAAAGGTGAAAAGCACCCCGGGAGGGGAGTGAAATAGAACCTGAAACCGTGTGCCTACAACAAGTTCGAGCCCGTTAATGGGTGAGAGCGTGCCTTTTGTAGAATGAACCGGCGAGTTACGATATGATGCGAGGTTAAGTTGAAGAGACGGAGCCGTAGGGAAACCGAGTCTTAATAGGGCGCATTAGTATCATGTCGTAGACCCGAAACCATGTGACCTACCCATGAGCAGGGTGAAGGTGAGGTAAAACTCACTGGAGGCCCGAACCAGGGCACGTTGAAAAGTGCTTGGATGACTTGTGGGTAGCGGAGAAATTCCAAACGAACTTGGAGATAGCTGGTTCTCTCCGAAATAGCTTTAGGGCTAGCGTCGATGTTAAGTCTCTTGGAGGTAGAGCACTGTTTGATTGAGGGGTCCATCCCGGATTACCAATATCAGATAAACTCCGAATGCCAATGAGATATAATCGGCAGTCAGACTGCGAGTGCTAAGATCCGTAGTCGAAAGGGAAACAGCCCAGACCACCAGCTAAGGTCCCAAAATATATGTTAAGTGGAAAAGGATGTGGGGTTGCACAGACAACTAGGATGTTAGCTTAGAAGCAGCTATTCATTCAAAGAGTGCGTAATAGCTCACTAGTCGAGTGACCCTGCGCCGAAAATGTACCGGGGCTAAAACATATTACCGAAGCTGTGGATACCTTTTAGGTATGGTAGGAGAGCGTTCTATGTGTGAAGAAGGTGTACCGTGAGGAGCGCTGGAACGCATAGAAGTGAGAATGCCGGTATGAGTAGCGAAAGACAGGTGAGAATCCTGTCCACCGTATGACTAAGGTTTCCAGGGGAAGGCTCGTCCTCCCTGGGTTAGTCGGGACCTAAGGAGAGACCGAAAGGTGTATCCGATGGACAACAGGTTGATATTCCTGTACTAGAGTATATAGTGATGGAGGGACGCAGTAGGCTAACTAAAGCGTGCGATTGGAAGTGCACGTCTAAGCAGTGAGGTGTGATATGAGTCAAATGCTTATATCTATAACATTGAGCTGTGATGGGGAGCGAAGTTAAGTAGCGAAGTTAGTGATGTCACACTGCCAAGAAAAGCTTCTAGCGTTAATTATACTCTACCCGTACCGCAAACCGACACAGGTAGTCGAGGCGAGTAGCCTCAGGTGAGCGAGAGAACTCTCGTTAAGGAACTCGGCAAAATGGCCCCGTAACTTCGGGAGAAGGGGCGCTGGCTTTAAGTCAGCCGCAGTGAATAGGCCCAAGCAACTGTTTATCAAAAACACAGCTCTCTGCTAAATCGTAAGATGATGTATAGGGGGTGACGCCTGCCCGGTGCTGGAAGGTTAAGAGGAGCGCTTAGCATTAGCGAAGGTGTGAATTGAAGCCCCAGTAAACGGCGGCCGTAACTATAACGGTCCTAAGGTAGCGAAATTCCTTGTCGGGTAAGTTCCGACCCGCACGAAAGGCGTAATGATTTGGGCACTGTCTCAACGAGAGACTCGGTGAAATTTTAGTACCTGTGAAGATGCAGGTTACCCGCGACAGGACGGAAAGACCCCATGGAGCTTTACTGCAGTTTGATATTGAGTATCTGTACCACATGTACAGGATAGGTAGGAGCCTATGAAATCGGGACGCTAGTTTCGGTGGAGGCGTTGTTGGGATACTACCCTTGTGTTATGGCTACTCTAACCTAGATAGGTTATCCCTATCGGAGACAGTGTCTGACGGGCAGTTTGACTGGGGCGGTCGCCTCCTAAAAGGTAACGGAGGCGCCCAAAGGTTCCCTCAGAATGGTTGGAAATCATTCGCAGAGTGTAAAGGTATAAGGGAGCTTGACTGCGAGAGCTACAACTCGAGCAGGGACGAAAGTCGGGCTTAGTGATCCGGTGGTTCCGCATGGAAGGGCCATCGCTCAACGGATAAAAGCTACCCTGGGGATAACAGGCTTATCTCCCCCAAGAGTTCACATCGACGGGGAGGTTTGGCACCTCGATGTCGGCTCGTCGCATCCTGGGGCTGTAGTCGGTCCCAAGGGTTGGGCTGTTCGCCCATTAAAGCGGCACGCGAGCTGGGTTCAGAACGTCGTGAGACAGTTCGGTCCCTATCCGTCGCGGGCGTAGGAAATTTGAGAGGATCTGCTCCTAGTACGAGAGGACCAGAGTGGACTTACCGCTGGTGTACCAGTTGTCTTGCCAAAGGCATCGCTGGGTAGCTATGTAGGGAAGGGATAAACGCTGAAAGCATCTAAGTGTGAAGCCCACCTCAAGATGAGATTTCCCATGATTTTATATCAGTAAGAGCCCTGAGAGATGATCAGGTAGATAGGTTAGAAGTGTAAGTGTGGTGACACATGTAGCGGACTAATACTAATAGCTCGAGGACTTATCCAAAAAAGAAACGAGTCAATATTGACAGCGAGTCGGTTTCTTGTTAGAATATATAGGTATTCAATTTTGATTGGATAATCAATCATAGTTAAGTGACGATAGCCTAGGAGATACACCTGTTCCCATGCCGAACACAGAAGTTAAGCCCTAGCACGCCTGATGTAGTTGGGGGTTGCCCCCTGTTAGATATGGTAGTCGCTTAGCAAAAGGGAGTTTAGCTCAGCTGGGAGAGCATCTGCCTTACAAGCAGAGGGTCAGCGGTTCGATCCCGTTAACTCCCATTATATGCGGGTGTAGTTTAGTGGTAAAACTACAGCCTTCCAAGCTGTTGTCGCGAGTTCGATTCTCGTCACCCGCTTTATTAAAATTTGGCTTACCCAAGTTTTTCTTGGGCGCATAGCTCAGCTGGTTAGAGCGCACGCCTGATAAGCGTGAGGTCGGTGGTTCGAGTCCACTTGTGCCCATTTATTAATATGGTCCGTTGGTCAAGGGGTTAAGACACCGCCTTTTCACGGCGGTAACACGGGTTCGAATCCCGTACGGACTATTATATAATATGGAGGATTACCCAAGTCCGGCTGAAGGGAACGGTCTTGAAAACCGTCAGGCGTGTAAAAGCGTGCGTGGGTTCGAATCCCACATCCTCCTTTAATATTGTTAGCGCGGGATGGAGCAGCTCGGTAGCTCGTCGGGCTCATAACCCGAAGGTCGTAGGTTCAAATCCTGCTCCCGCAATAGATTGGCTCGGTAGCTCAGTTGGTAGAGCAATGGATTGAAGCTCCATGTGTCGGCGGTTCGATTCCGTCTCGCGCCATTAAAATTTAGTATTTTGGAAGGGTAGCGAAGAGGCTAAACGCGGCGGACTGTAAATCCGCTCCTTCGGGTTCGGGGGTTCGAATCCCTCCCCTTCCATATTACGGGCATAGTTTAAAGGTAGAACTAAGGTCTCCAAAACCTTCAGTGTGGGTTCAATTCCTACTGCCCGTGTTAAAGTTATGGCGAATGTGGTGAAGTGGTTAACACACCAGATTGTGGCTCTGGCACGCGTGGGTTCGATTCCCATCATTCGCCTTTATATTATTGGGGTATAGCCAAGCGGTAAGGCAAGGGACTTTGACTCCCTCATGCGTTGGTTCGAATCCAGCTACCCCAGTTACTAGCCGGCGTGGCGGAATTGGCAGACGCGCTGGACTCAAAATCCAGTGTCCGCAAGGACGTGCCGGTTCGACCCCGGCCGCCGGTATAGTATAGTTGAAAGTCCTATTATGTAGGACTTTTTTGCTACCTTTTTATTCTTTTCCCAAAAGATATCTCAAATTATTGGTTAAATTTTATTATTAGCGAGCAAGAAATTGTTTTTTGTTTCAAAATTTTTAAAAAAGTACTTTCTGATTTAATTACTTAAAGAGTGAGGACAGCAATATTTTTTATGCTTAAGTATGTTATTTGATAGTCAGTACCAGTTTACTAACAAGAAAGAAATATTGGATGTGTTTAGTAAGATGACCATTTTTGTTGATATTAGTGTTTTTTTCAATTTACCTATTGACAGGAGACAGGATAGATGATAAATTAATATAGTTGCTAATCGAGAGGTCTACTTTGAGCGAGGCCTAGAACATCAACATAAAAAACTTGAAAAAAGATGTTGACAAAAACAATTGGCAATGCTAAACTAATATAGCTGTTGTTCGAGAGAGCGACGGAAACAAGTTTGAAACAAAGTTGAAAAAACTTGAAAAAAGTGTTGACAACGAGTTTCAAATTTGATAGAATATAGAAGTTGTCTCGGATGAGACAAAGACCTTTGAAAACTGAACAATACGAACCAAACGTGCGGGTTACGGAAGTAACCTGTCAAAAACGATAAATCTGTCAGTGACAGAATGAGAACAAGATTAAATGAGAGTTTGATCCTGGCTCAGGACGAACGCTGGCGGCGTGCCTAATACATGCAAGTAGAACGCTGAAGACTTTAGCTTGCTAAAGTTGGAAGAGTTGCGAACGGGTGAGTAACGCGTAGGTAACCTGCCTACTAGCGGGGGATAACTATTGGAAACGATAGCTAATACCGCATAACAGCATTTAACCCATGTTAGATGCTTGAAAGGAGCAATTGCTTCACTAGTAGATGGACCTGCGTTGTATTAGCTAGTTGGTGAGGTAACGGCTCACCAAGGCGACGATACATAGCCGACCTGAGAGGGTGATCGGCCACACTGGGACTGAGACACGGCCCAGACTCCTACGGGAGGCAGCAGTAGGGAATCTTCGGCAATGGGGGCAACCCTGACCGAGCAACGCCGCGTGAGTGAAGAAGGTTTTCGGATCGTAAAGCTCTGTTGTAAGAGAAGAACGTGTGTGAGAGTGGAAAGTTCACACAGTGACGGTAACTTACCAGAAAGGGACGGCTAACTACGTGCCAGCAGCCGCGGTAATACGTAGGTCCCGAGCGTTGTCCGGATTTATTGGGCGTAAAGCGAGCGCAGGCGGTTTAATAAGTCTGAAGTTAAAGGCAGTGGCTTAACCATTGTTCGCTTTGGAAACTGTTAGACTTGAGTGCAGAAGGGGAGAGTGGAATTCCATGTGTAGCGGTGAAATGCGTAGATATATGGAGGAACACCGGTGGCGAAAGCGGCTCTCTGGTCTGTAACTGACGCTGAGGCTCGAAAGCGTGGGGAGCAAACAGGATTAGATACCCTGGTAGTCCACGCCGTAAACGATGAGTGCTAGGTGTTAGGCCCTTTCCGGGGCTTAGTGCCGCAGCTAACGCATTAAGCACTCCGCCTGGGGAGTACGACCGCAAGGTTGAAACTCAAAGGAATTGACGGGGGCCCGCACAAGCGGTGGAGCATGTGGTTTAATTCGAAGCAACGCGAAGAACCTTACCAGGTCTTGACATCCCGATGCTATTCCTAGAGATAGGAAGTTTCTTCGGAACATCGGTGACAGGTGGTGCATGGTTGTCGTCAGCTCGTGTCGTGAGATGTTGGGTTAAGTCCCGCAACGAGCGCAACCCCTATTGTTAGTTGCCATCATTAAGTTGGGCACTCTAGCGAGACTGCCGGTAATAAACCGGAGGAAGGTGGGGATGACGTCAAATCATCATGCCCCTTATGACCTGGGCTACACACGTGCTACAATGGTTGGTACAACGAGTCGCGAGTCGGTGACGGCAAGCAAATCTCTTAAAGCCAATCTCAGTTCGGATTGTAGGCTGCAACTCGCCTACATGAAGTCGGAATCGCTAGTAATCGCGGATCAGCACGCCGCGGTGAATACGTTCCCGGGCCTTGTACACACCGCCCGTCACACCACGAGAGTTTGTAACACCCGAAGTCGGTGAGGTAACCTTTTAGGAGCCAGCCGCCTAAGGTGGGATAGATGATTGGGGTGAAGTCGTAACAAGGTAGCCGTATCGGAAGGTGCGGCTGGATCACCTCCTTTCTAAGGATAAACGGAAGCACGTTTGGAGTATTGTTTAGTTTTGAGAGGTCTTGTGGGGCCTTAGCTCAGCTGGGAGAGCGCCTGCTTTGCACGCAGGAGGTCAGCGGTTCGATCCCGCTAGGCTCCATTGAATCGAAAGATTCAAAAGATTGTCCATTGAAAATTGAATATCTATATCAAATTCCACGATTCAAGAAATTGAATTGTAGATAGTAACAAGAAATAAACCGAAACGCTGTGATTTAATGAGTTTAAGGTCAACAGACCAAAATAAGGTTAAGTTAATAAGGGCGCACGGTGGATGCCTTGGCACTAGAAGCCGATGAAGGACGTGACTAACGACGAAATGCTTTGGGGAGTTGTAAGTAAACATTGATCCAGAGATGTCCGAATGGGGGAACCCGGCATGTAATGCATGTCACTCATTACTGTTAAGGTAATGAAGAGGAAGACGCAGTGAACTGAAACATCTAAGTAGCTGCAGGAAGAGAAAGCAAACGCGATTGCCTTAGTAGCGGCGAGCGAAATGGTAAGAGGGCAAACCGATGTGTTTACACATCGGGGTTGTAGGACTGCGACGTGGGACGACAAGATTATAGAAGAATTACCTGGGAAGGTAAGCCAAAGAGAGTAACAGCCTCGTATTCGAAATAGTCTTTAACCCTAGCAGTATCCTGAGTACGGCGAGACACGAGAAATCTCGTCGGAATCTGGGAGGACCATCTCCTAACCCTAAATACTCTCTAGTGACCGATAGTGAACCAGTACCGTGAGGGAAAGGTGAAAAGCACCCCGGGAGGGGAGTGAAATAGAACCTGAAACCGTGTGCCTACAACAAGTTCGAGCCCGTTAATGGGTGAGAGCGTGCCTTTTGTAGAATGAACCGGCGAGTTACGATATGATGCGAGGTTAAGTTGAAGAGACGGAGCCGTAGGGAAACCGAGTCTTAATAGGGCGCATTAGTATCATGTCGTAGACCCGAAACCATGTGACCTACCCATGAGCAGGGTGAAGGTGAGGTAAAACTCACTGGAGGCCCGAACCAGGGCACGTTGAAAAGTGCTTGGATGACTTGTGGGTAGCGGAGAAATTCCAAACGAACTTGGAGATAGCTGGTTCTCTCCGAAATAGCTTTAGGGCTAGCGTCGATGTTAAGTCTCTTGGAGGTAGAGCACTGTTTGATTGAGGGGTCCATCCCGGATTACCAATATCAGATAAACTCCGAATGCCAATGAGATATAATCGGCAGTCAGACTGCGAGTGCTAAGATCCGTAGTCGAAAGGGAAACAGCCCAGACCACCAGCTAAGGTCCCAAAATATATGTTAAGTGGAAAAGGATGTGGGGTTGCACAGACAACTAGGATGTTAGCTTAGAAGCAGCTATTCATTCAAAGAGTGCGTAATAGCTCACTAGTCGAGTGACCCTGCGCCGAAAATGTACCGGGGCTAAAACATATTACCGAAGCTGTGGATACCTTTTAGGTATGGTAGGAGAGCGTTCTATGTGTGAAGAAGGTGTACCGTGAGGAGCGCTGGAACGCATAGAAGTGAGAATGCCGGTATGAGTAGCGAAAGACAGGTGAGAATCCTGTCCACCGTATGACTAAGGTTTCCAGGGGAAGGCTCGTCCTCCCTGGGTTAGTCGGGACCTAAGGAGAGACCGAAAGGTGTATCCGATGGACAACAGGTTGATATTCCTGTACTAGAGTATATAGTGATGGAGGGACGCAGTAGGCTAACTAAAGCGTGCGATTGGAAGTGCACGTCTAAGCAGTGAGGTGTGATATGAGTCAAATGCTTATATCTCTAACATTGAGCTGTGATGGGGAGCGAAGTTAAGTAGCGAAGTTAGTGATGTCACACTGCCAAGAAAAGCTTCTAGCGTTAATTATACTCTACCCGTACCGCAAACCGACACAGGTAGTCGAGGCGAGTAGCCTCAGGTGAGCGAGAGAACTCTCGTTAAGGAACTCGGCAAAATGGCCCCGTAACTTCGGGAGAAGGGGCGCTGGCTTTAAGTCAGCCGCAGTGAATAGGCCCAAGCAACTGTTTATCAAAAACACAGCTCTCTGCTAAATCGTAAGATGATGTATAGGGGGTGACGCCTGCCCGGTGCTGGAAGGTTAAGAGGAGCGCTTAGCATTAGCGAAGGTGTGAATTGAAGCCCCAGTAAACGGCGGCCGTAACTATAACGGTCCTAAGGTAGCGAAATTCCTTGTCGGGTAAGTTCCGACCCGCACGAAAGGCGTAATGATTTGGGCACTGTCTCAACGAGAGACTCGGTGAAATTTTAGTACCTGTGAAGATGCAGGTTACCCGCGACAGGACGGAAAGACCCCATGGAGCTTTACTGCAGTTTGATATTGAGTATCTGTACCACATGTACAGGATAGGTAGGAGCCTATGAAATCGGGACGCTAGTTTCGGTGGAGGCGTTGTTGGGATACTACCCTTGTGTTATGGCTACTCTAACCTAGATAGGTTATCCCTATCGGAGACAGTGTCTGACGGGCAGTTTGACTGGGGCGGTCGCCTCCTAAAAGGTAACGGAGGCGCCCAAAGGTTCCCTCAGAATGGTTGGAAATCATTCGCAGAGTGTAAAGGTATAAGGGAGCTTGACTGCGAGAGCTACAACTCGAGCAGGGACGAAAGTCGGGCTTAGTGATCCGGTGGTTCCGCATGGAAGGGCCATCGCTCAACGGATAAAAGCTACCCTGGGGATAACAGGCTTATCTCCCCCAAGAGTTCACATCGACGGGGAGGTTTGGCACCTCGATGTCGGCTCGTCGCATCCTGGGGCTGTAGTCGGTCCCAAGGGTTGGGCTGTTCGCCCATTAAAGCGGCACGCGAGCTGGGTTCAGAACGTCGTGAGACAGTTCGGTCCCTATCCGTCGCGGGCGTAGGAAATTTGAGAGGATCTGCTCCTAGTACGAGAGGACCAGAGTGGACTTACCGCTGGTGTACCAGTTGTCTTGCCAAAGGCATCGCTGGGTAGCTATGTAGGGAAGGGATAAACGCTGAAAGCATCTAAGTGTGAAGCCCACCTCAAGATGAGATTTCCCATGATTTTATATCAGTAAGAGCCCTGAGAGATGATCAGGTAGATAGGTTAGAAGTGTAAGTGTGGTGACACATGTAGCGGACTAATACTAATAGCTCGAGGACTTATCCAAAAAAGAAACGAGTCAATATTGACAGCGAGTCGGTTTCTTGTTAGAATATATAGGTATTCAATTTTGATTGGATAATCAATCATAGTTAAGTGACGATAGCCTAGGAGATACACCTGTTCCCATGCCGAACACAGAAGTTAAGCCCTAGCACGCCTGATGTAGTTGGGGGTTGCCCCCTGTTAGATATGGTAGTCGCTTAGCATTTATCCGCCATAGCTCAGTTGGTAGTAGCGCATGACTGTTAATCATGATGTCGTAGGTTCGAGTCCTACTGGCGGAGTTTAAAAGCGGTAGACGGAGAGCAACTCAGATGAGTTGCTTTTTTTGTGCATCAATTTGAAAATATAGTATTTTAAAAATAGTTTTCCTGAAAATATGATGTTTTTCATAGAAGGAGACTATTATGGTGTGTTCTTTTCAGAATATTTGTTATAATAGATGTAATATTTTAAAAGGAATGTTTAATGGTTATTATTGAAAAGGCACCTGCTAAGATTAATTTAGGCTTGGATATTGTTGGGAAAAGGCCTGATGGTTATCATGATTTATCAATGGTTATGGTTAGTGTTGATTTGAATGACTATATCACAGTATCTGAGATTTCTGGTTCAGATATTATTGTTGAGTCTAATAATCACAAGATGCCTTTAAATGCTAAAAATGATGTTTTTAAGGCAGCTCAGCTCATTAAGGATAGATATGGCATCAAGTCTGGTGTTAAGATTGAACTGGAGAAAACTATCCCTATCTGTGCTGGTTTGGGCGGCGGGTCAACTGATGCTGCTGCCACTATCAGGGCTTTAAATAAGTTATGGCAACTTAAGTTATCTAAAGAAGAAATGATTGAGATTGGTTTTCAAGTGGGAAGTGATGTGCCTTATTGTTTGGGAGCTGGTTGTGCCTGCATTTCTGGTAAAGGTGAAATTGTTGAGTGTTTAAATACATCTTTGTCTGCTTGGGTTGTTTTGGTTAAGCCTGATTTTGGGGTTTCAACGCGCACGGTTTTTCCTGAGATTGATTGTGAGACGATTTCTCGTGTTGATATTGATTCTTTAAAGGAAGCTGTTTTGGCTAATGATTATGAACAGATTATTGCTCATATGGGGAATTCTTTAGAGGATATTACGATTAAGCGCAAGCCATTTATCCAAAAAATAAAAGATCGTATGATGAAGTGTGGGGCTGATGCTGCTTTAATGACAGGAAGTGGCCCGACAGTTTTTGGTTTGTGTCGTTCAGAGAAAAAGGCAGACCGTTTGGTTAATAGTATGCGAGGCTTCTGTAAAGAAGTTTACAAAGTTCGAATATTGTGATGAAAGGGAATCAGGTAATTGATTCTTTTTTTTCTTTTTGATATAATTAACTGGTTAATGAAGTGAGAGGGGTGTTGATAATGCAGCTAGAAAAACAAATTGATTGTCTAGTAAATGAAATTTTATTAAAAGCCGAAAATCAGCACGAGTTATTATTTGGTGCTTGTCAAAGTGGTGTCGAATTAACCAATACACAAGAACATATTCTGATGCTCTTGTCGCAAGAACGCTTGACTAATTCAGCCTTGGCAAAACGTTTGAATATTAGCCAAGCAGCTGTTACGAAAGCTATTAAGTGTTTGGTCAAAGAGGGAATGCTTGCTCCTGTGAAAAATAAGGATGATGCCCGTGTGACTTATTTTGAATTGACTGAGCTTGCTAAACCTGTCGCAGATGAACATACTCACCACCATCATGCGACATTGTCAGTGTATAAAAAAATGATTGATGATTTTTCAGATGAAGAACAGTCTGTTATTTCAAGATTTTTGACTGCTTTTTCAGATGAGCTAGAAGGGTGTAAATGAGATATATTACTGTAGAAGATCTATCTTTCCAATATGATAGTGAGCCTGTATTGGAAGGAATTAATTACCATTTAGATAGTGGTGAGTTTGTTACTTTAACTGGTGAAAATGGAGCAGCAAAATCAACTTTGGTTAAGGCGACGCTTGGTATTTTGACACCAAAGAGTGGTCAAGTGACAATCTCTAAAATAAATAAAGATGGCAAGAAGCTCCGTATTGCCTATTTGCCACAGCAGATTGCTAGTTTTAATGCTGGTTTTCCATCAACGGTTCATGAATTCGTCCGTTCTGGTCGATATCCTCGAAATGGTTGGTTTCGTCGTTTGACTAAGCATGACGAAGAACACGTTAAGGTTAGTCTAGAATCAGTTGGTATGTGGGAAAATCGTAATAAGCGCATTGGGAGCTTATCTGGGGGTCAAAAACAACGTATTGTAATTGCGCGTATTTTTGCTTCAGATCCTGATATTTTTATTTTAGATGAACCAACAACTGGTATGGATGCTGGAACAACTGAAAGATTTTACGAATTGATGCACCACAGTGCACATACGCATGGAAAATCTGTTTTGATGATTACGCATGATCCAGATGAGGTGAAACGTTATGCTGATCGTAACATTCACTTGGTTCGTAGTCAAAAGACACCTTGGCATTGCTTCGATCTTCATGCTTTAACAAAGAAAGGAGCTAAGAATGCTGACTGAGATTTTTTCATATGATTTTATGCAGCGCGCCATTATGGCAGTAGTTGCGATTAGTATTTTTGCTCCGATTTTGGGAATTTTCCTAATTCTACGTCATCAGAGTTTGATGAGTGATACGCTAAGCCACGTTTCTTTGGCTGGTGTTGCTCTTGGTATTTTACTTGGAAAATCAACAACTTGGTCAACGGTTATTGTGGTGACGATTGCAGCTGTTGTTTTAGAATATTTGCAGACGGTTTATAAACACTATATCGAAATTTCAACGGCAATTCTTATGTCACTAGGGCTAGCAGTAGCCCTAATCGTGACAAGTAAGTCAGAAAACGCTGGAAGTGTGAACTTGGAACAGTATTTATTCGGTTCGATTGTGACGATTAACATGGGGCAGGTCATTGCTTTGTTTGTCATTGCGGTTATTGTCTTGATTTTAACTCTGTTGTTCATCAGACCGATGTATGTTCTAACATTTGATGAGGAAACAGCTTTTGTTGATGGCTTGCCAGTTCGTTTGATGTCATTGTTATTCAATATTGTGACTGGGATTGCAATAGCTTTGACGATTCCGGCAGCAGGAGCTCTGCTGGTGTCAACGATTATGGTTTTACCAGCAAGTATCGCTATGAGGCTTGGGAAAAACTTTAGATCAGTGATTTTCATTGGTGTTTTAGTTGGTTTTATTGGAATGGTAACTGGTATTATCACATCGTATTATTGGGAAACACCAGCAAGCGCAACGATTACAATTATCTTTGTGGCAATTTTCCTTTTGGTGAATTTGTTTAATGTGGTAAGTCGTCGTAATAGTTAAAAAAGAGAGGAAGTTACTCTCTTTTTTTGATGGCATAAAAAAAAACAGATGCTTTAAGCATCTGTTAATGATTTTAAATTAGTAAGTCAATACGAAGTATTTTTTCTTACCGCGACGGATAACAGTAAGTTCGTTATCGATTTTATCGTCATCAGAAAGTGTGTAGTCCAAATCTTGAACACGTTCACCGTTGATGTAGATAGCACCATTTTGAACGTCTTCACGTGCTTGACGTTTTGATGGTGAGATTTTAGCAGCAACAAGCATTTCAACGATGTTGCGGTTATCACCATCTGAAACAGCGTAGTTAGGAACGTTGTTAAGACCTTGTTTTAATTCTTTTGCTGAAAGGCTCTTGATGTTTCCAGCGAAAAGTTGTTCAGTGATTTTAAGAGCTTCTTTGTAAGCTTCTTCACCGTGAACAAGTGTGACAACTTCACGTGCTAGGACTTTTTGTGCCAAACGTTCGTGACGTGCAGCGTTAAATTCTTTTTCGATTTCAGCGATTTCATCTAGTGAAAGGAATGTGAAGATTTTCAAGAAGCGAACAGCATCGTCGTCCATAACGTTGAGCCAGAATTGGTACATTTCGTATGGAGATGTTTTGTCAGCATCAAGCCAAACAGCATTTCCTTCAGATTTACCGAATTTTTTACCTGTAGCGTCAGTGATAAGTGGCACTGTCATCACGTGGCCAGTTTTATCAGCTTTACGACGAAGAAGTTCTGTACCAGCAGTCATATTACCCCATTGGTCAGAACCACCAATTTGCAAAGTAACGTTGTATTTATCGTTTAATTCGTAGAAGTCGTAACCTTGCATGATTTGGTAGGCAAACTCAGTGTATGAGATACCTGTTTCAATACGTTTTTTAACTGATTCTTTACTCATCATTGCATTGACAGTAAAGTATTTACCGACATCACGTAGGAAGTCGATGAAGCTAATGTTACCAAACCAGTCATAGTTGTTAACCATAACGGCTTTGTTGTCGCCATTTTCGAAATCAAGGAAACGTGACAATTGATTTTGAATTTTAACAACCCATCCATCGACAGTTTCTTTTGTTTGAAGACTGCGTTCAGCGTCTTTAAATGATGGGTCGCCGATAAGTCCTGTAGCTCCTCCAACAAGAGCATATGGTTTATGTCCTGCCATTTGAAGGCGACGTGATGTTAGAATGGCAACCAAGTGACCAAGGTGAAGACTATCAGCTGTAGGATCATAACCAGTATAATAGGATACTTGCCCTTCTGTTAATGCTTTGACAAGGGCTTCTTCATCAGTTGTTTGAAAAACTAAGCCACGTTCTTTGAGTTCTTCGAATATGTTCACGAGCTTTCTCCTTACTTAAAATTTTGAGGGTGAAATTTGTGTCTTCTAGCTGGGCTAGATTTTCCCTCAATGATATTGTAGTTTACAGGCTATTATATCAAAAAGCGGTGCCTCTATGCAAGCTTTATCAAAGTTTGGTATAATATTATCGAGGTATTAGAATGAGTAAGAGAAATAAAAATAAGAAAAAAGCAGATCGTCAGAAGCTTGGCTTACTAGATTTTGGATCAGTCTTTTTGAGGACAGTTAAGTTATTAACCGACTTTTTTTATATTATTGTCATCTTGTTTGGCATGTTGGGAGTCGGTCTAGCTTTTGGTTATCTTGCTAGTCAGATAGATGCAGTTAAAATCCCTGATAAGGAGAGCTTGGTCAGTCAGGTGACATCTTTGACGCGCGTGTCACAGATGTCTTATTCTGATGGCAGTTCGATTGCTGCCATTGATACGGACTTGCTACGTACACCAGTTGCTAGCGAAGCTATTTCAGAAAATATCAAACATGCCATTGTAGCAACTGAGGATGAAAATTTTGAAGGGCATGATGGTGTGGTTCCTAAGGCTGTTTTTCGTGCGACTTTAGGATCTGTTCTTGGGCTAGGTGAAACTAGCGGTGGGTCAACTTTGACGCAACAGTTAATCAAGCAACAGGTTTTAGGAGATGATCCAACCTTTAAGCGTAAATCACGTGAGATTATTTATGCTTTGGCATTAGAACGTTATTTGAATAAAGATGAGATTTTGACCGATTACCTGAATGTGTCACCTTTTGGACGTAACAATAAGGGTGAAAATATTGCTGGGATTGAAGAGGCAGCTCAAGGAATCTTTGGGGTGTCTGCAAGTGATTTGACGATTCCGCAAGCAGCATTTTTAGCAGGTTTGCCTCAAAGTCCGATTGTATATTCTCCGTATACAGCAGCTGGTCAGCTAAAAGATGCGGAAAATATGGCTTATGGTCTTTCTCGTCAACAAGATGTTCTTTACAACATGTACCGCGCAGGCTATTTGACAAAAGATGAGTACAATGAGTATAAGTCATACGATGTTAGTCAAGACTTTATTCAACCAGCATCTGCAACGACAAGTTCTCACGATTTCCTTTACTATTCTGTCTTAGAAGAAGCACAAGATATCATGTATGATTACTTGATTGAGAAAAATGGTGTTTCTGAACAAGAATTGAAAAACGATACAACGAAAGAATCTTACCGCAAATTAGCTTCAGAAACTTTGCAACAAGGTGGCTACACGGTCAAGACAACAATTGATAAGAATGTCTACAATGCCATGCAAAATGCTGTAGCGCAGCATGGTGGCACACTGGATCAAGGAAGTTCTCAACAAGTCGATGTCGGGAATGTCTTGATGGATAATTCTACTGGTGCGATTTTAGGATTTATTGGTGGCAGGGATTATTCAACCAACCAAAATAACCACGCTTTTGATACTGCGCGCTCACCAGGTTCAAGTATCAAACCGATTATCGCTTACGGTATTGCCATTGATCAAGGGCTTCTTGGCAGTGCAAGTATTCTTTCTAATTACCCAACGAATTTCTCAAGTGGTCAACCAATCATGCACGGTAACGACGTCGGAACTGGCATGATTAACCTTCAAGAAGCACTTAATGTTTCATGGAATATTCCAGCCTATTGGACTTATCAAATGTTGCTCAATCATAATGTTGATATTGAGTCTTACATGAAGAAAATGAATTATAGCGTTGACAACTACGCGATTGAAAGTCTGCCTTTAGGTGGTGGTATTGAAACAACCGTTCTTCAACAAGTAAATGCTTATCAAATGATTTCAAACGGTGGTGTTTACATGAAAGGATACTTGGTTGATAGCATTACTGATAATAAAGGTAATGTCATTTACCAACACAAGGCAAATCCAGTTCGTGTCTTCTCAGAAGCAACAGCTAGTATTTTGAACCAGTTATTGAAAGATGTTGTTAAAGGTGGCGCAACTACTGAGTTCTACAAAGATTTACAAGCTTTGAATGGTCAAGCAGCGCAAGCAGATTGGTCAGGAAAAACAGGTACAACCGACAATTATACGGATGTTTGGTTGATGCTTTCAACACCAAAAGTAACTTTAGGTGGTTGGGCAGGTAATGATGATAATACTTCTCTAGACTCAATGGCTGGTTACAAATACAACGCTCAGTATATGGCTGATTTGGTTAATAGCATTTATAATGCTAATGCGAATACATTTGGAACAGACAAATACAACTTGTCTTCAAATGTGATTAAGTCAACGGTTCTAAAAGCAACTGGTTTGCAGCTTGGTACGGTAACGGTAAATGGTCGCTCGCTTAATGTTAGCGGCGAGACAACAACAAGTTATTGGGCTAAGACTGGCGCTGGTAATATGACCTATAAATTTGCTATCGGTGGAACAGATAGTGACTACACGAAAGCATGGGATGCATTGCTTCATAATCCGGCGATTAAAACCAACAGCAGTAACTAAAAATACTTGCAAAAATTGAAAAAATAAGGTATAATGTTAATAACTATTTGTCGTCTGCTTTAGTTGAAATATTGTCCAACTAAGGTTTGCAGCAGTTAAATCACACTTTTTATGGTCAGATTTAGCTGCTCTTTTTGTGCCTAATTTTAGAAAAAATGCGGTTTGTAACCTATATTTAAAGTTTCTAAAAATTCACATCAACGACACACTTGGCGGGGTGTTTTAAGCATCCTAACTATAAAGGTCAAAATGAAAAAGTAATGATTGTTCTCGTCGTATGAAGAGAATTGTGGTTATGATGGAGTTTATAGACCTCTGTATTTTAATGAAGGAGTAAAAAACTTGGCAGGACATGAAGTTCAGTACGGGAAACACCGTACACGTCGTAGCTTTTCAAGAATCAAGGAAGTTCTTGATTTACCTAACTTGATTGAAATTCAAACGGATTCTTTTAAAGACTTCTTGGATAACGGATTAAGAGAAGTTTTTGAAGATGTACTTCCAATTACAAACTTTACGGATACTATGGAACTTGAATTTGTTGGTTACGAATTGAAAGAGCCTAAGTATACGCTTGAAGAAGCTCGTATCCACGATGCATCTTACTCAGCACCTATTTTTGTAACCTTCCGTTTGATTAACAAAGAAACAGGAGAAATCAAAACTCAAGAAGTTTTCTTCGGTGATTTCCCAATTATGACTGAAATGGGTACATTCATCATCAACGGTGGTGAACGTATTATCGTTTCTCAGTTGGTTCGTTCTCCTGGTGTTTATTTCAACGATAAAGTTGATAAAAACGGTAAAGTTGGTTACGGTTCAACTGTAATCCCTAACCGTGGAGCATGGCTTGAATTAGAAACAGATTCAAAAGACATTGCTTACACACGTATCGACCGTACACGTAAAATTCCATTTACAACACTTGTACGTGCTCTTGGTTTCTCAGGTGATGATGAAATCATGGATATCTTTGGTGACAGCGAACTTGTTCGTAACACTATCGAAAAAGATATTCACAAAAACCCAGCAGATTCACGTACTGACGAAGCACTTAAAGAAATTTACGAACGTCTTCGTCCAGGTGAACCAAAAACAGCTGATAGCTCACGTAGCTTGCTTGTAGCTCGTTTCTTTGACCCACGTCGTTATGACTTGGCAGCTGTTGGTCGTTACAAAATCAACAAAAAACTTAACATCAAGACTCGTCTCTTGAACCAAACAATTGCTGAAAACTTGGTTGATGCTGAAACAGGTGAAATCCTTGTTGAAGCTGGTACAGTAATGACACGTGACGTTATCGATTCAATTGCTGATCAATTGGATGGTGACCTTAACAAATTTGTTTACACACCAAACGATTACGCTGTTGTCACTGAACCTGTTGTTCTTCAAAAATTCAAAGTTGTATCACCGGTTGATCCAGACCGCGTTGTTACAATCGTTGGTAATGCAAATCCTGATGATAAAGCACGTGCGCTTACACCAGCTGATATCTTGGCTGAAATGTCATACTTCCTTAACCTTGCTGAAGGTCTAGGTAAAGTTGATGATATCGACCACTTGGGTAACCGTCGTATCCGTGCCGTTGGTGAATTGCTTGCTAACCAATTCCGTATTGGTCTTGCTCGTATGGAACGTAACGTTCGCGAACGTATGTCAGTACAAGATAACGAAGTGTTGACACCACAACAAATCATCAACATCCGTCCTGTAACTGCAGCCGTTAAAGAATTCTTCGGTTCTTCTCAATTGTCACAGTTCATGGACCAACACAACCCACTTTCTGAGTTGTCTCACAAACGTCGTTTGTCAGCCTTAGGACCTGGTGGTTTGACTCGTGACCGTGCTGGTTATGAAGTTCGTGACGTGCACTACACTCACTATGGTCGTATGTGTCCGATTGAAACTCCTGAAGGACCTAACATCGGTTTGATCAATAACTTGTCTACATACGGACACCTTAACAAATATGGTTTCATCCAAACACCATATCGTAAAGTTGACCGCGCTACAGGTGTGGTTACAAACGAAATCGTTTGGTTGACTGCCGATGAAGAAGATGAATACACAGTAGCACAGGCTAACTCAAAACTTAACGAAGATGGAACATTTGCTGAAGACATCGTTATGGGTCGTCACCAAGGTAATAACCAAGAGTTCCCATCAAACATCGTTGACTTCGTTGATGTTTCACCTAAACAAGTAGTTGCCGTTGCGACAGCATGTATTCCTTTCCTTGAAAACGATGACTCTAACCGTGCCCTCATGGGTGCCAACATGCAACGTCAAGCGGTGCCATTGATCGATCCACACGCACCATATGTTGGTACTGGTATGGAATATCAAGCAGCCCACGATTCAGGTGCTGCCGTCATCGCTAAACACGATGGACGAGTTGTCTTCTCTGACGCTGAAAAAGTTGAAGTTCGTCGTGAAGATGGTTCACTTGATGTTTACCACATCACTAAATTCCGTCGTTCTAACTCAGGTACAGCTTATAACCAACACACACTTGTTAAAGTTGGCGATATCGTTGAAAAAGGTGACTTCATCGCTGATGGTCCTTCAATGGAAAAAGGTGAAATGGCCCTTGGTCAAAACCCAATCGTCGCTTACATGACTTGGGATGGTTATAACTATGAAGATGCCATCATCTTGAGTGAACGTCTTGTTAAAGAAGATGTTTACACATCAGTTCACTTGGAAGAATTTGAATCAGAAACACGCGATACTAAGTTAGGCCCTGAAGAAATCACTCGCGAAATTCCAAACGTTGGTGAAGAAGCTCTTAAAGACCTTGACGAAATGGGTATCATCCGTATTGGTGCTGAAGTTAAAGAAGGTGACATCCTTGTAGGTAAAGTAACACCTAAAGGTGAAAAAGACCTTTCTGCTGAAGAACGTCTTCTTCACGCAATCTTCGGTGATAAATCTCGTGAAGTTCGTGATACATCACTTCGTGTACCACACGGTGGAGATGGTGTCGTTCGTGACGTTAAAATCTTTACACGTGCAAACGGTGATGAATTGCAATCAGGTGTTAACATGCTCGTTCGTGTTTACATCGCACAAAAACGTAAAATCAAAGTCGGAGATAAAATGGCCGGTCGTCACGGTAACAAAGGGGTTGTTTCTCGTGTTGTTCCAGTTGAAGACATGCCTTACCTTCCAGACGGAACTCCAGTCGATATCATGTTGAACCCACTTGGGGTGCCATCTCGTATGAACATCGGACAAGTTATGGAACTTCACCTTGGTATGGCTGCTCGTAACCTTGGTATCCACATTGCAACACCGGTCTTCGACGGGGCAACTTCAGAAGATCTTTGGGATACTGTTAACGAAGCTGGTATGGCTAGCGACGCTAAGACAGTTCTTTACGATGGACGTACTGGTGAACCATTTGATAACCGTGTGTCAGTTGGTGTCATGTACATGATCAAACTTCACCACATGGTTGATGATAAACTTCACGCACGTTCAGTTGGTCCTTACTCACTCGTTACACAACAACCTCTTGGTGGTAAAGCACAATTTGGTGGACAACGTTTCGGTGAAATGGAAGTTTGGGCTTTGGAAGCTTACGGTGCATCAAACGTCCTTCAAGAAATCTTGACTTACAAGTCAGATGATGTGACAGGTCGTCTTAAAGCTTATGAAGCCATCACTAAAGGTAAACCAATTCCAAAACCAGGTGTGCCAGAATCATTCCGAGTACTTGTTAAAGAATTGCAATCACTTGGTCTTGACATGCGCGTGCTTGACGAAGATGACAACGAAGTTGAACTTCGTGACCTTGATGAAGGTGAAGATGACGACGTAATGCACGTTGATGATCTTGAAAAAGCTCGTCAAAAACAAGAAACAGAAGAAGCTGAAAAAGCTGAAGTTTCTGCAGAAGAAAAATAATAATAGGAAAGAACAATTTGGGCATAAGAGTTGCAAGTAAATTTTGCTTCTCTTAGTCGGATTGTTTGAATAAGTCCTATAACGATAAATGATGTCTTACAGTCAATGATTTGTAAGTCATGACAGTTAGAAAGTAGCTCAGCTATTTTCAAAAGTACAATAAAGAAAGGTAAAACTAGTGGTTGACGTAAATCGTTTTAAAAGTATGCAAATCACATTAGCCTCACCAAGTAAGGTCCGTTCATGGTCTTATGGTGAAGTTAAAAAACCTGAAACAATCAACTATCGTACGCTCAAACCAGAACGTGAAGGTCTTTTTGATGAAGTTATCTTCGGACCTACAAAAGACTGGGAATGTGCTTGTGGTAAATATAAACGTATTCGTTATAAAGGAATTGTTTGTGACCGCTGTGGTGTTGAAGTAACACGTGCTAAAGTTCGTCGTGAACGTATGGGTCACATCGAATTGAAAGCTCCAGTATCACACATTTGGTACTTCAAAGGTATTCCATCACGTATGGGACTTACTTTGGACATGAGCCCACGTGCACTTGAAGAAGTTATCTACTTCGCTGCTTACGTGGTTATCGATCCAAAAGATACTCCGCTTGAACCAAAATCACTTTTGACAGAACGCGAATACCGTGAAAAAATCCAAGAATATGGACAAGGTTCATTCGTAGCGAAAATGGGTGCGGAAGCTATCCAAGATCTTCTTAAACGCGTTGATTTGAAATCTGAAATCGCTGAACTTAAAGAAGAATTGAAAACAGCAACTGGTCAAAAACGTATCAAAGCTGTTCGTCGTTTGGATGTTCTTGATGCCTTCTACAAATCTGGTAACAAACCAGAATGGATGGTACTTAACATCTTGCCAGTTATTCCACCAGATCTTCGTCCAATGGTTCAATTGGATGGTGGACGTTTCGCTGCATCTGACTTGAACGACCTTTACCGTCGTGTTATCAACCGTAACAACCGTTTGGCTCGTTTGCTTGAATTGAATGCCCCTGGTATTATCGTGCAAAACGAAAAACGTATGTTGCAAGAAGCTGTTGATGCTCTTATCGATAACGGTCGTCGTGGTCGTCCAATCACAGGTCCTGGTAGCCGTCCTCTTAAATCTTTGAGCCACATGCTTAAAGGTAAACAAGGTCGTTTCCGTCAAAACTTGCTTGGTAAACGTGTTGACTTCTCTGGGCGTTCAGTTATCGCCGTAGGTCCAACACTTAAAATGTATCAATGTGGTGTGCCACGTGAAATGGCTATCGAATTGTTCAAACCATTCGTAATGCGCGAAATCGTTGCACGTGACTACGCTGGTAACGTTAAAGCTGCTAAACGCATGGTTGAACGTGGAGATGAACGTATTTGGGATATTCTTGAAGATGTTATTAAAGAACACCCAGTACTTCTTAACCGCGCACCGACTCTTCACCGTTTGGGTATCCAAGCCTTTGAACCAGTCCTTATCGATGGTAAAGCACTTCGTCTTCACCCACTTGTTTGTGAAGCCTACAATGCCGACTTCGATGGTGACCAAATGGCCATCCACGTACCACTTTCTGAAGAAGCTCAAGCAGAAGCACGTCTTCTTATGCTTGCCGCAGAACACATCCTTAACCCTAAAGATGGTAAACCAGTCGTAACTCCATCTCAAGATATGGTTCTTGGTAACTACTACCTAACTATGGAAGAACCAGGTCGTGAAGGTGAAGGAATGGTCTTCAAAGACCGTGATGAAGCAGTTATGGCATACCGCAATGGTTATGTTCACTTGCACACACGTGTTGGTATTACAGTTGATAGCATGCCAAACAAACCATGGACTGATGAACAAAAACACAAAATCATGGTTACAACTGTTGGTAAGATCCTCTTTAATGACATCATGCCTGATGATCTACCTTACCTTCAAGAACCAAATAATGCTAACTTGACTGAAAAAACTCCAGATAAATACTTCTTGGCACCTGGTCAAGATATCCACACTGTTATCGACAGCTTGGACATCAACGTTCCATTCAAGAAGAAAAATCTTGGTAACATCATTGCGGAAATCTTTAAACGTTTCCGTACAACAGAAACATCAGCCTTCCTTGACCGCTTGAAAGACCTTGGTTACTACCATTCAACTCTTGCTGGTTTGACAGTGGGTATCGCTGATATCCCGGTTATCGATAACAAACAAGAAATTATCGATGCAGCCCACAGCAAAGTTGAACAAATTAACAAAGCCTTCCGTCGTGGTTTGATGACTGATGATGACCGTTATGTTGCTGTTACAACAACATGGCGTGAAGCTAAAGAAGAACTTGAACAACGTCTGATCGAAACACAAGATCCTAAGAACCCAATCGTTATGATGATGGACTCAGGAGCTCGTGGTAACATCTCTAACTTCTCACAACTTGCCGGTATGCGTGGTTTGATGGCTGCTCCGAACGGACGTATCATGGAATTGCCTATCTTGTCTAACTTCCGTGAAGGTTTGTCTGTCTTGGAAATGTTCTTCTCAACTCACGGTGCTCGTAAAGGTATGACCGATACAGCCCTTAAGACTGCCGACTCTGGTTACCTTACTCGTCGTTTGGTTGATGTTGCCCAAGACGTTATCATTCGTGAAGACGATTGTGGAACTGACCGTGGTCTTGTTATCAGTGCTATTACTGACGGTAAAGAAGTTACAGAAACTCTTGAAGAACGTCTTGTTGGTCGTTATACTAAGAAATCTGTTAAACACCCTGAAACTGGCGAAGTTATCGTTGGTGCTGATGTCTTGATTACTGAAGATATGGCAGCTGAAATCGTTAAAGCTGGTGTAGAAGAAGTAACAATCCGTTCAGTATTTACATGTAACACTCGTCATGGTGTCTGCCGTCACTGTTATGGTGTCAACCTTGCTACAGGTGATGCTGTTGAAGTTGGTGAAGCAGTTGGTACAATTGCCGCTCAATCTATCGGTGAACCTGGTACACAGCTTACAATGCGTACCTTCCACACGGGTGGTGTTGCGTCAAATACCGATATCACACAAGGTCTTCCTCGTATCCAAGAAATCTTTGAAGCTCGTAACCCTAAAGGGGAAGCAGTTATCACTGAAGTTAAAGGTACTGTTGTTGACATCGAAGAAGATGCTTCTACACGTACTAAGAAAGTTTACGTTCAAGGTAAGACTGGTATGGGTGAATACGTGGTACCATTCACAGCTCGTATGAAAGTAGCTGTTGGTGATGAAGTACACCGTGGTGCACCACTTACTGAAGGTTCTATCCAACCTAAACGTCTCCTTGAAGTTCGTGATACATTATCAGTTGAAACTTACCTTCTTGCCGAAGTACAAAAAGTATACCGTAGCCAAGGGGTAGAAATCGGTGATAAACACGTCGAAGTAATGGTTCGTCAAATGCTTCGTAAAGTTCGTATCATGGATCCAGGTGATACAGATCTTCTTCCAGGTACACTTATGGATATCGCAGACTTCACAGATGCTAACAAAGATGTTGTTATCTCTGGTGGTATTCCTGCAACTGCACGTCCAGTACTTATGGGTATTACTAAAGCTTCGCTTGAAACTAACTCATTCTTGTCAGCTGCATCATTCCAAGAAACAACTCGTGTTCTTACAGATGCTGCTATCCGTGGTAAAAAAGATCACCTTCTTGGTCTTAAAGAAAATGTTATCATCGGTAAAATCATTCCAGCTGGTACAGGTATGGCACGTTACCGTAACCTTGAACCACAAGCTGTTAATGAACTTGAAACAAGTGAAGAAGCTGAAACAGTTGAAGCATCTGCATCAACAGACGCTGAATAATCTGATTTCACATTTGAGTTTAATAAATGAAAAGGCCTAGGACTTGTCCTGGGCTTTTTTGCTGAGAAAATGAGATTAAATTAGATGATAATGATTATAAATAAGCAAATATATTTTAAATTAGCTTTAATTCTTATATAATAAAGACCATAAGGAAGTGAAAAAATGTATCAAGTAATCAAAATGTTTGGGGACTGGGAACCCTGGTGGTTTTTGGATGATTGGCAGGATGATATCATCGAAGAACAAACTTTTGAATACTTTGAAGAAGCTGTGTCATTTTACAAATCAGAATGGCAATCGTTAAGAATGAATCTGCCGAGCTGTAAGTGTCATGACAATTTTCAAGCTGCTTTTTGGGATAAGGCTGAGAAGCGTTGGTGTGAGAATTGCGGTGATTATTTGCAACAATATCATTCACTTTTGATTCTAAAAGATGGGCAAGAATTAGCCAAAGAGCAGTTTGCTTATCATTTTAATATTAGAAATGATGAACCAAGCCCCAGACCTCAAAAATGCAAATTTAAACCTTAATCATGGAAAATTCCATGATTTTTTTATTTTTTAAAAATTTTTTTCGAATATAAAGATAAGGAGGTTAAAATGATTCAGGAAAAAGCAAAGCAGCTGATTAAGGATGCTGTTGAAAAGAATGCGCAAGATATTTACATTGTTCCTAAGAAGGAGCACTATGAAATTTATCAACGTGTTGGTGATGAACGTCAGTTTATTCAGGAGCTTGCTAGTGATGAGATGACAAGTGTGATTAGTCACTTTAAATTTGTAGCTGGGATGAATGTTGGTGAGAAACGTCGTAGTCAGCTAGGGTCTTGTGATTATGAATTTGCTGAGGGTGAAGTGATTTCACTGCGTTTATCTACTGTTGGTGATTATCGCGGGCGTGAGAGCCTGGTCATCAGACTTCTTTATTCAGGTCGTCATGATTTGCAATATTGGTTCGATGGGATGAAGAATATTTTAGAGGCGATTGATAGTCGAGGACTTTACCTTTTTTCCGGGCCGGTAGGGAGTGGAAAGACTACTCTCATGTATCAATTGGTTCGTGAAAAGTTCCCTGATAAGCAGGTCATTACGATAGAAGACCCTGTTGAGATTAAGCAGGATAATATGTTGCAGCTGCAGCTTAATGATGAGATTGGCATGACTTATGATAATCTTATCAAGCTCTCGCTTCGTCATAGACCTGATATTTTGATTATTGGTGAGATTCGTGATAGTGAGACAGCGCGTGCGGTTATTAGAGCTAGTCTAACAGGTGTGCTCGTCTTTTCAACCATTCATGCTAAGAGTATCCCGGGTGTCTATGCAAGATTATTAGAATTGGGAGTTAGTAAGCAGGAACTTGAAAATAGTTTGCGAGCTATTGTTTATCAACGATTAATTGGCGGTGGAGGTGTTGTGGATTTTGCCAAAGGAGATTTTGAACAGTATCCCCCAACAAGGTGGAATGAGCAAATTGAAAGCCTTGCTAGGGACGGACATATTAGCCTTGAGGAAGCAAAAATCGAAAAAATTGCCCTTTAAAAAACAGCAGAAGGTGATTCAATTATTTAACAATCTCTTTAACAGTGGCTTTAATTTAACAGAAATTGTTTCTTTTTTGAGACGAAGTCAATTGTTGGCAGAAGTTTATGTGGATAGTATGCAAGAATCTTTGCTAAGCGGGGCAAGTTTGGCAGATATGATGGCTAAATTAGGCTTTTCAGATACAATTGTCACTCAGATTGCTTTGGCAGATGTTCATGGAAATTGTCAGCAGAGTTTGTTAAAAATTGATGGCTACTTGGCCAGTATGTCAGTTGTTCGAAAGAAATTGATTGAAGTGGCGACTTATCCTTTGATTTTGCTCAGCTTTTTAATTCTGATTATGCTGGGCTTGAAAAATTATTTGCTACCGCAGTTGGAAAATCAAAATTTTGCGACTCAGATTATCAGCCATTTTCCTATGATTTTTTTAGGTGGCTTTGCTCTTTTAGCTTTAGGAATTCTGCTTGGGGTTCTGTATGCCAAGCGCTTATCGCCAATTTATCTGTATAGTCAGTTGAGTCGTTTGCCAATCTTTGGGCGGTACGTGCGTCTTTATTTGACCGCCTATTATGCGCGTGAGTGGGGAAATCTTATCGGGCAAGGTATTGAGCTTATGGAGATTGTAGAGCTCATGCAGCGGCAAAAATCACGCCTTTTTCAAGAAATTGGAAAGGATATGCAAGAAGCTTTGCTTGCAGGGCAATCTTTTCACCAAAAGGTTTTAGATTATCCTTTTTTCTTGCGTGAGCTTAGTTTGATGATTGAGTATGGTGAAGTCAAATCAAAATTAGGTCGTGAGTT
Source organism: Streptococcus ruminicola (assembly GCF_011387195.1). Lineage (NCBI taxonomy): Bacteria > Bacillati > Bacillota > Bacilli > Lactobacillales > Streptococcaceae > Streptococcus > Streptococcus ruminicola. Next base: position 972,546 of record NZ_CP046919.1, read on the forward strand.
AGATATTTATGCCGAAGAGACTTGGCAGAATTTCTTTAGTCAATTGACACAGGCAACGCAGCTGATTCAGCCTTTGGTCTTTGTCTTTGTTGCTTTAATCATCGTTTTAATTTATGTGGCAATGCTTTTGCCAATGTATCAAAATATGGGAGGAAATTTTTAATGAAAAAAATTTGGAAAAAACTACGTAAAAAGTCTGTGGAAGCTTTCACACTTGTGGAGATGTTGATTGTTTTGCTAATCATTGGTGTCTTAATGCTGTTATTTGTGCCAAATTTGAGTAAGCAAAAGGATGTTGTGCATGAAAAAGGAGATGCTGCTGTTGTCAAAGTTGTCGAAAGTCAGATGGACCTTTATGAGGTGAAGACAGGTGATAAGGCAAGTGTTGATGATTTAGTAGACATTGGCTACATTACGAAAGAGCAAGCCAAAACCTATAATGAAGCTAAAAAATAAAACTCTTCGCGCCTTTACCCTCATCGAAAGTTTGCTGACCTTAGCAATTTCTTGTTTCATGGTCATCATGCTATCAGGTTCGGTCAATCATATTTTTCAATCGGTCGATGAAACTCTGTTCTTTCTTTCCTTTGAAAATCTTTATCGTGACACACAAAAATTAGCCAGTGTTAAGCAGGAAAGTCAAACTTTGCAGATATCGCAAGATGCTATCTCAAATGGGGTCACTAGTGTTAGGATTCCTAAAACTGTATCGGTTGCTCAAAACTATCAACTTGTTTTTGATAAAGCTGGGGGAAATTCGTCTCTTACTAAGATACAGTTTCATACAGAAAATCAAGCCATTAATTATCAATTGTACATAGGAAGTGGTAACTATAAAAAAACAGAAACTAAAAGCTTACATACTCCTTGAGGGGTTAGTAGCACTAGCCTTATTAGCAACGATAACCAGTCTGGTCTTAGGAGAAATGGACCATAGTCGCACTCAAATGCAAGAGAGTTTGCATCAGCAAGAGGTACTTAATGTAGCGACCATGGCCGCTCAAACAGGACAAGACCATTTGGCTATTAATGGGGTTGAGGTGCGTATGGTTAAGCATGATAATGAGATTTCCATTTATGATGGGCAAAACGAGGTGCTACATGTCACGAAAAATTAGGTTAAGAGCTTTTACCCTTTTAGAGAGCTTAGTGGCTTTGCTGGTTATCTCAGGTTCCATATTGGTTTATCAAGGATTGACTCAAAGTATTTCAAGTAATGTCCATTATTTATCGGCGAATCAAGAGGAAAAATGGTTGCTCTTTTCTCAGCAGCTGCGTTCTGAGCTTGCGGGTTGTCAGTTGGATAAAGTTGCTGACAACAAACTCTATGTTAGTAAAGGTAATCAGCAACTGGCTTATGGTTTGTCTAAGGCTGATGATTTTCGAAAAACAAATGCTTCAGGTCAGGGGTATCAGCCCATGCTCTTTGGAGTGACGTCATCAAGCATTAGTCAGGATGGCAATAAGGTGATGATTAAATTGCAATTAGGCAGTGATATGGAGAGATGTTTTGTTTACACTTTTGAGACGACAAGTTAAAGCGGGAATTTTATTATATGCTTTGCTGATGGCGGCTATCTTTGCCCTGCTTTTGCAATTTTATTTGGGGCGCGTGGTTGCAAGTGAGCGTCAGCATCAAGCTCAGATAAAATCAGCCCAAGCTTACCTGATGGCAGAAATGAGTAAAGACTTGGCTGATGAGGAATCAGGACAATGCCAATTTGATAAAGGAACAGTAAGTTATCACTACAAAGACAAACTCTTAGTAGAGACCGTTACGTTAGATAGCAAAGAGGAGTTTCAATACACGTTTTACCTTCCTAAGAAAGAAAAACAAGCACTTGAAAAAGAAAGTCACTAGTGCTTTCTTTTCATTTTCAAGGTTTTTTGATATGATTAGTCTTGGAGGGGAAAATGAATTTTGAAAAAATCGAAACAGCTTATGGGCTGATTCTAGAAAATATACAGTTAATCGAAAATGAGTTGAAAACACACATTTACGATGCTCTTATTGAACAAAACTCTTTTTATCTTGGTGCTGAAGGTGCCAATGAGACAGTAGCTGCAAATAATGAAAAACTACGCCAACTTGATTTAACTAAAGAAGAATGGCGTCGTGCTTTTCAGTTTATTTTCATTAAAGCTGCTCAAACAGAAGCACTTCAGGCAAACCACCAATTTACACCTGATGCTATTGGCTTTATCTTAATGTTCCTTATTGAGAATTTGACAGCCTCAAAAGAACTTGATGTTTTAGAAATCGGTAGCGGAACAGGTAACCTTGCACAAACCTTGCTCAATAATTCATCTAAAGACTTGAATTACCTTGGAATTGAAGTTGATGATTTGTTGATTGACTTGTCAGCAAGTATTGCCGAAGTGATGGATTCTAAAGCTCAGTTCATTCAAGAGGATGCTGTGCGCCCACAGATTCTTAAGGAAAGTGACGTCATCATCAGTGACCTTCCAGTCGGCTTCTATCCAAATGATGAAATTGCAAAACGCTATAAAGTAGCAAGTAGTGATGAACACACTTATGCGCATCATTTGTTGATGGAACAATCTCTCAAATATCTCAAAAAAGATGGTATTGCTGTCTTTTTAGCACCGGTTAGTCTTTTGACAAGTAAACAAAGTGATTTGTTAAAGGCATGGTTGAAGGATTACGCTGATGTTATTGCGGTGATTACTTTACCAGAATCTATTTTCGGCAATGCGGCCAATGCTAAGTCAATTTTTGTCTTGAAGAAACAGGCTGAACATACTCCAGAGACATTTGTTTATCCGCTTGCTGACTTGCAAAGTCGCGAAGCTTTAACAGATTTTATTGAGAAATTTAAAAAATGGAATGTTGAAAATATGATTTTTTAAAATAGTTGTGCTAAAATAGAGATATATTATGAAAGCGCTTTAGAGGTAAATTTATGGCGAAAACTATTTCTATTAATGCAGGAAGTTCAAGTCTCAAATGGCAACTGTACAAGATGCCTGAGGAAGAAGTTATTGCAAAAGGTTTAATCGAACGTATCGGCCTTGCAAACAGTGTTTCTACAGTGAAATTTAATGGTCAGAAGTATTCGGAAACGAAAGATATTCCAGACCATACAGCTGCTGTAAAAATCCTTCTTGATGACTTGATTTCGATGGACATTATTGCTAGTTATGATGAAATAACTGGTGTTGGTCACCGCGTGGTGGCTGGGGGTGATTATTTCAAAGAATCGGCCCTGGTAACCGATAAGGTGATTCAACAGGTTGAAGAATTGTCAATGCTAGCACCGCTTCATAATCCTGGAGCAGCTCTTGGGATTAAAGCGTTTAAGGAAATATTGCCTGATATTACGAGCGTTGTTGTTTTTGATACTGCCTTTCATATGACAATGCCTGAAGTAGCTTACCGTTATCCTATTGCTAATCGTTATTACACTGATTATAAGATTCGTAAATATGGAGCACACGGTACAAGTCATCAGTACGTTGCCCAAGAGGCAGCTAAGGTTTTAGGCAAACCTTTAGAAGACTTGAAATTGATTACTTGTCATATTGGTAATGGAGTCTCTATTACAGCCATTAAAGGTGGTAAATCTGTTGATACTTCAATGGGATTAACTCCACTTGGTGGTACAATGATGGGAACACGTTCAGGAAGTATTGATCCAGGTGTCATTACTTATCTTCTAGAATGTGAGCCAGCGATGGCTGATCCTAAAAAAATTCGTACCATCTTGAATCGTGATTCAGGTTTACTCGGTATTTCGGAAAAATCAAGTGACATGCGTGATATTCTAGCAGGAAAAGCAGAAGGTGATGAAAAATGCCAACTTGCTTACGATATGTATGTTGATCGCTTGAGAAAATATATTGGACAATACTTCGCCGTTTTAAACGGTGCCGATGCTATTGTCTTCACCGCTGGTATCGGTGAAAATTCTAGTGATGTTCGTGCGGATGTCATTTCTGGAATGACTTGGTTTGGTGTCGATGTTGACCCAGCTAAGAATGTTTCAGGTGCTTATGGTGTGATTTCAACAGATCAAGCTCGCGTGAAAGCAGTTGTTATTCCAACGGATGAAGAACTCGTAATTGCGCGTGATGTTGAACGTTTCAAACACCTTACTAATTAAGTTATCAAAATATTATGATAAGACCAGAAAAGCTGACCTACGGGTCAGCTTTTTTGATGTTTTTATAAAAATGTAAAATAAGCTTGACACAAAATGTAAAGTGTACTATACTTTAAATGTAAAGTTAACTTTACTAATGATAAGTCGTTGGAGGGATAAATGGAAACAAGAATTCAAGAACTCCGAAAAGCAAATAAAGTTAGCCAAGCTGAGCTTGCTGAGGCACTTGGAGTTACAAGACAAACCATTATTTCCTTAGAAAAAGGACGCTACAATGCTTCTTTAGAATTAGCGCATAAAATTGCCAAATATTTTGGCATGACAATTGAGGAAATCTTTATTTTTGATGAAGCGTAAAGGGGAGATGTAGAAATGGAAAAGATTAGAGCTATAGTTGATAGGCAAGAAAGTAGAAAAGAAACTGGAATGTTCTTGTTGTTTTTAGGAGAAAGTTTATTTGTTTTTAGCTACTTCATGAAGATGAGCGATTTTCTTTGTGGGATGGGGCTTGGTATGAGTATGATATTAAATTTACTTGCAGTGATTTTTCTATCAGCAAAGGGAGAGGAGTAAATGATGTTATTAAAAGCTGTTGCTAGCTGGAACCGTAAGAAGAGTTTGGAAGAGTATCGCCGATATTTACTAAGACTTTCATACTTTATCTTAGCTTTAGCTGGCCTTAGTTTGGTGTTAGCTAGTTTGATAAGAGACAATGACTTTGCATCAGGATTAATGCTTGGTGGTGGCAGTGCTGGTCTTATTTTTGCTATTTACTATTGGCTGCTTTCTCGTCAGCCAAAACGTTTAAAAGCTGCTTACATTGCTCTTTATGATGAACGTAATCAGTATATTTTGCGAGTGACTGCTGTATCAACTTTGATTTTTATGTTTCTTGTAAATGTGATGTTGATTGCTTTGTATGCCTTCCTGGGCATTCCCTTTTCTTATGTTATTTTATTGATGATTTGGTTGTATTGTTTGCTTTTAGGATTTTTAGGTTTACGAATTATTTTTTCAAAGATTTTATAATGGGGGGAGATTCTTATGAAAAAATTGGTATCATTTTTTAAATATTTGGGGCTAGCAGTAGGTGTGATTTTCTTGGAACAATTGCCTATTGTTTTTCTAAGAAAAAATCAGCCTTTTTGGCAAACTTTTATGTTGATCCTAGCTTTTTTAGTGGTGACTTTAGTAACGGTTTTGATTGCTAAGCGTTTAGGCTTTTTAAATCATGCTAGTCAGTTGTTGACGGGAGATGCTTGGAAGAGTATTTTTATGGGATTTTTGGTCATGGTTCCTGTGAGAATGCTTGGAGGCATTACTTTAGTTTTGGAGCATGGTACAAAGGCAAATACGCTGAATCAATCAGTTATTGAAAATCTTGGCATGTCACCAGCTTTGCTTTTTGTGATGACAGTTGTAGCAGCTCCGATTGTTGAAGAATTTGTTTTTCGTGGATTGATTGTCAAACAAGCCTTCCAATTTTCGAAACTTGGTGTTTTTGTTAGCAGTTTTCTTTTTGGGGCACTTCATATGCCGACAGATTTGGGAAGTTGGATTCTTTACGGTGGTATGGGATTAGTGCTGGCGATGATTTATCGAAAAACACAAAAACTAGAGTTTTCTATTGCTGTTCATGCTCTGAATAATTTTCTAGGTGTTCTAAGTATGATTTTATAAAAAAAGCGACTGAATTCAGTCGCTTTTTAGTGTATTACAAGGCTTTTGCTTTTGCAATTGTCGCATCAATACTTGAAACAACGCTTGCGGTTAAGCCAGTTTTTTCAAGGTCTAGAAGGCCTGCAATGGTTGTTCCACCAGGACTTGAAATTTTATCAATCAAATCGTGTGGACTGTCAGAGCCTTGAAGAAGATTTTCAGCACTAGCAAGGACTGTTTGTGTCACGATGTCTAGTGATTTTTCCTTTGGAATACCGTATTTAACGCCAGCTTTGGCAAGTGCCTCGATAAAGAGGTAAATGTAAGCTGGGCTTGATCCAGCAAGGGCTGTAAAGGTATCAAAATCTTTTTCAGGGATATCAAAGGTTGAACCAAAACTGTCAGTGATTTCTTTGGCAGTTGCTAGAAGTTCAGCAGAGACTTTGTCATTTGTACAAATAGCAGTCGTACTTTTCAAGATTTGTGCATTGAGGTTCGGCATAATACGGATTAGTGGAAGATTTGGATCAGTTAATTTGCCAAGACGTTCAAGAGTGACACCAGCTGCCATTGAAAGAATGGGTTGATGGAAGTGAAGTCCAGCAAGGACTGGTTCAAACATTTGGGGTTTGATACCAAGGACAACCAAATCAGATTGGTCGATAAGTTCTTGATGTGAAAGAGCTGCTTCAACTTCAAGTTGCTCTGCAATTTCGCGTGAGCGAGGAAGTGAAGAACCTGAAATGATGATATCGTGTGATGTTGCATTAAGTCCATTGATGATGGCAGTTGCCATTTTTCCGACTCCGATAAATCCGATTTTCATAGTAAGACAAAGGGGAAAGTACAAGAGAAATGTTTAATGACCTGAGTCCCCTAGCTCCTTTCTAGTATTTTTTGATGAGGTCAACAGTTGAGCGGTCTAATTTTTTAACGATAGCTTGAATGAAGGCTTGGGCTTGCAAGAAATCATCCATAGCATAAAGGCTTTGATGTGAGTGAATGTAACGTGCACAAACACCGATAGTTGTTGATGGGATACCACCGTTTTTGAGGTGAGCGGCACCAGCGTCTGTACCACCTTTGGCAGCATAGTATTGGTATTTGATACCAGCTTCTTCTGCAGTTGTGAGCAAGAAGTCACGCATATCTTTCAACATCACGTGTCCTGGATCGTAGAAACGGAAAAGTGTTCCGTCGCCAATTTTACCTTGGTTGCCGTAAATGTCCCCAGCTGGTGAGCAGTCAACAGCAAAGAAGAGTTCTGGTTGGAATTTTGTAGCAGAAACATGCGCTCCGCGAAGACCAACTTCTTCTTGAACGTTAGCACCAGCGATAAGGGTGTTATCAAGTTTTTGATCTTTAAGGCTTTCAAGCAATTCTGTCACCATAAGCACACCAAAGCGATTGTCCCAAGCTTTTGAGATAACATTTTTTTGGTTGGCTGTAAGAATAGTTTCAGATTTTGGCACGATAATATCGCCAGGAAGGACACCGAATGCTTCGGCTTCAGCTTTGTCTGTAAATCCTGCATCAAAAATGATGTCATCGATTTTTGGAAGAGAAGCAGAGCCATTTGCCCCGCGAAGGAAATGTGGTGGGACTGAGCCAGAAACAACTGGAATGGCAGAACCATCACGTGTGTAAAGAGTGAAACGTTGTGAGCTTAGAACTAGTGGATTCCAGCCACCGATACCAACAGCACGCAATGTACCGTCAGCTTTGATATCGCTGACCATGAAACCAACTTCATCCATGTGAGCAGCCACCATGATGCGAGGGGCGTTTTCAGCGTCAGAGTGTTTGATACCGAAAATACCACCAAGTCCATCAGTTTGCACGTCATCAACAAGTGGTGTGATTTTTGAGCGAAGATAGTCACGAACGCTGTGTTCGTATCCAGCGATACTGTCAAGT